>CAZQZR010000011.1:0-39538 GCA_964597845.1 uncultured bacterium | reverse complement strand
AGGCCCACGAAGCCCAGGTCGAAGGCGGATTGGTCGGAGTCATCATCGACTGCCGCGGCCGGCCCCTGGTTCTGTCGGAAGACGACCGGACGCGGATGGAAGCCCTGCGCAAGTGGGCAACCCAGCTTAACGCCTACCCGGCCTAGATTTCCGCGCCGGAATCCCTGAAGTATCTCAGTATCTGCGCGTGGTCGAAGACCAATTCGGCCTCGGGGATGTCGTTCAGTTCAACCAGGCGATACCGGTCGGCATCATCTCCGGCTTCGGGGTTACCGATGCCCCGGGCAGCAAACACCACCGATACAGTGTGGCCGCGCGGATCCCGCCCCGGGTCTGAATAGACACGGAACTGCCTGAGTTGGTCGAGTTCAAGCCCGGTCTCCTCTTTCATCTCGCGCCTGACCGCAACCTCGACGGTCTCGCCATACTCAACGAATCCGCCCGGCAGAGCCCAGCCAACCGGCTCGTTCCGCCGGTGAATCAGCAGCACCTTGCCTCCGACCAATATGATGCAATCCGCCGCAAGCCGGGGTCCTCTATTTGTCATTCTGACTTGCGACTTTGTCATTCCCGGTGATGTAGCTTTTCAGCGCCTCCTGCCACGGCCGCAGGACTTTGCCGAACCGATGCTTGAAGTTGCGGTTCTCCAGCACCGAGTATGCGGGTCGGGGCGCGCGTCTTGCCGCGGCCGCCGTGTCAATCGGCACAACCTCGCACTGCGCCCCGGTAAGCCTGACGACCTCCGAGGCAAGCTCGCACCAGGAACACTGACCCGAATTCGTCACGTGGTAGGTGCCGAAATACTTAGAGCGCGCCAACTCCCAAAGCGGCCGGCACAGGTCGCGCGCATAGGTCGGCGACCCAATCTGGTCGCTAACTACATCCAATCTGGGCACTTCCCGGGACTTCTTACGTATGGTATCAACGAAGTTCCGGCCATGCTTGCCGTACAGCCAGCTTGACCGCACGATGAAGTGCCGCTTGCAGCTTCGCCTGATTGCGTTCTCGCCAAGTAGTTTCGTCCGGCCGTAGACCGACAGAGGATTGGCAGTGTCGTCCTCGCGATAGGGCTTTCCCGACCGGCCGTCAAAGACATAGTCGGTCGAGACATAAACGAGCTTGCGGCTCAGTTCCTCGACGCCGAGCGCAACGGCCCACGTACCCTGGAAATTGACGCTGGTTGCCCCGGCCACGTCATCTTCACACCCGTCCACGTCAGTCCGCGCGGCCAGATGAAACACGACATCGGGGCCGACCTGGTGAATTCCGTTGATTGTCTTCTCGATGTCGGTGACATCGTGACCGGGCAGGTCCCAGCCGACGACATCTTCATTCTGGCGGCGCAGGAACTCGACCAGTTCGGTCCCCAGCATTCCGCCGGCCCCGGTCACTAGACAGCGCACTAACGACCCCCAAGGAGGTTGAGGTCAAGGCTAAGGTTAAGGTTCAGAGAGGACGCGGCATTCATTCGTCTGAGTGTAGCCGAGGATGAGGCAGAATCAAGCTTCTGCCGGTTTGACTCGTTCCCAGTCAAGGCTATACTGACCGGTGTTGGTAAGAACCGCTCTCCTCGTCTTCTGGCTGGCCGGCGCGTGTGTCGCCCGATACGACCCGCTGTCGGTCTGCGGCGATTGGATGATAGGCGGGTACAAGCTGGTCCTCTCCCCGCTGCAGGGCCAGAACCTCTGCAACTTCTCCCCTACCTGTTCGCAATTCACCAAAGCCGCAATCCGAACACAGGGATTCCTGCCGGGTGTGCTCATCGGCGCGGACCGGCTGATGAGGTGCAATACGTTTGCCTGGTCCTACTACGATACCTACTACACCGGCCCGGTCATCGACGGCAGGATGCCGGACCGGGTCGAGAACCACATCGCGTGGCGCAGCCGGACCGATGAACCCGGGCTGGTGGTCGCGGCTCAGTCGGAGCGGCTTGGGACACGATCCGAAACGTCGGACGTTTCGGTCATGTCCCGTCGCCTGCCGGCGTCAACCGCTCCCGCACCGCCGGGCCCGAGCCTCAGCTTTGCCGACTTCCTGTACTCATCCGGCGAATACTCGCAGGCAGCAGCCGAGTACTTGAGAGTCAGGTTCACCGTCGGTTCCCCAATGCTGAGCGGCTACGCCGGCCTGATGGCAGGCGAATCCTATCTTCGCGCGGAGGACTTCTCCGGGGCGCGCCGGGCATTCATGGACCTGAGAACGACCCCGGTCCTGGAGTTCAGCCGCTACGGAGTCGGACGGACCCTGTTCGCCGAGGCAGAATATCCCGAAGCCAGAGCGGCACTCGACTCAGTCGTGTCGGCCCCGCTTGCCCAGCAGGCACGAGCGCTTGCCGGCTGGACCTTGTTCAAGCAGCATCGGTTCGCCGATGGCGCATCGGTCCTCAGCACCCTCCAGAGCGCTCTTCCGGCACAGCACCTTGCCACCATGGACGGCCGAGACATCCGCCGCCGTTCCCGGCTCGCAAGCAGCCTGCTTTCAGCCATCGTCCCGGGCGCCGGACAACTCTACTCCGGCCGAGCCGGAGACGGTGCGTATTCATTCTTGACGGTAGTAGGCACCGGCCTTGTGACATGGTGGTACGCGGCCGACCTGCCCCACCGCGACCGCACCGGCGTCAAGGTATCCATCTTCGGCGTCATCACTGCCCTGTTCTACGCGGGCAATGTGTACGGCGCCAACGTTGCGGCTCGCGACTACAATCTGTTCCAGGAGCGGCGCTACGTCCAACGCGCCGATTCGCTGTTCAACCTGCTCCCGCTTGAACCCGACTACCGCTCTCTGCTCGACTCGGTCTCGCCCGTACCGGACACGGGGAAGTGGAAAGTGGAAAGTGGTAATGACTAGGCAGGTCGGAAAAGGAAAAGCACAAAGTCCGAATCCGACTTCGACATTTCCACTTTCCCCTTTGCCGCTTCCCCTCTCCCCTTTGCCTCGATGACCTTCCTTCTGGTTCTGCTCTGTCAATCTGCAATCTGCAATCTGCAATCTGAAATCTCTTTGGGTGACTCTTTGCTCAAGCACGGTTTCAATCACGAAGCGGCCCGCGAGTTTCGTAGCTCGTTGTACCACTCAGATTCGGGCAGCCTGACGGCCGGGCTCATCCGGATGAAGCTGGGGCTGAGCCTGGGCGCGGATAACGACCTGCCGACTGCCGCCGAGGAACTGCGGACGGCCGGCAGGCTGGAGCCCGGACTATCCGAACCGGCCCAGACCGCACTGGCCGGGTTCTATGCGCGTAGACGCCGGTACGACCTGGCCGAGTTTGAGCTTTCCGACCTCCTTGTGTTCACGCGTGATTCGACTCGCCGTGCCACTCTCAATTCCGCAATCGGGTGGCTGCGTCTGCAGAAAGGGGACATTGCATCGGCGGCGAAAAGCTATGAACTGGCAGGCAGGCCTGAGGTCGCGAGCACAATCGGCGCAACGAAGGAAGGACCGCGCCGCAGCCCGACCACCGCAGCCGTGCTCTCGTCGTTCATCCCCGGTTCAGGTGAAATCTACGCAGGACACACGGTAACCGGCCTGCTCGGCTTCGCCATCACTGCCGGGTCCCTGGCCGGAGCGGTCTGGGCTGCCAAGGCGGACGACTGGGTAAGCGCGTCAATCATCGTCTCGACGCTGTTCTGGCGGTTCTACAACGGGTCGCGCTCGAACGCGGTCGCCTTCGCCGAAGAGTTCAACGCGGGGTCAAGGCACCGGCGGGTCGTTGAGATCTCAAACCGGGTGGTCGAACCGGACTGGTTCAGGGAGGCAGACAGCCTGACTGGATACAGCCTCAGGCCGGATACGGTTTCCGTCGAGAATGACAAAGTGGAGAAGGGGAAATGACAAAGTGGAAATGGCAAAGTCGAACATGGGACTCTCCGCCTTCTACTGTCCCCTTTCCGCGGGGGCGGACTCAGGTCGGGAACAGGATTTGTGACAGGTCCGGGGCCAGATCCTGCCGTGAGTCAGACAGGTTCTCGGTCAGCGAGAAGCTGAGTTCCTCTTTGCCGGTCTGAATCAAGACTCCCCCGGCAATAGGCGCGGGCTCGCCCAACGTCTTGCCCAGCCGGGCGCCGAACGAGCGCGAATCAGCCTCGGACAACCGCACCACCGAGTCAGGTTGTCCGTACTTCTTAACCAACTGAACCATGGCGTCGGCGTAGCCTGGATCGGCAAGAATCTTCTCCTGGGCGCGCCGGGCCACGAGGTCCAGCACCTGCCAGCGCGCAGCCAGGACCGCGTTGCGCTGTTCCAGCCGGGCGCGGCCCCGGGCCCGTTCGAGTATCGCGCCGCACTCACGCCGCGAACGCTCCTCGCTCTCCGACTCGACGACGGCGACCTCAGCCGCAGCCCGAGCGCGGGTCTCCGCGACTTTCTTGTCACGCTCGGCATTGATTCCGGCGACCCGCTCGCGGCTGTCGGCCCGGATCTTCTCAACCAGCTCGTTCGTACCCATGAATCAGCGGCGGCAATCGTTCACTGGCCGATTCTGACGCCCATCTGCAGGAAGATGGTAGCGAGCAGCCCGAGCACCGCGTAGGTTTCAACCAGCGCGCCGAAGATCACGCCCTTGGTGCCTTCCGAGGCACGCTTGGCCACCAACTCGGCGCCCGCGGCGCAAACCTTGCCCTGCCAGATCGCCGTGACGAGCCCGGCGATGCCGACCGGCAGGCAGGCGAGGAACATCTGAATGCCCTGCCAGAACGTAATCGGCACAAGCTGCCCAAGTACGCCCAGCTTCATCATCGCCAGAAACGCGCCGAGGAACCCGTAGAATCCCTGGGTGCCGGGAAGCGCCACCAGGATGAACAGGCTGCCGAACTTCTTGGGGTCCTCAGCCAGCACGCCGGACGCGACAGTCGCCACCAGCCGGATACCCATCGCCGAACCGATTCCGCCCAGCACGGCCGCGGCCACGCATCCGAGCAGGGCAATCGTCAGACCAAACGGGTCAACCACTAGGCCTCCTTATTATCTCACGTTAGCGGGGACTCTCGGGCTGTTGAAGAAGCCGCCTCTTGTCATTCTGAGCGCAGCGAAGAATCTTCGCGATGATGATTCTACGAGAGTTAGAAGACCCTTCACTTCGTTCAGGGTGACATAGGTGGGGTTTCTCAACAGCCCCACTCTCCACAAAATCGACATGCATCACTTCACGCTCACGAACTGGTTAGCCTCGCGGAACGGCGTGAACCGTTCGCCGCCGCCGGTATAGAACCTGGGGAAGAACTCGACGTACTGAAGCCTGAGCGAATGGACAAAGGCCCCGAGTACGTTCACGGCAATATTATACGTGTGACCGACTATCAACACGATGATGGCCGCGCCGATCCCGACGACCGGCACCGACAGCAGCATCCATGCAATGACGTTGATGGCGACCGCGACCCCGCCGGTACACATGCCGAGCGCCATCAGCCGGATGTAAGACAGGACCACTCCGATGTAGCCGGTCGCACCGTAAAGTGCGTAGCCGCCCCACAGGAACTTCGCGAGCACGGTCGCATTCGAAGGCGACAGCAGAAAAAAGAGCACGCCGACAATGCTCGGAACCACTGCCGGCAGAATCCGTGCGAAGTACAGCACCAGCGCCACCGCGGTCGCAAGCCCCAACGCGACCGGCACCGGCGTGAACTTGCGCGTCCGTAGAATGCTCGCAATCGCGTGCCCGAACATGCCGAGGAACACTGCCCAGAACGCCCACTTTGCCAGGGCAAATCCCGCCGGGAGCCAGTGCAGCTTCGCACCAATATACAGCAGGAATGCGAGGAACAGCGTGAACCACAGCGTCTGGCTCAGGGCCGTCGGCCGGCTCCGCTTGGTGAACACGACGATTGCCGCGACGGACGCAAGAATCAGGACTATCAGCACCGCGCTGCCCCACGCCGGCAGCGACTTGGCCAGCACCACCCTGGCGGTGAGCGCGTTCAGAGCCACGAACCATGGCAACTGCCCGAGCAGGGCGTCACCGTAGTTCCCGACGCGGATGCAGTCCGCAATCTCGAGGGCGATACCCACAATCATCTGCAGGTATCCAAGCGCGATTGACAATATGAAGAACTTCATCGGGTCCTTGACCGGGTCGAACCACATCAGCCTGTTCTTGAACAACTGGAGCCAGCCGACGCCGAGCCGGTCCGGCATGTCACCGAACCAACCGCCGACGAGCGCGCCCGCAGGGATCGTGATAATCGCCCCAATCAGGATGATGCCGAGCAGCTTATTGTCCACGCCCATTTTCCGCATGAAGAGGTAAGTCACAACAGTCAGGACAATTCCGTATCCGGCATCGGTCAGACACAGCGCAAAGAAGACGCCGAAGAACGGGGCGATTACCCAGGTAGGGTCGAGTTCCGTGGGTGTTGGCAGGCTGAACAGCTCCAGGACCAGCTCGAACGGCCGGAACACCGGACGATTAATCAGGGCCACGGGCGGTTCTTCGCCGGGTGCGGGCTGGACCTCGGTCATTGCGGCGGCTCCGCTGTCGGCGACCAGCTTGTCCAGGCGTCCCATGTCCCGGGTTCGCACCCAACCGTGGATCAGCGACACCGACTCGGTCCGTGTCAGGGACGCGGCCGTCGCCTGCCTTGCTTCCTTGTTCGTCAGAGCATCTGCCGCGACCTTGAGCTCGGGCAGGTCAGAACTAAGTTCCTCAAGTTCGACTGCAATTGCTGCCAGGCGCGCTTCGGCAGCGGCGGTATCACGCGCGAGGCCGGTCAGCACGTCCCGCGGCAGGCCTTTCACGTTCCGCAGGTCCACGACCTCGAAACGGTGCTCGGCGAGGGTCCGTCCGACCTGGTCTGCCGATTCCGGGACTGCGGCGACGAGCACGCGGACCTCGCCATCAGACTGGCCGACCAGCTCGATTGCGCCGGGGCCATCCCGAAGAGCGTCCCGGGCAGCCTCGAAGTCTTCTTTGCCCGGGAATTCACCAAATGAAACGGTAACTGCCTTCAGCCCGTACATCTCCGCGGGTGGATGAGCGAGGCCGGCCCAGGGTTCCAGTCTCCGGACGTCGGCATCAACCGCCTTGACGCGGGACTCGAGTTCGGCCTGCTCGCGGGTCAGACTGCTCAACCGCTCGACCGTCGAGTCGTGGCTATAGCTCTCCGCGAGCTCGTCATACTCTTTGCGCGACAACAGCCTTCGGCCGTGACTACCCTTCTTCTTCTTCGCTCGCGGGGTCAGGGTCTCGATTGCCTGGATGACTCGGCGGCTGTCCGACCCGGCCTGACGGCTGTCCGGGGTGGCCGATTCAGTCTGCGTGACGTGCATCACGCCGAGGCGCTGCAGTTTCTTCAGGAAATGGTCGCGGGTCTTCTGATGGACCGCGACCAGTACGCGGGAGACCTTCTCTACTGCCACTGTTGGCGCAGGTTATCGACCAGCAGATCCACGGCCTTGCCCAGCCGGTCTTCGGGGACTACCTGTGCGGCGGTAGCCGCCGCTTCAGCGTCCTTTCCGGATCGCACCTGGAGTTCCCCCGCCTCGGTCTTCGCCTGGGCCAACGCTGCCTCATACTCCCGGCGACAGCGCTCCCGCGCCTCTGTGACTGTCGCCGCGGCCTGCTGCTCAGCCTGCGCGATAACCTGGCGTCGTTCCTCTTCGGCCAGCTTCGCCGCCTCTGCCGCTTGGGCCTCGGCGGCCCTGACCAAGCCGATGATGTCCTGTGATTCGGTTGCCATTGGTGCGGAGAAATGGTATTCGACTACCCTCAAAAGTCAAGCATGCCATCCCGCGTTCGGACACAGGGACAACCGCGCTTGACTTCCGGGCAGTGTTGCCTAACTTCAAAGGACTAAACCGACCGGAGGCAACATTGACTGCGACTCTTCTCATTCTCTCTTTGCTCTCGTCCGCGGTTCCGCAGCCGGGCCTGCACGCGTTTCTGGCCCGGCGCGACTACGACTCGGCCGTTCAGTACTACCAGACCCGGCTGCTTCGCGACTCGGCCGACATTCAGGATATGCGCAACCTCGCCAGAGTCTATGACCACTGGCACAAGTTCGACTCGAGCCTCGCCTGGTGGAGCCGCGTGCTGGAGCACCACCCTAATGACGACTCCGCGATTGTCGGCCGCTGGAACGCCCTGTACCGCCGCGACGAGAAAGACACGGTCAAACTGGAGGCGACGAAGAGGCAAATCGCCACGGAGGCGGCTCTTTTTCTTCGCAGGAGCGTCATACCCGTGGCGGAGGTCCAAGCCAATTACTGGCGTAGGTTGACCGTTGCCTACGACGGTCTGGCAATCTCTGATAGCGTCCAAGCCAGCACTGCTGCTTGGATGCTGGCCCAGGAGTTTCCCGAATCGCCGCGCGGCTACGAGGTGACCGGCAACATGTTCTACGATTCCCTCAACCCGGTCTGGACCAACGACACGCTCAAGATTCCCCTCATCCACCGGTTCCTTGCCCGGCTGCCGAAGACCGAATGGTGTCAGACATTCTACATGTTCCTGCTCAGTTCCCGGTTCGGGCTCAAAGACACGGCCGGACTGCGCGCCGACGCAGCTGAGATGGTCGCTGACGACACGCTCGACCCGTTCCGCTATCGCTACGCTGCTGCTCTGTTCAACCGCCTCCGATTCGACCCGGAAACCGCAGCCCGCTATGCGCTAGCCGCCATCCGCCTCGAACCGAACGCAAAGAAGAGCCCGAACAAACCCCAGGAGCAGTGGAACATCGAGTACCCGCCACTCCGAGGTTCAGCCCTACTTGCGCTTGCCGAGGCCCTGAAACTGCAGGGCAAGCTGGCTCCGGCAGAGAGTTCGATCACCGAGGCGATCCGCGAGTTCCGTTGGGACACTCAGCAAGAAGCCACACCAGGGCCGTTCTACTGCCTGCTCGGCGAGACCAAGGAGGCTGAGGCCGATACGAGTGCGGCGCTTGCTGCGTATGTTCAGGCAATCGAGGTCGGGGACTCCCGCAACTACTGGGCGCCGCGTGCCGATTCCGGACTCAAGCGCCTGCGGCCCATGACTGACCGTCAGGAGCTTGGGTTCGGACGGTCACAACTCGGCTACGACGGACCGGTCTACACGGATATAACCGACTCTTTCGGGCTCAAGGACCGACACGAGAGTCGAGTCGCCTGGGGCGACTACAACAACGACGGATATCAGGACCTGCTCCTGAATGGTTGCGTCCTGTTCCGCAACGACTCTGGTCGCGGGTTCACCAACGTCACCGACTCGGCCGGGTTGACCGACGCCAAAGGCCGAGGCGGGCTGTTCGCCGACTTCAACAACGACGGCTGGCTCGACCTCTACGTGGCTGCCGGCGAAGGCGGGGCCCGGTTCTACAAGAACGACTCGGGCCGATTCGTGAACCTGTCCGACCGTGCCGGCGGACCCGGCAGCGATTCTCCGACCGAAGGCGCAGGCTGGGCCGACTTCGACAACGACGGCTGGGTTGACCTCTACTGCGCCAACTACGAGAACTGGGAGAAGCACATCTACTATCCTGACCAGCTCTTCCAGAACCAGCGCGGCTACCTTGCCGACGTGACCAAGAAGGCGGGCATCATCCCGCCCTACGGCATTGACCTCGCCGGCCGTGGCGTGAACTGGGGCGACTACAACAACGACGGGTACCAGGACTGCTACGTCTCAAACTACCGCCTGTGCGAGAACCTTCTCTGGGTGAACAACCACGACTCCACGTTCACCAACGAGGCCCCTCAACTTGGCGTAGCCGGCGACGAGGCGAGCGGATACTATGGCCACACCATCGGCTCGGAATGGGGCGACTACGACAACGACGGCGACCTTGACCTGTTTTGCGGCAACCTTGCCCACCCGCGCTACATAGAGTTCTCCAACCGCTCCATGCTCTACGAAAACCCGCTCCTGACATCCGCCTCTCGCCTCTCGCCTCTCGCCTCTCGCCTCTTCGTTGACCGCCGCGCCTCCTCCGGCATCCGCTACGAAGAGACCCACTCCGACCCAGCCTGGGCCGACGTTGACAATGACGGTTACCTCGACCTCTACATCACCTCTATCTACGAAGGCCGCCGCTCGTTCCTCTATGTCAACCAGCTTGCCACTGGTCCCACTTTTCCCTCCTCTCTCCTCCCTCCTCCCTCTTCAGGTCGCCCCTCGCCCCTTACCCCTCGCACCTTCTCCGAGGCCACCTGGCTCTCCGGCACGCGCGTCTTCAACGGCTGGGGCTGCGCGTTCGCCGACTTCGACAACGACGGTGACCAGGACCTCGTGGTCGGGTCCGGCTCCGGCGTGAAGCTCTTCCGCAACGACACAAGAAGCGGCAACAATTGGCTGGAAGTTCGCGCCATAGGGAAAGTGTTCAATCGGGCCGGCATCGGCGCGCGGGTCATCGTGACCCAAGGTAAGACGCAACAGATTCGGGAGGTCGAGGGCGGCAAGGGGACCATGAGCCAGAACTCGCTGGTCCAGCACTTCGGGTTCGGCCGTGTTGACACGCCGGTCACGGTTGAGGTAAGATTCGGTCCGAATAGCAGGGTCGTGCTCAAGGACGTGAAGCTCGACCAACTGATAACAGTCGAAGAGAAGCCCTAAAGGAGAACTGAGATGAGGTCTATCCCGTTTGCGGTCTGCGCCCACAAACCGAAACAGGAGTCCACCACTAAGACACGAAGTCACAAAGGCGGGTCCGGACGGAAATGCTCCGCGTCCGCTTGGCGGTCTTGGCGTTCTTGGCGGTTCCATTCCGGTCTTCTGGTCTGCATCGCGGTGCTGCTTTTCGGCGGCTGCGCGAGCGTATACGTGCCGCCGGCTATCGACCTGAAGCCGCGCGAGGTCATCGGTATCGTCGAGTTCAAGTCCGACACCAAGGGCGACCTCGGTGAGTTCGTCACCCAGAAGTTCATCCAGTCCATTACCCAGGACCAGGACCTGAGGATTGTCGAACTGGGCGACGAGAAGACGGTGCTCGAGGCTATCGGCCTGACCCACCTCGGCCCGGATGCGTTCAAGGCCATCGGCGAGAAGTACAACCTTACCACGGTGTTCACCGGCACGCTCGACGTAACCGAAGCCACCCCCAGTTGCGCCTTTGGTCCGGGCTATGCGAGCTTCGAGGCCAAGGTCAACGCCCGGCTTGTCGCCCGGCTGGTAGAGACCGCGACCGGCGCCACGCTTTGGAACAACTCCGCCCGGGATGAGCGAACGGTTGCCGGCGTGGAGAAGTTCGGCCACGGCTTCTCGTTCAACGCCGAAGACCCGGAGAAGGCGTACGGCGACCTCGCGCGCAGCCTCTGCCGCAGGATCACCCACGACTTCCGCCACACCACGCGGCACAAGTGCCTGTGACGCACCGGCGCGCGGACGCAACCGGAGTCGTTGAACCGGCACCCGTACCATTCGACGGAGACGGCAGGTCGCAAGACCTGCCGTCTCTTACTACCCGGGCCTTTGTCCGGGCTGAGCTCGCTATACTACCTGGTCACAAAGAACTTGGCCACCGAGGTGCGACCCGCCGCCTCGAGCTCGGCAAAGTAGATGCCCGCAGTGGAACTTGAGAACCCAAGCGTTTGCGCGCCGACGCCAAGGAACGTCTTCCGGCTTTCGACCATCCGGCCGGCCGCGTCAAACACGCGCAAGTACACGTTCCCGGCAACCGGGTTGGTGAACGCGAGCCGCGTCCCACCCGGCACTGCCTGTGCCTGGAGCCCGAACCGGGTCGGCTGCGCCGGGCGCGTCTCGGCAATGCCGGTCCAGTCGCTGCGGCTGAACCAGACCGAATTGTAGTCGGAAGATTCCCACGACAGGTAAGCGACGCCGTAGGTCCCGGGCGCAACCCACTGAATCCGCGGGTGCTCAATCCAAGTGGGCGCGTGGTCGCTCACCGTGTCCTGCGCGCTCCATGTAGAGCCTGTATAGGACGCGTGGGTAAACATGATGGCACGGTCCGAACCCGGACCGTACTCACGGTGGGCCAGGGCGAATCCTCCGCCGTGGGTCCCGGTGACATCCGGCGTCTCGCGGCCGGCCAGCGTGTCGGGCACGCTCGTGTACGTCCAGTTGCCGCCCGAATTTCGGCTGATAATGGCCTGGGTGTAGAACCGTCCGCCGCCTTGGTGGGTATACGCCTCAAGGACAGTGTCTTTCCACGCGGCGATACTCGTGTTGAGCGAGGTCGTGGTCGGCAGATTGCTTATCCAGCTCGCATGCCACGAGCCGGTGGAATCATCCAGGTACGCAAATGCCGGATGGAGCGTATCGGCGGTGCGTTTGTACATGAACGACGCCCACAGCCAGTTGCCGCCGGTCGGGTATCCGGTATTGACGACACAGTCAATCATCCCGCCGTTGCACCAGCCGATGGTCGTGGGAAACCGGTGCCACGGCTGGCCGGTGCCGTCGGTCCAAGCGTAGAGCAGGCTGTCACGGGTCGTTCGCCCGAAGGCGAACACGCGAATGCCGGGCCACTGCTCCTCGGCCGCGCACATCGCGATCTCGGTCACCGTGTCCGGCGCCGGCTGGAACATGGTGTCGGCCCAGGTTCCGGACGGGAACTGGATATAATGGCCGTTCGCGGCATCGAACTTCAGGCAGAGCACCTGGTTGATGGGCGGGTATGGATAAGCGACGTAGAAATAGGTACTGCAGCATGCGCCCTCGAGGTCGGAAGGCGGAGAGGCCCAACTGCCGTCAAAGGTCTCCGACCAGGACTGCCCGTCGTCGGTAGAAAGATACGTGTCGATGCAGGTCAGTGCCCCGGCGTGGCGCAGCAGGCTGACCAGCAGGTTGCCGTTCACGTAATTCCGGTCAAAAGCGGTGCAGTATGCGCTGTCGCGGTTGCCGACGCGGATATTCGGGCCCCAGTCGGTTCCAGTCGTTGGTATCGGCGTACGCCAGTTGGCGCCGACAAAGAACCCGGACGGATCAGCCAGCACACCGATCCTGCGAAACCGCGCCAGCGCGGCGTCGTACTGACCCGAGTTCCAGAGCTGCTCGATGGCGCGCACCTCAGCCGCTGCCGCCTCGCTGACCGACTGCTGCGGCACGATGTGCACGTCGGAGTTCAGCCGTTCCTCGATGCTCAGCCGTTCCAGGCTGGCCCAGGCCGGGCCCGGCGCGCTCATTCGGTACTCAGCGCTATTCAGTTGTTGCGGGAAATGCCTTGGGTTGGTCGGCGGAGCTTCAAGCACCGCCTGCGGCAGCGCGGCAAGAACGCTCGCCGATACCAAACAGAGAATAACTACCATCGCTCTCACTGTCACCTCCTGATGGATACGGACATGCCTGATACTCAGGGCCGGCCGCGGTTGCCCATGCGGTACGCCCCGTCCGCACTGCGCGTTCGTGCTCCCCGCCCCGAAAGCGCGCGGGTCTGCTCCAAGCCATGATTCCTGTACACAAGCAAACACGTGCAATCGACTGCTTCTCCAGCCTCCCCCATCCGGGGGCGTAATGCAGAGCAACAGCAACTGCCCGTCCGCTCAGCACTATGTTAAGACTGACAGGTGCGGCACTTCGGTTCACACTCCCCGCTTCCCTTCACACCCGCCGCCTCTCGTCAGAGGCCATGGATGACTATACACGAACGGGATACGGCGTCAAATCGCCTCCCTCGCGCCGAATCCGACACCAAACCGGCTGCATCCGCAGAGGCCGGTAGCCCGTCCAGGCCGCTTGCAGCGCGGACGGGGTCCGGCAGCGGAACTCCGCCCGCACTTTGCTTCCGGTCACGGCTGCCAGCCTGTCTCGTCCCAGGAATTGCCGGTGCAAGCCTTTGCCATTTCCACTTTGGGCTTATGACCTGCGCCCTCGCCATGCATCCTGCCCCGGAATACGTTCCGCATGATAAGGATTCTTATCAAGCGTGTTGTCTCAGTTCCTTGTGTAAGTCCTGAACTGTGAACTCACTATTCCCTGCTGCCTGGAAGTGACACCCCCGTTGGGGGGAGGCTCTCCCCAAGCCTTTGGCAGGCTCATTGGCAAAGCCTCAGCCGAGGCCTTCGGCAAGGTCTCTCCCAAACTCATTGGTCAAGCCTCTGGCAAGGCCTTTGCCCCGCTCTCAGGCAAGGTCTCTCGTAAAGCCTCTGCCGAGGTCTCTGGCAATGTCTCTCCTCCGCTCCGTGGCAGAGACTCCGGCAAGGTCTCTTCCAAGCTCATTGGCGAGGTCTCCGTCAAGGCCTCTGGCAAAGCCTTTCCCAAGGCCTTTGGCAAGTTCTCTGGCAATGCCTCTGCCAAGCTCTTTCCTCCGTTCTTTGGCAGTACCTTTGCCCGGATCCGATACCCACCCGGCCAGGCGGTCGTCGATCCCCGGCGACATTCGGCCTGACACAACCCTGTTCGGGGTAATCCTGACAACCGATGCACAGTGGATTCAGCCCAGCATTGACAGAGGCCAGGAATATGGGGGCGTCCCAAATCTGGCCCTGCGGACGTACTCCAGCAAGGCCCGCGTCTCGCGGTTCAGACCTTTCCTGAGCGTTTTCACAGCCATGTGCAACTCCTTTATTGCAGTCTTCATGCGTACATATGCCGAAGTCGCCAAAACGGACATACTCTGGTTGTATTCCACCCAGGTGGGTGGCCCGGGGGCTGGTACGTGGGCTCGATTGTCAGAATGAATGTTGCCATGATTGTTGGCACGATTGTCACTACGACCGTCAGCATGATCGTCGCCATGGCAGTCAGCATGATTGTCACTAAGGCTGTCGTCATGACTGTCGATATGACTGTCGTCACGATTGTCGCTATGGCCGTCAACATGATTGACGATATGACTGTCGTCATAATTGTCACTATGACCGTCGGCATGAAGGTCGCCAAGTTCGTCAGTATGATCGTCGATATGATTGTCGGCATGATTGTCGGTATGATCGTGGGCATGTTTGTGGGCCGGTCCGTCGCGCCCGCCATGCCCGCCAACTGCAAACTGCAAACCGGAAACTGGGAACTCGCGCCCACGGGGCGCGCCGCCGCCTTGACTTCCGCACCCGCGCAAGTAGTATTCGCCGGATGGATAATCCCGAAGCCCGCCCGGCCTTGACTGATTTGGGGTTAAGCACTGTGTCCACGAATTACCCCGAGATAAATACTGTCCCCGAAACTCCCCGTCAGTTCGAACCCGTCCTACCCGCCGATTATTCTTGACGCTGGCCGTTCCCCGACTATCATCGAGAAGGTGCTTTACGCAATCAGGAGGTACAAATGACCCTTCTTGGCCTGCCGTTAGTTTTCTCCGCCTCGACCGTGCTCGCCCTCGTTATCAGCCAAGCCGAAGACCGGGGGAGTCGCCTGCGCGCCTTCCTGGGACTTCTCCTCGGAATCATCTGTCTGTCCCCGTTACTCCTTCTGGTCCAGTTCGCCGCCAAATGACCACCGAAGTCGCAACGGAGGTTCAGCGGCTGCTGCGTCGGCAGCGCGCGTGGATCATCGTCGCCCTGGCGGGTCTTATATTGTCCTTGACCGGATACTTACCCGTCTTGTTCAAGAGGAAAGCGGACGCCCGCGTCCAAACCGAGCTGAAGGCTCCCGACTTCTGCGGGGTTCGGCCGAACTACATCAAGAACTTCTACGTTGAGCCCGATGGCATGGGATTCAGGGTCGCCTTCGCGCTGGCCGACGAGAAGGGCGACTACAGCGTCCGAGGCGGCAGGGCCTACGTTTCGGTCGTGGATGACCGGTACGGATACAGCGGGCAGGAATTAGTCACGGTCAAACGTGATTCGTTCGCTTTCACGTCTGGAGAATTCCTTATCTTCAGTGATCCCGCCACCAGTCCATCTGGCGTGGTGATGCCTATTTCGCCACCCCGGAGGATAGCGCTTGAGAAGGCCGCCGTCAGCGTGGCCACCATGGGGTGCTACGTGCAACTCTGTTATATCACACCAGATGGGGATACGCTTAGAGCCCGACAGAGAACCAGTTGGCCCTGGAACTAGGGCGCTGCCCAAAATCGCGCGGCGTCCAGAAATTGGACCTTAGACCTGTGCAAATCTGACAGACTCCCTGACTAGACCGGACCCCAGACATCAGAATGGACCTCACAGACCAAATGACACGACTCGAACTCTAGACCCTGTCCGCCCCGGCTCACTTCATGGACCAAGCAACGCGACCTAAACCACTACTTCCCGCCCCGGCCCACTCTGCGCCGGTGCGGTCTTGCTGGGCGTAATAGAACCCCACAATGCACGAAGCTGCCCCTCGCTCCTCGGCTGGACCGGACCAGGGCGACAGACCGAAGGAACCTGGGGCCGATGACTTTGGCCTACGCACAACGCCGTGGGAGTACATCGGCGGCGTGACTCTGATGATAGTGCAATCAGAGCTAGCCGATCTGCAGACGTGTGACGAGATGCTTGAGGGTGCCGTCATAAGAGAACTGGCCGGGTTCCAGCGCGCGGTTGATGCCAACGCCAGCATGCTCTCGGAGTCCGAGCGCGACGAGTACTACCGATTCCATTCTGGTTCGCGCTGGATGCTCGAAGAGCTGTTCCCAAACATCGCTAGGACATCCATGTTCCTGACGTGCTGTGCGCTTCTTGAGGCGAGGCTCGATCAGTTCTGCCAAGTCGCGGCACGCGAGATTGGCACGAGACTGACACTGGAGGACATCCATGGGAAGGGCATAGTAAGAGCGCGGATATTCCTCAAGAAAGCCGTCGGCATGCCGTTCCCTGACTGCACTGAGCAGTGGCGGGAAATATCGACCTACGGTATCATCCGCAATGCTCTTGCGCACACCAATGGAGTACTCGACGATAGCAGAAAGCGCGAGCTGGTCCTGCAGTTCGCCAACGAGACCCATGGGTTGGTCAAGTTGACACCCGCGCACGTCGTCCTGCCACAAGCTGATTTCGTACCACGCGTCATCGCCACCATCGGTCAGTTCTTTGAGCAGCTGCACTCGGCGTGGGAGCTCGCGAAGAAGCCACGGGAGCTGCGGAAACACACTGAGTGACTATAGTACGTCGGCGCGCGTCAATGCCTCCGGCCACCCTCCAATCCCCCGGGGATTCGACACGCCTTCCGGCGAGTCCTGGAACACGGCCACGCTAGCGTCATCATAGGTACCCAGCCCTGACGATTGTGAAACAAGAAAGATGTGCTGGAAGTCGTCGCAGGCGTGTGCACCAAGGGAATGACCGAGACGGGATTGCCTGAACCCGAAACTCCGGCCGCCATCATCATTGACTTCATCAGCGACTGGATCGAGATGCTCCGTGGCCAGTTGGTGCATATGGGCTATCAGCTTGGCGCCACCGAGCAGAAGCAACGTATCGTCATGAAATTCTTCAACGTCCGCAGACGACGGATAGTGCAGCGACCCAGGACCGTACTGACTTCAAAAGAGTTCTCGTGCCCGCCGGAGCATGAAGACGCGTTGCGGGAGTTCAATGAAAGGACAACTCGCGGTGAAGACTTGACCCCCTTTCAGAGTAAGTGGCTTCTAGATGCCGACTACAATGACGGACTACTGAGTGATTGGAATATCCACCACTTCCACTTGTCCTCCTTGGCGGATGCTGACAAACCGGTCTTCAGGAAGCGCACATGGCAACTGCTGTTCGCCTTTGTCACGGATGACTCAATGCTGCTGATCGACGTAATGCCACATGGGTCCTGGGCCAGTCAGCGGCTGATTGAAATACTTCACAGTAATTGGCCAGAACGTCTGCAGCGGTGGAGGGTAGCCGGAGTTCTCGGCAGCGAACGAGAGACATCGGAATCAGACAGGCTCATGCTGCGTAAACGGGTGATAGATCTCACACAGGTTAGGGATGGAACCGTCTATGCACCAATCGGCGGCGGCAGCGCCAGCTCAGGCGCCAGCGTGGATGCGGTCGAGGCAGCAGACCGCGCTACAGCTGTGGTTCGCGGCTGGGAGGAGTACGTGAGGTCGGAAGCTCAGGCCATTGTGACGGCCATCAGGGCAAACGGTCGCGAACCAGGGAATCCACCGAGGTTCAAGCTCGTCGTCTGGGGCGATTCCGCCTTCGCCGTGGAACAAGATTCAAAGTCCGCACTCCTATTGGAGTGATGGAAGTTTCGGGGACACGACGGTTCGGGGGGAAAAGAGGAACTCTTCCCCAATCCATAATCCGAAGCGCGTCAATGGGCTTGGAAGGAACTAGGTACAGGCCCCTACTCCGGGAAGCTTCGGGACATCTCGGCAGATTCCGCCCGCCGATTTGACATTCCCGCCCGCGAGTCCTAGAATCCGTCGATGAATCTCGCAGGGAAGATCACGGTTGCAGCAACGCTGCTCGTCCTGGCTGTCTTTCTGCTGGCAGGCGGCTCTCGCTCATATGCGTATTACACCATTGAGGGGCCGGGAGCGCTTGACTGGGGCGCCACTGCCGTGAAGGTCGCGGGCATTCTGCTGGCGGGCCTGGTGGCAGCCCTGCTCGCGGGCATTAGGCGCCTAAGTTTCCCGCAGAAGATGTCCGTCTCCGCGACAGTGCTGACCCTGGCTGTCTACTGGATCATCGCCACCAAGGAGAGATACGCCAGTTTGACTATTGCCCAGATTGAACTGGGAACGGCGATCCTGGCTAGCGCCGGTATTCTGCTCGCTGGTGGGGCTATGTGCCTGCTGCTGGGTATCAGAGGAAGGAATTAGAGGAATTAGGGACAGACACCTATTAGGAGGAATTAGGAACAGGCGACCTAATCCGGGAGGCTTCGGGACATCTTGGCAGCTTCCGCCCGCCGTTCGCGGCTGCGTCGCAGCTCAAGCACAAGCTCAAGCCACAAGCTGCAAGCCGTGAGCTGTGGGCCGGCAGCCCTCCCCCGCCGATTTGACATCCCCGCCCGCGAGTCTTAGTATGTCCGCGATGATATCCAGGTACCGGCTGCGCTGGCTGGCGCTACGTAAACAAGGCACCGGAAGTGCACCCACCTGCTGCCAGGACTGAAGTGCTGATCATCAACTCCCGCAGCGGCATTCCGGTCCGATTGACTAAGGAGAGTCATATGGAAGCGGTGAAGATCCCTGAGAGACCCGGCGCGCTGGAGTGGAACTACGACGCCGAGGCGGACGTTCTATACCTGTCCCTCGGCTCACCGCGGGTGGCCGAGGGTGTGGACGTAGGCGAAGGCGTCGTCGTGCGCTACGACCCTGAGCAACGAGAGGTCGTCGGACTTACGGTGGTGGGCGTGCGCGCGAGGTTGCTGAGAGGCCTGAGCTCGGCACCCGAGATCGAGTCGGTCGCAGTCCACGACCGACCGCGCAAACCGAAGACCCGCAAGCCGTGAGCCGTCGTCCGCGAACCGTAGACCGCCAGCCCTCTCCTGCCGTTGAGCCGGACTCCTAAGTGCCACGCCGCCGCAGCGACGCGGCCCGAATCCTGACCTTGCCATTTCCCCTTTCTCCTTTGTTGCCGGTCGTAGATTCCTGTCTCGGTCCGTGGTGATGAAGTGCTGCTGAAGGACGGGACTGAACTGGTCTTTCGAGTTCGGGAACACCCGCGTGCCCGGCGGGTACGCATAGCTGTGTCACACCGCGCAGGAATGGTGGTGACGATTCCACGCGGATTCGACCGGGGCCGGATTCCGGATGTGCTGGAACAGAAGCGGGACTGGATCGAACGGGCGCTGCGCCGATACCCAATGAAGCCGGAACCCTATCGCCCGCCGGAGCGGACTGTACTGCAGGCTATTGGTGAGGAGTGGACCATCGGGTATGAAACCGGAGACCCTCGGCACGTGACGTTGGTCAAACGCGGGGACCGGGCGCTACACGTTTCGGGCGCCATCAACCGCCCCGATGTCGTACGGAGAGTGCTGGAACGGTGGCTGACGGTTCAGGCGCGCCGGCACCTGGTTCCCTGGCTGTACCGAACGGCAGGCGAACTGGATATCTCACTGAAGGGCGTGTCGGTGCACGCGCAACGCACTCTGTGGGGAAGCTGCTCGCACCGCAACACGATAAGCCTGAATGCACGGCTGCTCCTGATTCCGCCCGACATGGTCCGGTACGTCTTTGTCCACGAACTGGTGCACACCCGGCACATGAACCACTCACGCGAGTTCTGGCGGGCAGTGGCGGTCCACGTTCCGGACTACCGCGACAGAGTCAAAGAACTGAAGCGCCTATGGCGTGCGCTCGAAATCTGAACCACGTAACCGGGATAGACGTTCAGGGAAGAAATAGTGAATTGAGAATGGTGAAGGGTGAAAGACGGATTTGGGACACCAGGCCCGATTCCCTGTTCCTTTTCACTACTCACTATTCACCATTCACTACTCTCCTTGGCCCGTTTGGCTCGATTGACAAGACACCGCTACAGGCTAGAATCGAGTTGTGAGCAAAGTAGGTATCGGCGTGCTGGCGTCGGGCCGCGGCACGAACTTTGAGGCGCTGGTGCGCTCCATCCGGCATGGGGACACGAACGGTGAAATCCGGCTACTGATTGCCAACGTCCCGGACGCGCCGGTGCTGAAGCGGGCCGAGGCCGAGCACGTAGCGGCTGTCACAGTCTTTCACCGCGACTTCAACAAGCGCGCCGATTTCGAGCAGGCGCTGATTGCGGAGTTGAAGAAGCACGACGTCGGCCTTATCTGCCTGGCCGGGTTCATGCGCATCCTCTCCCCGGTCTTCGTCAACGCCTTTGAGAACCGCATCATGAACATCCATCCCTCGCTTCTGCCCGCGTTCGCCGGCCTGCAGGGGATGCAGGTGCACGAGGCGGCAATCGCCGCCGGCGTGAAGGTCGCCGGGTGCACGGTTCACTTCGTAACCGGCGACGTTGACGCCGGGCCGATTATCATCCAGCGCGCGATTCCCGTGCACGAAGGCGACAACGCCGAGACTCTCTCTCTGCGCGTGCTGGTCGAGGAGCATCTGGCCTATGCCGAGGCCGTAAGGCTCTTCTGTGCCGGCCGCCTGAAGGTCGAAGGCAGGCGCGTTCACATCACGGGAAACGATGGACGAAGAACGATGGACGAAGGGACGACCGATGGCTGAGCGCAAGGTGCGAGTGGCGGTCGTCGGATGCGGGACCCAGTCCCAACTCGCCCACATTCCGGCGCTGCGTCACAATCCTTCGGTCGAGCTGGTCGCGCTCTGTGACACCGACGTCCGCAAGCTGAACCAGCTCTGCGCGATTCACAAGGTTGAGAAGCACTACGTTGACTTCGACGACCTGAAGGAAGACGAGTCCATTGACGCGGTCGTCATCGCCACGCCCAACCACCTTCATGCGCCGATGGCCGTCGCGGCGATGCGATACGGCAAGGACGTTCTCTGCGAGATGCCACTGGCCCTTAACTCGGCCGAAGTCCGGCAGATGATGGCCAGCGCCGAACGCGAGAAGCGGAAGCTGATGCCGGCGATGAACACGCGACTCCGACCCGACATCCAGACCATCCGTCGGTTTGTCGAAGGCGGGGAGCTGGGCGACCTCTACTACTGCAAGACCGGCTGGCTCCAGGGTCGTGAGTCGTGGTCGCTTTCCGGCTGGCGCGGCCAGCGCCTGCGCGCGGGCGGCGGCGCGTTCCTTTCCCTCGGTACGGCCCTGCTCGATGCTTCACTCGCACTGGTGGCTCCGCACGTGCCGGTCTCGGTTATCGGCGCGGCCCACCACCGGGCTCCTCGCTCCGAGGTCGAGGACACCGCGTTCGCCATGATTCGGTTCCAGCCGGACCTGACGCTAACGGTCGAGGTCGGCTGGTCCATGCTGCAGGAGAAAGACCTCACGTACCTCAACCTGTTCGGCAACGCCGGAGCCGCCCTGCTCAACCCGACCCAGATCCACAAGGAAATGCACGGCCACCTGGTCAACGTCACGCCCCAGATTCCGGCCAAAGACGCTCTGCGTTCGTCCTGGCACTTGCTCGTCAATCTCTGGGTTGAATCGCTGGTGCGCGACACCGCTGTGCCCATCGCCGCCTCCGAGGCACTAACTGTCAGCCGGCTCGCAGACGCATTCTACCAGTCCCAGTCAACCCGCAGCGAGGTTCCGCTCACATCCGAAAAGTCCTGATTCTGGCCGCCGCGGCCCTCGGACTCGGAGGGCTCGCGTTCGCGCCTTTCCCGCTCCGGTTCCTCGCCTTTGTCGCGCTCGTCCCGCTGTTCTGGGTTATCCGCGACGCGAAGCCGGGCCGGGCATTCCTCTGGGGCTGGCTGTTCGGCGGGCTCACGTTCGGATTTCACCTCTGGTGGCTGTGGTTACTGGTTGTGCCGGTCGAACCGGTCACACGAATTCTGCTCGACCTCGGCGTGGTTCTGCTCTTCGCCTATCTCGGTTTGTACATCGGCCTATTTGCGTGGCTCACGCGGCGTTGGGGCGTCTGGGCTGCGCCGCTCATCTGGCCTCTGCTCGAACTCGTCCGCACCAAGTCTCAGATTGCCTTCCCATGGGGTCTGCTCGGCTACACGATGACACCCTATGTTCCGTTCATCCAGATTGCATCAATCGGCGGGGTCTATATCGTATCGGCGTGGCTGGTACTGGTGAATGTGCTGCTCTTCCGCTTGCTGCAGGCGATCGGGCCACAAGCCGCAAGCCACAAACCGCAAGCTCGGAACGTGACTTGGCGCGCGGCCGCGCTGCTCGCGGCCTTCGCCGTGCCGCTGGTCTTCGCAGCATTCTATGTCCGCCCGCTCAAGCCGTGGTTCAACGTCGCCATCATCCAACCCAATGTCTCCCCGCTGGACAAAGGCGACTGGGACTCGCGGGAGCAGACACAGTCAGACCTTGCCCGGCTCACCAGACAATCGGCCGCGACTAAGCCCGACCTCATCCTCTACCCGGAAACGGCTACGCTGGTCGACGTGACGAGGTCGACGACGATGGGCCCGGTCATTCGCGGCCTGGCCGACTCCCTCCAGACCGAGATATTCACCGGCACACCGCTCTTCGACGAACGCCGTAACTCCTGGCACAACGGCGCGGTGCTCATCCGCCCCGGCGAACAGCCGGTCAAGCAGCGATACTACAAGATGCGACTTGTGCCTTTCTCGGAGAAGATACCTTACGCGGACGAGCTACCTATCATCCGCAAGATTATCGGCACCGCGGACATGGGCGACTGGACAAGGGGCCACGACTACACCGTGTTCAACTGGTCACACGGCACTCTTTCCGCGCTCATCTGTTTCGAGGCCATCTTTCCCGACCTGACGCGCCAGTTCACGCGCCGCGGCTCGCAACTCCTCGCCGTCGTCACCAACGACGGCTGGTTCGGCCGCATGGTGGGCGCCCAGCAGCACGCGGAACTGGCAGTCCTGCGCACGGTGGAAAACGGCGTACCGATGATTCGGAGCGCCAATAACGGCATCTCCTTCATCGCCGACCCCTACGGACGCGTCCTCAAGAAGACTCCCCTCTTCACGCAGACCATTCTTGCCGGCCCGGTCCCGCGGCCGCTCGCGCCCACGCTCTACCGCCGCTACGGCGACTGGTTCATGCTGGCGTGCGTGCTGGGACTAATCGTGGGGCTGGTGGTTCTGCGAGTCAGAACCCGACGAAAGAGCTTGCCCACCGCCGAATCCGAAGTCCGAAGTTCGAAGGACGATTCAATGTAGAAAGCGCAGACTTCGTCATTCTGACTTCGGACTTCGTAATTGCCCGGCTACCTGGCATACTTCCCCATCAGGCTCGCTTGGACGAGCACGTGTCCCTTCACCGCTTCCAGTAATCGGCCGGCAGTTACTTTCCCGTCAAGCGCAAGCATACCATCCAGCGCGTATAGGTCGAAGTAGTAGCGGTGCGTACCTGCAGGCGGTTTCGGCCCGTCGTACCCAACCTTGCCGAAGCTGTTCGTGCCCTGCGTCCCGCCGAACGGCAGCGTGGACGCGTGCCCGAGTCCTGCGGGCAACTGCTTCACGCTGTCCGGGATGTTGAACACAACCCAGTGGTAGAACGTGCCACCCGGCGCATCCGGGTCCCGGCAAATCAGGGCGTAGCTCTTCGCCCCTTCGGGCGCCTGGGCCCACGCCAGGTCCGGCGATACGTTCTCCCCGTACCCACTGTGCTTCTTCGGCATCAGCTCGCCGTCGTTGAACGCGGTGCTGACCAGCAGCATGCCGGTTCCAACGGCCTTGTCGGTTGTCTCTGCCTTGCCGCCCTTCTGCGGCGCAGCGCAGGCAAGCATCAAGGCACATACGGACGCAGTCAATATGGTAGATTTCACAAAGCCACCTCCTGATCTAGACTAGCCAGGCCAAGGCTCTTGTCCAGCGCTGCCGGGCAGACTGTCGCCCAAACAAGAAGAGAGTGGCCGCAGATTGCTCAGGCGACTCGGATTCGGGTTTGAGATTCAGAGTTTGGAATTTGTGACTCTCCTGTCCGAACGGATGCTGTGTTTCTCGAAGTATGGCGCGGTGTTCATCGGGGCGCATGACGGATTGCATCGCGCGCTGCGTCGGCACCTGCGTCTTCGCCTGAATCTCAACCTTGACCTTGACCTTAACCTCGACCTTAACCTCGGCCTTAACCTCAGCCTTTACCTCAACCTTAACCTTTTCCTTATCCCGAAGCCGTTCTCGTCGCTGTCCGCCGCGTTGACTCTTGGCTTTTGGCTTTTGACCTTTGACTTGTGCCGTCTGCCGCTGCTACCCCCCAGGCGGCCTGTGGGCCGCCCACTCCCCGGCAGAATTGTGGTCCGGGACCGTCGCACCACTACATATGGGTGGCGGTCAGTACCTTGGACTGCGGCAGCGGAGCTGCCGCTCTTCCGAAAGATTGCGGTTCTCCAATGTGCACTACGCGGTACTGACAGAGCCTGCGCACGAGACCGGCCGCGGGTCATAGCACTCGCACCAGAACAGCGGCGTTCACTTCGGCGCTCAGTGCCGAACTGAACCGTAGACTCAGCGCGCAGTTCAATGCCGAATTCAGCTCGCCACTGAACGCGCCAGTCAGGCCGGAACTCGCCGCGCGATTCGCAGCACGACTGATTGCGGGGTTGAGCGTGGCGTCGAAGTCCGGACTGACTGCGGTCCTGAGTTCCTCAGTCTGGGCGCGGTTGACCGCCGCGTTGAGCCTCGAACTCATCGCGCGACTGACCGGAGAGCTAAGTCCTTGACTGACTGCCACATTGATGGTCGCGGTGTATGTGGCATTGAATGCCGAAGTCACTCCCGGAGTGACCCCCCTATTGGCAGTTCGACTCGGAGGTGAAACCGAGCGCCGTGGCGCCTCAGATGTGGTGGCAAATGTCGGGGTCCAGAAGATTCTCTTGCCCTTTTTGCCATCAGAGAGCGGATTATACTATGAGAGGCCACGTGGACCGGCTACCGGCTCTACGACCTCCAAAGTCCGAACGACGAAAACCCCGGCCCTGAGGCCGGAAAGGAGTCTTATCATGTCCGACGTAACACGCCGAATCTCGCGCTGGAAGGCGAAGTACTCGCCCGAGATAGCGGCACAGACGACTGCCCGCATCTATGCCGACATGTGCGAACGCTACCAGGCTTCGATGGTTGCCTTGTGCGCGATGGAAACGGAGACGAAGCAGGTGCTGGACTCAAGCGGCATCGACACAATGTTCATCGTCTTCTACCTCGACTTCGCCCGGCAGCTATTCCGTCTCTCGCACGGCCGGACAATCTCCGGCCCGACGCTCGCGAAAGAAGCCCAGGTGCTCTTGGAGAAGTGGCAGAATCGCGGTCTCAGGCCCGACGTCCTCGCCGCGATTCGCACCGACGTCTTCAGCGTCCCCGCGCCTGCGCCGTAGCCGCAAGCAGGTTTCAGCCTAACTTGAGGTGGTCGTAGCGCTGTCGGCAAGAGATTTCAGACGGCTTGGCCTCTTGGAATCCGTGTACTCTCCAAGGCCTCTTGTCATGTCCTTGCGATTTCTGCCGAGAGCCTCACGTCCTAACCAACCCGAGTTGACGGCGCGAGCATACATCGATAAGCTCTTTGCATGAGCAGTCCCGATACCAACGAACAGGGCTTCCTTGAGAAGTTGGAGCAGGAGGCCAAAGAACTGGCTGGTCTGAGGGAACTGGAAGACTGGTATCTTCGTCGCCACAATGAAGTCTGGGAGCCGTTCCGTCGTGAGATGCAGCGACTTGTGGACAAAGGCGTTGACACGTCCAATCCTGAACTCCGTGACCGCCTCGCCACGGAACTCGGCGTTGCAGAACGGAGCAAGCAGCTACAAGCTCTATACCAAAAGGCTGTGGATGAGTTCATAGGTCGGGCTGCCGAGGAGCTTCTGAGGCCGGGTTCCGAAGCGAGTCGCGAGGTCGTTGACAAGTTCGACGAAGCATGGCGGGAACTGGCGAACCGATAGCAGATTGGTTTTCCCGTGTCGTACGACTCCACGACTGGATTGTTGGCAGATATGGTGGCGTACCGGGCATTCTGAATGAGTCCATACTGCACGCGGCCATCGAGCGGCCCTGGACGGGACTCGCGGATGGAACTCAGTGTTTCCCCAGTGTGCTCGACAAGGCAGCAGTCCTGCTTGAACGGCTCATCAACTATCACCCTTTCGTCGACGGCAACAAACGCACGGCGACGATGCTGACGCTTGAGTTCCTCCGTCAACAGGGCTACTTTCCGGAAACGGAGAGCGCCGAAATCGTTGCCGCGGCCGTCCGGATCGCCGAGAAGAAGCTGGTGCAGAGCGATATCGTAGCGTGGCTGGACAGAATCACACCTGTCAGGCTGCGCAGGTTCGATAAGTCTTCACCTTGCCCGTGGTGCGGCTCCGACGGCGTGCAATCCCTCTCTGCCGACTTTGCCACGGCTGCGGACAACGTCGGACCCAATGGAATCTTGCCTGAGGTCCATTTCTCGGAGTACTGGAAGTGTCACGCCTGTCAGGTCGAGTTCATGGCGGGCGACAGAGTTCTCCTCGTTGACGGTCTGACTTACCTGCTGCACGTCTACCACTATGGCGGAGATCCGCTGGCGAAGCGAGTTGTTACCGGGCCGTGGTGGACGGAGCATGGAGGCGCCCCTCAGTATCCCGGTGGTATCATTCTTGTAGCCGGAGTGGACGTCTCGCGGGCAGCATATGACTACCCAACGCAGCACGTCACAGAGGTCGTTGCTGCCCTTCGCGCTAAGCTCCGCCACTAGACGGCTGGGGAGGACCTGGCCGACGCCCGCGCGGGAAGCCCAGGTGCTCTTGGAGAAGTGGCAGGCTCGCGGACTCAACCCCACGGTCCTCGCCGCGATTCGCACCGACGTCTTCAGCGTCCCCGCGCCTGCGCCGTAATTGAAGGTCGCTATCCGCTTGGTCAAGGGCCGCAAGCTATGAGCCGCAAGCCGTCGGCCATCTCGCCCGCAGGCTTGACGCGCGTTCCGGACCTCAGGAATCTTTTATTGTGTCCCCCGAATTACCCATGCTGGAACTACATGCAGGACAAGCCGTGATAGTGTGAGCCCCGCACTTGCTGCAGTGCTTCTCGTTCCGTTCTTTGTAGTAGAGCGACGCTCCATTGACAATGTGACCGTTCTCGCATATCTGCGCGACGTCATATCCAACCACGGCTACCTCCGCACGGTCCGGGCGTTCATCGCGGTCATGGTAGCAGACAAAAAGACCGTGTCAAGTGCGAGGGCGCGCCTACAGTGTGTCCGCATTCCCGCCCTCTTGCGCCGCGGTCACGCCGAGTGCTGTCCGCTGCAGACGCAGTCCAATGGCCAAGATGGTCACCCTGTGCCGGTCGATCTTCTCGCACTGTTCCTTCGTTTCCGTTTCGAGGAGTTCACATGCGACCGGTTGTGCTTGGGTCAGCATGGCTGCAATCGCCACTGCGTCAGAGCCGGGAGTGTAGCCGCCAAGTAGCAGCGATTCCAGCATGGCTTCAGCCGGCCCAAGGGCCACTGACCTCTGCAGCAGCCAGCTTTGGGCGACGACCAGTGCCTCTGTGACGGCGTCGGCGCGAGCCTTGAGGTCAATCGCAAGGCTAACTCGGCCATGGACCACAGCATCCGTTTCCGGCATGGTAGCGACCAAGGCGGCGGGCATGCTGCCTAGGGCGTAGCATCTGCCTCGAATGGCCATGCCTTTCATGTCTCGGAAAGTGCCTGGCACGAGCTTGAGTGATGCCCAGAGTGCTGTCAGCGCCGCGTGCAGCCGCGTCAAGTACTCCTGCATCTTGTCTCCCGATTCCCACAGTATCTGGCGATAGTGGGCTTCCTCTGCCTCGACACGCCGTTCGCGCTCCAGTTTGCGGTTGAATAGGTAGCTCGTGAACGCGCCCACGGCAGCGCCTCCTAAGGCGGCCGCAGCAGTAACGGCGGCCTGCACAAGCAAGGTCCCGTGAGCAGGTGACGCGACCCATACTGTGTCTGGGGGCATCGCGGGTATGCTAGCGGTCCCAGAACCGGTTCACGTTGAGCTCAGGGGCTGGTCTGGCGGAGGCACATTGCTCAATCCATCTGGCGCCAAGGCCGAGTGCGGCTCGGATTCCACGCGGACATCATGGAGAACCGGTAGCGTCACTCGGCCATCACCAAGCGTCGTTCGAACCGCTTCCCGCCGATGCTGACGAGCACGCAGTAGACACCCGGCCCCGCTCTTCGGCCGGCATCGTTGCGGCCATCCCACTTGAGGTGCATTTCGCCCGCCGGGATGTATCCTGAATGCAGGGTCCGTACGAGCCGTCCGGTCATACCGAAGACCTGGACTCGCCCGGTGGCACCGCGTGGATCCGACACCTGTCATCTCCCGGACGGCATGGAGGCATTGAGGGTGAGTCTGGTGCCATTTCGCAGTACATTCAACGGAAACGTCACTCCGGTCGGCTTGCGAAGCACGAGCAACCACCAGTCTATGACGTTTGCTACCCGGTTGGTGTCATCGACGCCAACTATCACGTCGCCTCTTCGCATTCCGGACCGGCTTGCCTGAGAGCCTGGCATGACTGAGTCAACGACAACACCGGGCTGGTCGAGGAAATACAAGAAGCCCAAGGTATCGCGCGCGCCCACGAGAATCTGTGACCGTTCGTCACTGAGCGCATTGGGCAGATTGCCCACGATGATTGCGGGAAGGCTATCGAACACGGCCGGCAGCCCGCGAGAAATGTCCCCCTTCTTCACCCCGGCGTCGTCGGCATACTCCATAGCGAGGTCGAGGACCAGCAACGTGCGTTCGTCCCTGACCATGCTGGTTGCCATCGCTGCCTTGGCCATGCCCTGTGCCTGGGCGGCCTTGTCGCCTCGATACACTCCCTGCGTCCCGAGGTCGATGCCATCGCGCCAGAGGCGCGCTATCGCATCGTACGCGGCCTTGATTTGAGCGAGTTTGCTAGTAGGCGCACTGAGCACTGCGCTTCCTTCCAAGAACCTTCCCCACTGCTCCGCCTTCAGAGCCATGTTGACCCCAGCACTTCCTGCGTTGCGTTCTTCCTCCGGATAGCGGACAATCATCTCCATGTGCCAAAACAGCCTGAGAAGCGGGATGAAGCCGTGCAGAAACTCACTTCGCGTAGCCTGGGCCTGCGACGGAGTCTGTGGACCCCCGTTTGGTCGGCTTTCGCGCGAGAACTCCTCAAGCGACACGCTGCTCGTACATGCCAGCAACGGCCTTGCGTATTGGATTGGCACACAGAAGTTCAAGTTCTGACCTTCTCGCAGAGTCGCGGCCGCCACGCCGATGACGAGGCCAGACGAGTTGAAAACCGGGCCACCGCTGCTGCCAGGTGAGATGGGCGCGCTAATCTGGAGTGATTTGGTGCCCTCCTGTTCCCGCACTCCGCTTAGGAGGCCGTCTGATACCGTGTTCTCCAGGCCTTTCGGGTTTCCGACGGCAATGACGGGCTCGCCGACCTCAACATCGTCCGAACGGGAGAGCTTGACGGTCGGAAGATTGCGACCCTTCACTTTGATGACGGCAATATCGTTCGCAGAGTCCGCGCCCAGCACGCGTATGTCCTGGAATGATGCCCCGTTCAAGAGCTTCACAACGGCAGGATAGGCGCCGGCGATGACGTGGCGGCATGTAACGATGATGCCTGTGGAATCAACGATGAATCCGCTACCGAGCCCAATCGCATCCTCGGCAGCCGAGTACGTCGTTATCACCACGACCGCATCGCCGTACTTCCTAATCACCTCCGCCGGAGTCAGTGCGGGACTAACTGACACCAGCAGAAGGAAGAGCATGACACAACCAGTAGCGGACTTGAATCCACGAGAGCGTCTCATCTGCTAGCCTCCTGTCACGACGGATTTCTGGATCACGATGCTTACTTCACTCCGAAGCGCGTCAAAGCCGGACGAACACCCGCATTCATCGTCAATAACATAGCCGGGGTGGGATGGAAGTCAAGCGGAAGAGAGTGGTCAAGTGGTCCAGTGGTCGAGTGCGCAGGGGATTATAGCCGACAGTTCACGGCTCACAGGCCGAGGCGATCCCCCCCCAGGCCGCCGACCGGCACGAACTACCTGTGACGCCTTCGCTGCTGGTCTGGCATGCCGACCGGACTCTTGACCTCACGCCGAACCGGGTTATAGTCAAACACCATGAGAAAGCTCTTCCTTGCCATCCTGTGCGCCGCCTGTGCCTCGGCCTCGGCGCTCCCCGGTCTTGCCGACACCATCAAGATTCGCGAGTGGCTGGTGTGCGGGCCGTTCTCGGTCGGCACGCGCGAAGGCATCACCGGCGTAGTCGATGACCTATCGACCTTCCAACCTGCGGAAGGCGACACGTTTCGCTCCGGCCTGGTCCAAGGCGGCATTACGACCTGCCGCAAGGTGACGGTTGACTCGCTGGGTTGGCTCAACACCGACTACCAGGACGTTCGCTGGGACACTCTGCAAGACTACTACGGGAACGTCGGCGTGGCCTGCGCCGGGTTCGCCTATGCCGAGTTCGATTGCCCGCAAACCTGCCGCGCCATGGCCTTGGCGCCGAAGCTCGGCGGATTCGTCATCAACGGTCTGAGCTACCTCGGCGACGTGTATGGAAATGGCTGGTTCCAGGTCCCGGTCCAACTCAACTCTGGTCGGAATCGCGTGCTCCTGCGTCTTTCCGGCTACGGTGACCAGCGCGTCCGGTTCCTGCTCGCGCCGCCGGCCGCGCCTTTCAAGGTGGTTGCCGAGGACATCACCACGCCCGACCTCGTTGCCGACTCGAACCTGACCGGCTGGCTCGGCATTCCGGTGCTGAACACGACACCCGACCGACTCGACACTGTCCGTCTGACGGTCACGTTACCTTCCGGCGACACGGTCGGCAAAGCGCTGGTGCTCAAGGTGCCGGGCCTCGGCGTGCAAAAAGTCCCGGTGCGAATCTCCGTACCCGCCCAGCCCTTCGACACGGCCGGCCTCGCCCTTGTTGTGAACGCCACATGCGCCGGAGATTCCCGCTCGGACACGGTTCACCTGCGTATCCGCCGGCCCGAGCAGTCACGCAAAGTGACATTCGTTACGGACATTGACAGTTCGTGCCAGTACTACTCGGTTCTCTACCCGAAAGACTACGACCCGGCAAAGCGCTACGCGCTGATTCTGTCGCTGCATGGCGCGGGCGTCGAAGCATCCGGCCAGGCCGACGCCTACCGGCCAAAGGACTGGGCATTCGTGGTCGCCGCGACCAACCGCCGACCGTTCGGGTTCGACTGGCAGGACTGGGGCAGGCTTGACGCCATCGAAGTCCTGGACCGTGTCGTATCCTCTCTGCCGATAGACCGCGACCGGGTACTGCTCAGCGGCCATTCGATGGGCGGTCACGGGACATGGCACGTAGGTCTCACCCATTCAGACCGGTTTGCCGCGGCTGCGCCCGAAGCAGGCTGGCCCGACATCCATCTCTACGTCCCGATGTTCCTGCAGCGAGCCGCCATCTTCGCCGACCCGGCCCAACTCGTGGTCCGCGACATGGCGATGAGACCGGATAACGTGCCGGCGATGCTCGTGAACGCGCTCAACCTGCCGCTGTTTATCCTGCACGGCGGCGACGACGATAACGTACCGACCTTTCACGGCCGCACCTTCGCCGAGTGGCTGCGGGAACTGGGCTATCGCTTCACGTACAAGGAAGTACCGAGCCGACCTCATTGGTGGAGCTACGAAGACGGCCTTGCCTGTGTCGACGACACCGACCTGATGGGCTTCCTGAAGACGCAGCGCCGCGACCCCGGTCCGCGCCACATCCATTTCCGCACCGCCGACCTTGGCCAGTCCAACCGCAGCTACTGGGCTGTTATCGAGCGCGCGCGTGTTGTAGGTCGGGATGCGGACATCGAGGCATGGGCCACGGACTCGCTTGTCACGGTGAAGACGACAAACATCTCCCAGTTCAGCCTGGAACTGACAGGCCAGCCTTTCTTCGCGGGTCGGGTCGCGGTCAGAGTAGACGGCAAACTGGTAGGACGGAGTGACGATGTACCGGCACATCTGACGTTCCACCGCACGGACAAAGGCTGGACGCCCGGTCCCGCGCGTGCTGCCGCAACGACCAAGACGCCGAACCTGTACGGCCCGGCCAAGCAGGCGATGATGAAACCGTTCCTGCTTGTCTACGGCACGACCGATGCCGGACTGACCGACGTCCTCCGACACTCGGCCACGCAGGAGGAAATGCGCTGGTGGCTTGTCGGCAATGGCCGGACGCAGGTCGTCCCTGACAGCGAAGTCACGGCCAGTGACATCACGCGGTACAACCTCGTGCTCTACGGCGGCCCGAAAGAGAACTCGGTCACGAACCGGATTGCCGACCGCCTGCCCGTTCGCGTAAAGGCGGGCCGGATGTCTCTCGGCGACACGGACCTCGGTGACAGCCTTGCCGCGATGTTCGTCTATCCCAACCCGCTGAACCGGGACCGGCTCGTCCTCGTACGCATGGGAACCGACCCGGACAACACCCGGTTGTCCATGTTCTGGGGCGTGGCATCGTCAGGCACGGGCATCCCGGACTTCCTGGTCTTCGACCGAAGCGTGCGACGGTACGGCTGGACCGGGGTCAGGGCTGCTGGATTCTTCGGCCCGGACTGGAATCTCGACCCGGCCTCGATGTACGTGAAGGAATAGGACGAATTGGACCGATTAGTCCTATTGTCTCCGGCCAAGATTAACCTTGGGCTTTGGGTCGGCAGAAAGCGGACTGACGGTTTCCACGACATCGTCACCATCATCGCGCCAATTGCACTCCATGACACGGTCAGCATCGAGAAGACCCCTCGCGGCATCACGGTGTGCCCCTGGGACTCCAAGCCACAAGCCACAAGCCACAAGCAGGACATTCCGTGGGACGCCGGGAATCTGGCGTACAAGGCCGCAGTAGCTTTCTTTCGGGCGGCACGCATCAACGCCGGCTGCCGAATCCGCATTCGGAAGCGCATACCGGTCGGCGGCGGACTCGGCGGCGGGTCGTCAGATGCGGCGACCGTGCTGTCAGGCCTGAACCGGTTGTTCGGCAGCCCGCTCACCCCGCGCCGGCTGCGCCTTATCGGCGCGTCCCTGGGCAGTGATGTGCCGGCGTTCTTGATGAACGGACCCTGCATTGCCCATGGTCGGGGCGAGAAGCTCCGCCGCATCCGGCTGCCGCGCCTCGACGTCGTACTCTGTCTCCCCGGGCACCCGGTTTCCACTGCCTGGGCCTATGCCGAGCTTGACCGCCGGCGTGGAACCGGGCAGGGTTTGACACGACCGGTCATTTCCCCTAAGATACTGCGCGCTGCCATAAGGCGCAACGAATCGGGCAAGGTCGCCGCGCAACTCAGTAACAGCTTCGAGCCCGCAGTCTTCAGGCGACATCCTAAGCTTGGCCATGCCAAAGAGTTCCTGCTCCGGCATGGCGCACTTGCGGCTTCACTGTCCGGTTCCGGCAGTACGGTCTATGGCCTGGTTCTAACGAAAGGCTGGAAAGACCCGATGGCCGCCCTGGCCCGGAACGGATTCCACTGCGTTAAAACCAGCACCCAATAGGCCAAGCTCGAATGACGAAGATCGAAACCCGAGTCAAGCTCGAATGCGGGCAAACACGAATCGGGGAATTCGGATTTCAATCGTCATTCGTGCTTCGATATTCTCGGATTGGGGCGTCGTTCAACTGGCAGGACCCAGGACTTTGGATCCTGTTATGAAGGTTCGATTCCTTCCGCCCCAGTAGACAAACCCGGCCCCGGGGCCGGCGCGAGCGAGGTAACATGCAGAGTCAGCTCAAAATCTTCTCGGGCCGGGCCAACGTGCCCCTGGCCATGAACATCTGCGAGCACCTCAGCATCAAGCCCGGCGATGCCGAGGTGAGGACGTTCGCGGACGGCGAAATCCGGATCAACATCCAGGAGAGCGTGCGCGGCAGCGACGCCTTCGTCATCCAGTCCACGCAGCCGCCGGCCGACAACCTGCTCGAACTGCTGCTGATGATTGACGCACTCCGGCGCGCGTCGGCCGAACGGATTACCGCGGTCATCCCATACTTCGGCTACGCGCGGCAAGACCGCAAGGACAAACCCCGCGTGCCGATTTCGGCCAAGCTGGTTGCCAACCTGATTGAGCGGGCCGGGGCCGACCGGGTCCTGACAATGGAACTGCACGCCGAACAAATCCAGGGTTTCTTCGACATCCCGGTCGACCACCTTTACTCGACGCCGGTCCTGGTCGACTTCTTCCTAAAACGGGGGTTCGAAGGCTGCACGGTTGTGGCGCCCGACACCGGCAGGGCCAACCGGGCTCGCGGTTTCGCCCAGCGGCTGATGGAGAAGATGCCGCTGGCGGTCATTGACAAACGCCGTTCCGAGCCGGGCAAGGCAGTCGTCATGAACGTCGTCGGCGAGGTTGAAGGCCTGGATGCCATAATCTTCGACGACATGGTCGACACCGGCGGAACGTTGATAAAGGCCGCCCGCGCCCTGCTGAAACACAAGGCCCGGTCGGTGATGGCCGTGGCCACCCACGCCGTCTTTTCCGGGGACGCGGTCAAGAAGATCCAGCAGTCGCCGCTCGATGAGATGATCGTCACCGACACGCTGCCGCTGCCGCGTAAGAAGCAAATCCGTAAGATTCGAGTGCTGCCCGTCGCGTCGTTGTTCGCGGACACTATCCTCCGCACACATCGTGGCGAGTCGGTCAGCTCACTATTCATCTAGAGGAGAACATGGCATACACAGTCAAAGCAACACAACGCACCGACGTCGGTAAAGGCAAGGTGGGCCGGCTCCGCCGCGGCGGAACGCTGCCGGCGGTGATGTACGGTCACGGCGAGCCGTCGCTGATGCTCGCGATGTCGACCCACGACTTCGACCGGCTGCTCAACGAAATCCGGGGCCACAGCCCGATTGTGGACGTCGAGGTTGACGGCCAGCCCGCGCAGAAATGCGTCATCAAGACACTGCAGCGCAACCCGATGACCGGCGGTCTGCTGCACGTCGACTTCCAGAAGGTCCATGCCGACGAGAAGATAACGATGAACGTGCCCGTTATCGTGAGCGGCGCGGCCGAAGGAGTAAAACAGGGCGGCATGCTCGACCACGTACTCCGGCAGGTGCCGGTCCGCGCCACGATTGACACCATTCCCGAGCACTTCGATATCGACGTCACAAGTCTCAAGATCGGCCACAGCATCCACATCTCGGACCTGGGCCGCGCCGACCTTGAGTTTGCGCTGCCCCTCGACTCGCCGATCGTCACCGTGCTCATCCCACGGAAGCTGACCGAGGCGCCGACCGCGGCCGAAGCTGCGGCAGCAGCCGAAGCAGGCCCGGCCGAACCTGAGGTCATCACCGAGAAGAAACCTACTGAAGAAGAGGCCGCCGAGGCTGAGAAGGAAAAGGGCAAAGGCAAGGCCGAGGCCAAGGGCGAGAAGAAGGAAGAGAAGAAGGACGACAAGAAGAAGAAGGACAAGAAGTAGCCCGGTGACCATCTTCGGACTCGGCAACCCGACCCGCCGGTACGCCGCCACGCGGCACAATGCCGGCTTCATGGTCCTGGACGTGCTTGCCTCCAGGCTTGGGTGCCGGTTCCGTTCGTTCCCGGACCGGGAGGTCGCCCGCCGGCAGTTTGCGGGCGGCGACCTGCTGCTGATCAAGCCGCTGCTGTACATGAACGAATCGGGTGTCGTGGTCCGAAAGCAACTCGACCGCAAGCCCGACGAACTGCTGGTCGTCTGCGACGACATGGCCCTGCCGTTCGGCCGGCTGCGCCTGCGGCCCGGAGGCTCGGACGGCGGCCACAAGGGCCTTGGCTCGATCATCTCGCACCTCGGCCGGAGCGACTTCCCGCGCCTGCGCGTCGGGATCGACGCCCCGGCCCGAAGCAGCGAAGGAATCGACTACGTGCTTGAGCCCTTCCCCAGGGAACAGGCCGAGCTGCTGCCGGAAGTCCTCGAACGCGCCGCCGACGCCTGTATCACGGTTGTAACTCAGGGCATCGAACGGACGATGAATCGCTTCAACCCGCCGAAGGACATGACCGAACCGAGGGACATGACCGAATTGTCCGACAATTCGGATCGTGTCCCGAGGACGCTCACAGAGACACCATGAAAGTCGGCATCGTCGGCCTGCCCAACGTCGGCAAGTCCTCGCTTTTCAACCTGCTCACTGCGGGCAGCGCCAAGGTGGACCTCTACCCGTTCACCACTATCGAGCAGAACGTCGGCGTGGTGCTCGTGCCGGACGAGCGGCTGGCAGGCATCGCGCAGATCCTGAAACCGGAAAAGGCGACCCCGGCGCACGTCGACTTCGTGGACATCGCCGGCCTGGTCAAAGGCGCGAGCGCGGGCGAGGGACTCGGCAACAAGTTCCTCGGCCACATCCGCGAAGCCGACCTGATTCTCCATCTCGTGCGCGCCTTCTCCGCCGGCAACATCCCGCACGTGCTCGACACCGTTGACCCGGACCGCGACGTGGCAGTCGTCGAGACCGAACTGGCAGTGGCCGACCTCGCAATCGTCGAGAAGCGGCTGGAACACGTTCGCAAGGAACCGAAGACGACGGAGCAGCAACTCCTGCTCGAAACCCTGGAGAAGCTCCACTCGGCGCTTGCCAAAGGCGAGCGCCCGGTCCTGCGCCCGGAAGAGAACCGCGCCTCGCGCGAACTCGGGCTCATCCTCACCAAGCCCGTAATCTACGCGGTCAACTGCTCGGATACCGAGCCGGCCGATCCGTCGCGATTCCCCGCCACCGCGGCCCGGACCAGTCTGCTCTTCTCCGCCGCGCTCGAGGCGGGCATGGGCGACTTCCCCGAACCGGACCGGGTAGAACTGCGCCGCGCTCTTAACCTCGCCCCGGAAGGCCCTTCCGGCATCGTCACCCGGTGCTTCGAGGCGCTCCACCTTATCCGGTTCTATACGGTCAAGGGCACGGAATCCCGGGCCTGGGCCGCGCCCGCCGGCACGACCGCGCTCGAAGCCGCGTTCATGATTCACACCGACATCGGCAACGGTTTCATCAAGTCCGAAGTGGTCAACTACAGGGACCTGGTCGAGTGCGGCGACTTCCACGTCTGCCGCGACTCCGGCCATGTCAAAGTCGAAGGCAAGACATACGTGGTGCAGGACGGCGACGTCCTGCTCATCAAGTTCAGGTAAGATGCAGACTAGAAACATCCGCCAATCGCCAATCGTAAATCGTCAATTACCACAGGAGGACGTTTGAATAGCTACGAACTCGCGATGATTGTCAGCCCGGACCTCGGCGAGAAAGACGTACAGAAACTCGCACAGGACACCAAAGAACTGCTGGCCGCCAGCGGCGCAACCGCCGTGTCGGACGAGCAGGTCGAACGCCGGGCGCTCGCCTACCCGATAAAGAAGCACAACGAGGCCAACTACGTGTACGTTAACTTCTCCGGCCCGCCCTCGATACCCGAGAAGTTCCGCTACGAAATGCGGCACCGCGAAGGCCTGATGCGGATGGCGTTCGTGTGCAAGCCGGTGCCCAAGCCGCCGGTCGAGCCGGTCGAGACCGCCGTGCCGGAACCGGACCTTCCGACCGCGGCCGTCACGCCCAACCCGGAGGTCCCCGATGCCTGAGCCCGAGCGCAGCGCACCCCGCAACCCGGGCATACCGTTGAGGCTGGGCAGCCTCAACGTCGTACTGCTGCTGGGCCGGGTCACGATGGACCCGGACCTGCGCTACACGCCGTCGGGCGCAGCCGTGCTCGGTTTCAGGATTGCCGTTGACCGGGTCTGGCGCGACAAAGCGACCGATGAATGGAAGCGTGAAGCATCATTCTTCCAGGTCAACCTCTGGGGCCAGGCGGCTGAACGACTGAGCAAGACGATGAGGAAAGGCTCGGCAGTCCTGGTTGAAGGCCAACTCCGCAGCCGCACCTGGGAAGGCAAGGACGGCGAGAAGAAGTCTGTGGTCGAGATTCACTCGATGCGGACCCAGGTTCTGGACAAGCAGGAATTCAGCCCAGGACCCAGTTCCGGGCCGGCCGAAGAGGAACCGGAGGTCCCCAAGGACCAGCTCGACGATATACCATTCTGAGAGAGTTAGGAGTTAGCAGTTAGGAGTTAGGCGATAGGGACCAGGTACCGGAGTTAGGAGTTAGCAGTTAGGAGTTAGGCGATAGGGACCAAGTGCCGGAGTTTGGGGTTTGTGGTCTTGCGGTCCGCGGCTAGTGTAGCGTTCCTTAAGTAACATTGTATTCATGCTGCTAAGGGCTTGCCGGTATAGGTCCACTTGAACGGGCGGGCTCGTTCCTTGCTGTACATTCGCAGGTAGTGCATGATTTGGCGCACAAGTTCCCGCTTGGCGTGCCAGATCCCACCCCTGATCACGTCTCGCGTGAAGATGTGGAACCAGATCTCAACCTGATTCAACCAGGAAGCGTACGTCGGGGTGAAGTACACCGACAGGCGCCGCCTTCTCGCCAGCCACTTCTTAATATCCTCGTGCTTGTGGACGCTGAGGTTGTCCATAATGATGTGAAGCTGTTTCCGGGGATACTTGCGATAGAGGTACTTGAGAAACTTCAGGAATTCCTGGTGATTGTTCCGAGCCACGCACCGTCCGGTTACAGTCCCGTCGTGCACCGCAAACGCGGCCAGCAAGCAGGTTGTTCCCAAGCGCCGATAGGTTGCCGTCAGACGCCGAGCATCCCCCGCGCGCAGCGGCAGCTCGGGTTGAGTGCGGTCAAGCGCCTGAATCTGCGTCTTCTCATCCACCGATAGAACCAGTGCGTTCGCCGGCGGGTTCAGATACAACCCGAGAATAGCCGCCTGCTTCGGCTCAAACTCCGGGTCCGGACTTCTCCCACACCAGTACTTGATCTTGTGCGGTTTGAGTTGCCCTTCGGTTAGAATCCGATGCACGGTGGTTCTGCCGATCCCGGTCTTTCGGGCGAGTTGACTTCTAGTCCAGGAATTACTCCCATCCAAGGGCTTGGTGCAAGCTAACGCGATTACCTTGACCTTTCGCTCAGGACTAATGCTGGGTGGCCGACCAGGACGATCAAGGTCACGGAGACCATCCATTCTGTTGACCATGAAGCGCTTGCGCCACTTCGACGAGTTCTGAGGGCTTAGCCCGCTTCTGCGACTTATCTCCTCAAGGTCAAGTCCCTCTGCAGAGCAGAGGATGACCTTGGCTCTCTGGACCAGCCGTTGCTCACCCGCTCGCGCTGCGGCCCATATCTTCAACGCCTGCTCTTCTTCTGGCGTCAACTCAATTACTACCTTCGTCTTCTTTCTCATAGCTTACCTCCGATCGGTAAGCTACTATATCGTATTATTTGAGGAATGCAACACTAG
>CAZQZR010000010.1:0-40998 GCA_964597845.1 uncultured bacterium | reverse complement strand
CTGTCAGCTAACCGGTTGAGATACGCTCAGATGCAGAGCTTTCGATTCTTCTGGGAGCGCGGGAGCCGAGTCGCTTGCGGAGAGGAATCCGTTTAGGTCGCGGAGTCCGTCCTTCTCGTATGAGGTTAGGGCTCTCTGAATGTGGTGGTTCAGTTTGCTTAGGTACTCCTCTGCATCGGTCCATGTCCCGGTAGCCTCGGCCGCCAGGAGCCGGCCGATCCAGCCTCCGAGAACGTGTCCCTTGGCGAGCGCAATCCCGAACAGCAGAGAGTAGAACTGACTGCCCAGGCGCACTGCAGCGATTCCCTCCGGCAGGTCCACAAGATGGTAGCGAGTGTGCGGGCTTGACAGACTGGTCTCGTGCGCGGGGGCGTTCCTTGTCCAGAATCCAAATCGTTTGTCGGCCGAGAGTGCGACTTCGCGCAGCGACCTTTTGAAGCACTCACCTTCAATGAAACCGTCGTCCATGCCCCTTAACATGGCTGGGGTTACCAAGAGACCCGTTTTCCAGCGTGCGTCCAAGCCCGTCAGGTCTATACGGCCCTCACACGTGATAAGCGGTTCCGCCTCGCGTATGTCTGCGAGCGAAACGAGAACCTCGCGGCCACGCCTGTATGCCATGACGGTTCTTGGGTAGTTCTCGGCGAAGTCCGATGCAAGTTTCCGAAAAGGTGCGTCTTCGCCAACAAGGAGCCGTTGTTTGTATTTCCACGCATCCTTTCCTTGGGCCCGCTTCGTTGCGGATAAGTGCCGCTTCAGAAGCTTCGTCCAAACTGGCTCAAGGACCTTGCTGACATCTGGTGGTCTGACTTCCCTGCCGACAGCCAACAGCGGCAGGCGGCCACGGTAGTCGAGTCGATGCCAAGCCGATCGAGCCCAATAGGCACGTGAGTCGAACCCAGAGCCTTCGATGCCGTGATATGAGGTCATGCTGGAGTCTATCTTCGGCTGAACCGCGGTGGGGTCGCTAAGGGGATACACATGCAGCGCCCAATAACCCCGGGTCCAGTCCTCGCCCTTGTCATCGCGGTATGCAAGCACATAGACTTCTCCTGCGTAGTCCCGCAGTCGCACTGGATGAGTGATCACGGCAAACGTGGCGCCAGGACGGCCCACAACTGGTGACTCGTAAGTGAAGTCCGCTGGCTTTTCAGCCACGACAGTTGTTTTGGCACCCAGGTCATCCACGAGGACGGGAAACTCGACGCGCCGGCACGTGCTGCTGACCCACTTGGTAAGCTCGCCTGGGTCGAGTGGCTTGCTCAGCCGCAACTCGACCCTGGTGCCATTCGACATGCGGTTACTCTTCTCCACGAGTAGGTAGTTCCTTGCCCCGGTCAGCGTCAGCTTGATGGGGGCACCGGGCGTCGGGACGGCAGTCCTGAGTGTCTCTACTGTGACGTGGTCACTAACGCCAAAGACGGACAGAAACCCGAGGCCGAAACGGCTGGTAGGAGCGAAGCTGCAAGTCCGTCGATACTCATCAGTCGTGTAGAATGACCTGCCGACCTGGAGGAAGTACTTCATGATGATTTCCTCATCCATGCCGGTCCCGTAGTCCTCTACAGAGAGGAATTGCGTGCGTACCTTTGCACCAGACTCTTCGTTGGTCGTCTCGCGGGAATCAAGCGTCACCCGGACTGGGTACCTTCCACGGATGCTCGCAGGAGCGCGGGATGGGTCCTTGGGGATCTTCTTGTCTGCTTTCTGCATGTCGAGGTACATCTGCGTACGGGTGGCGTCCAATGCATTTTGGATGAGCTCTCGGACGAACGCCAAGGGCTGACCGTAGAGGTCGTGGGTCAGCCTTCGCATGATCTCCTCTTGGTCCATTTCCAGCCGCCACTCCTTGAACACATAGTTGGCTTCTTTGGCGGGGACGATGCGAATTGTGGCGTTCGTGCCAGTTGTCTCGGCGACGGGTGGCAGCCAATTGCCGTGGCGCGACATTCGTGAGACCAAGTAGCGTGCATTACGGGTCTCCTGCGAGAGCCACTGGCACCAGTCGAGCAGAACCCGGTGTTCGTCTTGGGTGAGACACTCCGCCTTCAGCCGAACCTCCTTCGGCGATATCGAGACGTCCTTGATGCGCTCAAAGACCTTCCAGTGTGACTCGCTGTCCTCCGGGATAGGACAGGCCGCGTTCATCAGCCAAGGGCATGCGCGGGTCGTCCTGAAATCGAGGAGGTCAGCGAGCCGTAGCAGGATGGCAAGGAGCCGGAGGTTCACGCGCTCGCCCTGCATGACCCAGGCGTCGGGGAAGCGGTCGTTGTCGTCTAACTCATGGTGCTTGAGGCCGTGGGCAGCGCATAGACGGGCTACTGCGTCCACCACCATGTGGTCGTTCAGGAGAAGGGGTTTCCAGACGCCGTCGGGCGCCGACACGAGCAGCGATGAGCGTTCTGCGTGTGTCCGGCGTACATACTCAGCGAGGAGGTATCGCAGTTGCACGTCCGACAGGAAGTCCCTTAGCGCCTTGTTGGCCGGTTCGGTGCCGCACCTGGCGGCCTGAATCGCGGCGTACTTCTTTGCACCTCCGCCCGTGCCGGTGACCCAGGTCTTCCATTCGTCGGAGGTCAGTATGCCGGCAGCTTCCTTGGGCGATACCACCATGCCCGAGTCATGAAGGTATATGGCTGAAAGGAGTACGAAGACCTCGGTAGCGTTCAGGTCCAGCACGGGTTTCGACTTCGGCTTGTCAGGAAAGAGCATCATGGACAACTGAATGACCATCTGGTCGCTGTGGTCTACAGTGTGAGACGTGTAGTGCGGGAAGAGAGTGCGCGAGTACGCAAGCCACTCGGACGCCGTCTCTCGCAGGGCGACCAAGGCACCGCTGTACTTCGTGTTCTTGATCTTCAGCCACTTGAAGAGCTTCGTTTCGTCGTAGTTCACGTGGGGTCTCCTACTGGGTTTCCCTTTGGGTAGTCAGGGGCGCTATCCACTGTAGCAGCGGCCGTCAAGACCGCTCGGGCTTTCGCGAGCATCAGCCAGATAGTAGCGGGGAGAGATTGGCTGTCAAGGCAACGCGCTACGCGCGTGTCGAGTTACGAGTTACGGGTTGCGGGTTACGGGAGGCCAGAAACGAAAGGCGGGAGGCGAAGGGGCGAGGACGGAAGTCAGAAGTCAGATGTGAGATGAGAGATGTCAAAGGGCGTGCGCGGCGGAGCACTGCAGGAGAAGCGAGATGTCAGATGAGTGATGTCAGATGGCAGAGGCGGAGTCAGGAGTGGTCAAGGAGATTGCGGTCGGCGAGAGCCCGCAGAGCCAGGGCTTTGACGTTGGCTATGGCCGCGGCGCGGGTCGGGCCGTAGGCCATGACGCCGGGCAGGTCTGGGACCTCGGCCAGCCAGCGTCCGTCGGTTTCTCGCTCTATCTCAATCTTCATTCGTGCTCCAGTCTCTCATCGCGCGACGAGATGGGATTCAAGCATGTAGAAGTATTACCCTGTTCCGGCCGGATGTCAAGCCAGCGCAGGCGGAAGTCAGATGTCAGATATCAGATGAGAGATGAGAGATGAGAGATGTGAGATGTGAGATGTCCGAGGGCACGCGCGGCCGGATGCCGCGAGTTTGCAGTTGGCAGGTTGCAGTTTGCAGTGACGGAAGTCGGCCTTGGCGTGCTTGGCGGTTGTGTTGGTCTTCAGTGTGACCGAGTTGCCAGGTACCAGTTATCAGTGTCCAGTGGCGAGTTGCGGGTTACGAGTTGCGGGTTGCGGGCGGTGAGAAGTGAGATGTCAGATGAGTGATGTCAGATGGTAGAGGCGCACGCGGGAGCAGACGCAAGTCAAAGGACAGAAGCCAAATCGCAGGAGCCAGGGAGGAGGGGCGGGGAGAGGACGGGAGCAGACAGCCTTCAGTAGTCAGCATTCAGGGACGAGGCGGCTTCGTTGCCGGCGCGTCGCGCGCGGCAAGCTGAGTTGAGTCGTTCAGCTCAGCGCGAATCCGGTCAGCCTCCTGCTCCATTCTCTTCAACCACTCCACCCGGCTCAAGCCGAGCCGCTTCCGTTCTTGTTCGGATTCCCGTCTGGTCTTGTGGAGCCAGTCCATCCAATCGAGCCCTTCAATCTTCATCTGGTCAGCATAGCAGGCTCTGGGCTGCTGTCAATCGGCGGGGTGGCCGGATGCCGCGAGTTTGCAGTTGGTAGGTTGCAGTTTGCAGTGACGGAAGAACGCCTTGGCGTGCTTGGCGGTTGTGTCTCGGTCAGGATACTCCGAATGAGGGTGGTGTCAGGCCGAATGTCGCAGGTGATCGACGGCCGCCTGGCCGGGCGGGTGTCGGAACCGGGCAAAGGTACTGCCAGAGAACGGATGAAAGAGCCTGACAGAGGCATTGCCAAAGAACTTGCCAAAGACCTTGGGAGAGGCTTCGCCAGAGGCCTTGTCGAAGAGCTTGCCAATGAGCTTGGGAGAGACCTTGCCGGAGTCTTTGCCAAGGAGCAGGGGAAAGTCATTACCAGAGTCCTTGGCAGAGGCTTTGCCGGAGACCTTGGCGGAGAGCGGGGCAAAGACCTTGCCAGAGGCTTTGCCAATGAGCTTGGGAGAGACCTTGCCGGAGAACTTGCCAAAGGCCTTGGCAGAGACTCTGCCAATGAGCCTGCCAAAGGCTTGGGGAGAGCCTCCCCCCAACGGGGGTGTCATTTCCAGGTAGTAAGGAACAGAGAGTTCAGAATTCAGAACTTACACGGACAGGAGACAGAATTCGCTTGTTGTTGTTTTGTATCATGAGTATAATGGGGCACCGTGAAGAGCAGAGCCGGTGACCGGTTCAAGTTCAGGCCCGAGTTGGGCAGGCGGCTTCGCGAGTTGCGGATTCGGGCCGGGCTGACGCAGCAGATGCTCGCCGTTGCCATGGGCAGCCAGCGCAAGGGCAACCACACGGTCGTGTCGCGGCTGGAGAATGGGAGGATGGAGAACCCTGGCATCGGGCTCGTCGCCGACTATCTTCGTGCCTGCCGGGCCGGGTTCGCCGACATCCTGAAAGTGATGGACCGTTACACAGCGCAACCGACGGTGGTCGAGGTCGAGACGAGCAGGGCGCTCGCCAGGGTGCGGGAGTATCTGCCGGCGAAGATAGACCGGGCCGTAGAGCGGTTTGACCGCGGAATCAGGCGCAGGGCAGAGGAGAAGCACGAGCCTTTGCCGGAGCCGAAGGAGCGGGTGAGGCGGGCGCGGAGCTTTGCCCTGTCCCAGGTCTGGGCGAAGCGCGTACGGCGCCGGGTGGTGGGCATCATTGAGACCGAGCACCTGCGGCCCGGGCCGGACAACGAGCGGCATCTGCAGAGCATTGCGGTGAGGGTGTGGAGTGCGCTGAACCGGTCCCGGGGCAGGCACGCGGGCAAGCGCCCGGCCCTGCTTGAGCAGGCGGTCAGATTTCGTACCGGCGAAGAGGCAGTAAACCCTGAGCATCTGCAGGCAGTCAGGGATGGGCTGATTGAGTTCTTCGGGCAGGCAGAGATGGCGGGTCAGCTTGACGTGGCACCGCAGTTCGAGCCGGGTGAGGACAAGTCCAAGTACGGGTTCCAGCCAAAGCCGGACAGGAGGCAGGACGGCAAGGCATGGGACAAAGCGCGTGAAGCCCTGGTCGAAGAGCTCTGGCAGGAAGTCGACAAGATGTCGGAATTGGCCGGGCTCGACTCCAGGCAACTGATGCTGTGGCATAGCGTCGTGCGCCAGCTCTGTACCATTGTCGACTATCGCGAGCCTGGGTCGGATGCGTGCCGGAGAGAGGCCGAGGCGCTGGCAACAGACGAGTACTACACGAGCCGCGGCCGCGACCCGGCGCTTGTGCGCAGGCTGGCGGTAGTCGTCATCCCGCGCTGGGAGGAGTTGCGCTCAACCCTTGGCCCGCATCCGCTCGGCCGGGTCAGGCCTCCCCGGTAGCCGACACAGAGAACCACAACAAGAACACTGGGATAGCTAACCACGGATGAACACAGAGCGCGTAGGACGCGCAAGTCAAAGTGCAAAATGCAAATATCAAAATGCAAAATGCACCGAGGCGGAATCCGCCACGAAGACGCGAAGCACTCGAAACAGGAGCAGCCGAAAGAGCATCTTCGCGAAAACGACGATCCTGCAGGCTTGTAGTGCGGATGACCGGGCAGATGTATCGGAGCGGACGAAGAGAGCCCGGGGCATCACACCTGTCTCGCGCGGGCGTGAAGATCTACGGCTCGCGGCTGATAGGTAGGGGTTGATCGGCCGTCGGTCCGTCGCGGGTGACGGGCGGTTCGTCACTCTCCCAGATGTTGGACAGTAACCGGGCACCGTGCACGACAGCGGCAATCTGGACTTCGTTTTCTCTGACGCGGTACACAATCCGGTAGTCCTGGAACAGGAGTTCGCGCAGGTCGCGCCGGTCATACTCGGGCACAATCCTGCCTGACTCCGGAAATAGAGCAAGCATCTCTACGGCTGCGAAGATACGTTGGGCGAACAGCTTGGCGTAGTGCTCTGAATCCCGGCTGATATAGTCGCAGACGCCAGCCAAGTCGGCCAGCGCGGCCGGGGACCAGACTAGCTGAGCCACTTCTTGAGTCGGTCGCGCGCGACGGCCTGCGTTATACCTTTGCCCTCGTCCAGTTCCTTCAAGCCTGTCTCGACCTTGAGCCGGAAGTAGAGCTCGGCCATGATGTCCGCGATGCCGGCATCGTCGGGAAGCCGCTCAATCATCTGAATGACTTCATTCTTCACTTTGGGCACGTGTAGCTCCTTTTGATGATTCTAGGAGGCCCGGACCCCGAGTCAAGGTCAGGTCGTTCGGCCGGAAATCGACACAGGCGACATGCAAGCGCGAAGGAACGAGATGGAGAGAATGAACCACTGATGGACACGGATGACCGGGCAGATGTTTTCCGAGGAAGTCAGGCGAGCCCGAGGTACTTTCTGCCATCCGTGTTCATCTGTGTTCATCCGTGGTTGATTATTTGCTTTGGCCCCGGTTTCTTGACAGCCGGGCCGTTCCTGCTAGATTCTGGCACCTATGAAAATCCATGAGTATCAGGCCAAAGAGATATTTGCAGCTTTCGGGATTCCGGTTCCCCGGGAGCGGGTGGCGTCGAAGCCGGCTGAGGCACCGGCGCTGGCCCGCGAGCTCGGGATGCCGGTTGTCATCAAGGCCCAGGTGCTGGTTGGCGGACGCGGCAAGGCGGGCGGGGTGAAGAAGGTCGAAAGCCCCGACCAGGTCGAGGCGGTTGCCGGCAGCATCCTTGGGATGGACATTAAGGGGCTGAAGGTCAACAAGGTGCTTGTGTCCGAGTGCGTGGACATCAAGGGCGAGGCGTACGTGGGCATCATCGTCGACCGTGCCACCCGCGCGCCGGTGCTGATGGCGTCGTCCGCGGGCGGCGTGGAAATCGAAGAGGTGGCGAAGACGACACCGGAGAAGATTCTGAAGGTCCCGATTGACCCGGCCGCGGGCCTGCTCGCTTTCCAGGCGCGGAACGTCGGCATGGCCCTGTACGGCGACGCAAAGCTGGCACGGGAGTTCGCGGGCATCGCCCAGAAGTTGTACCGCATCTTCGTGCAGAAGGACTGCTCGCTCATCGAAATCAACCCACTGGTGAAGCTCGGTTCCGGGAGCCTGCTGGCGCTGGACGCGAAGATTAACTTCGACGACAACGCGGACTTCCGGCACAAGGAGTGGGAAGAGATGCGGGACCTGTCGGCCGAGGAGCCGACCGAGGTCGAGGCCAAGGCCGCGGGCCTGACTTACATCAAACTGTCGGGCAACGTCGGCTGCGTGGTGAACGGGGCCGGGTTGGCCATGGCGACCATGGACCTGATCAAGCGCTACGGTGGCGAACCGGCGAACTTTCTGGACGTGGGCGGCTCATCCTCGCCGGAGAAGATGGTCACGGCCATGCGTATTATCCTGTCCGACCCGAACGTGAAGGCCATCCTCATTAACATCTTCGGCGGCATCACCCGTTGCGACGACATCGCTACCGGCCTATTGCACGCCCAGGAGCGGGCCGACATCAAGGTGCCGCTCGTGGCACGGCTGACCGGAACCAATGCCGAGAAAGCTCGCGATATCCTGAAGGGCAGCGCGGTGACGCCGGCGGAGACGATGGCGGATGCGGTCCGCAAGGCGGTTGCGCTGGCGGGAGGGATCGCATGAGGACGGGCGAAGTCAGAGGTCAGAAGCTAGAGGCTAGAAGTCAGAAGTGCGGAGACGGACTCAGAATGCGGACAGCGGACGAAGTTAGAAGCCAGAAGCTAGAGGCTAGAAGTCAGAAGTGCGGATGCGGAACGGAGATGGGAAGATGAGTATCCTGGTCGACAAGAATACGCGATTGATTGTACAGGGGATTACGGGACGCGATGGGGCGTTTCATGCCAAGGCGATGAAGGAGTACGGGACGCGGGTGGTCGGCGGCGTGACTCCGGGCAAGGGCGGCCAGGTGGTTGAAGGCATGCCGGTGTTCGATTCGGTCGAGGACGCGGTGAAGAAGACCGGGGCAAATGCATCCATCATCTTCGTGCCGGCGTCGTTCGCGGCCGATGCGATGTACGAGTGCATCGCTTCGGGTCTCGACCTGGTTGTATGCGTCAGCGAAGGCCTGCCGACCATGGACATGGTGAAGGTGCTCGACTATGCCAAAGGCTCGAAGACCCGAATACTGGGGCCGAACTGCCCGGGCGCTATCTCGCCGGGCAAGGCCAAGGTCGGCATCATGCCCGCGGCGAGTTTCAAGCCGGGCTGCGTCGGCGTGGTGTCGCGCTCCGGCACTTTGACCTATGAAGTCGCGAGCCAGACGGCCGAGTTCGGCCAGTCAACCGTGGTCGGTATTGGCGGCGACCCGGTTATCGGCACGAACTTCATTGACTGCCTCCAGATGTTCAACGCCGACCCCGAGACAAAGGCGATTGTGGTGGTGGGAGAGATCGGCGGCACTGATGAGGAGCGGGCGGCTGAATGGGTGAAGGCCAACTGCAAGAAGCCAGTGCTCGGGTTCATTGCCGGCCAGACGGCGCCGCCAGGGAAGCGAATGGGCCACGCGGGCGCGATTATCTCCGGCGGTTCGGGGACCGCGCCGGAGAAGGTCAAGGCATTTGAGGCCGCGGGCATAACGGTCGTCTTCGAGCCGGCCGAAATCGGGCCGAAGTTGGCAGCGCGGCTGTAGCCGCGGACGGGCGAACTCAGAAGCGAAAAGCTAGAGGCTAGAAGCTAGAAGTTCGGTATCCCGAAATCGGCGTTCGGCACTCGCGCAGGAGTCGAGTTGAGGCGTTACTTTGCCGCCGGCCCCGGGCTTGTCAAGGCTCGGACAATCGGAAATCGCTTGCAGGGAAAAGACCATCTCGGCGATACTGAGCCTGCTCAGCGTGCGACCACGTAGATTTCAGAGCGGCCGGGAATGTAGGCTCGGTCGCCCGAAGGCGACAGCACGATCTTGTACAGCTCACCTTTGTGGGGCAGCTCGACGGTGTGGACAAGGGTTCTGTCAGCGACGCGCAGGACAAAGAACCACTGCGCTTCTTCGCTTCCTGTGAACATGAGGCCGTAGACATACTCGCCGTCAGGTGAAACAGCCGTCGGGTATTCGGGGCGTGGCAACCGGACGCTCCACTCCACTCTCTTGTCCGGAATCGAGAACGCCACCACTCCAGTGTCTTCTCCGATTCCCGTCGAATAGAAGTAGTTGCCGTCAGGGCTCAGGAGCGGGAAGTACCCGGCCCAGAACTGAATCGTGTCTGTTACCGTCCAGTCTACGGTACTCACCACGTCAATGAAATCGGATTCGACGTCGCAGGCATAGACACGCGAGCCATCAGGCGAGGGGACCGTTTTCACATGGCGTGACTCTTCAGGAAGAGACACGGTGTGAACAGCGTGCGTCTGGGTCGATACGACGCACATCGCGCGCTCGTCTTCAGCTCCCGCGGCCAGCCACTTGCCGTCCGGCGTTATGCTCATCCCGCTCAGGAAGTCTCCCACCTCGACGCTGTCTACCACCGAGAAATCGGAAGTCCGGATGACCGCAATCTGGTAGCTCCGTGTTGAGTACTGGGTGGCGTACACGTACTGGCCGTCCGGAGATGCGGCAACGTTCCTGGAGTTGGACCACATACCGTCGAGCATGTCCAACTTGGCCACGACCGAATCGTCGCTGGTTCGGAAGACGTGTACGTACGTGCTATACGCGCCGACCGCGTACAAGTATCGGCCGTCCGGACTGACCGCGTCAGGAGATATCGCTCCGTGGCCGACCGGGATGGTCTTGACCAGCCGCCAGGGATAGGGACCGGGCGCGACAATCAGGCTCAGCGGCGCTGACCAGTCGGACAGGTTGCCGGCTCTGTCCCTGGCCCTGACCACTACCTCGAAGGTGTCATGTCTGGCAAAGGTGTGGGTTGTGGAGATCGTTTCTCCGGAGGCCACGCGGTCTGTCCAGACAAGCTCTGACGAGTCACCCCAGTCGAATTCGTAGGCAAGCGAGTCAGCGTCCGGGTCGGTCGCCACCGCCCTGAACGTGGCAGCGGAGTCGGCCAGCGCCTCGTCGGGCCCGAGCAGAACCGGAGCCGAAGGCGCGGTGTTGCGGCACCCGCAGACAGCACCGAGGATGGCGGCGGCCACAAACAGAGCCAAGCACGGAGCGCTTCTCACAGGGGGTTTCGGTGACATCGAGCTAGTCTTGTCTCCGTCAAGGTCGGGCAGGGCCTGGGTGCGGCGGGCATCGAGTGGATTCTAGGACGAGGAGATTGGCTTGTCAAGGGGGCGGGGGAAAGGAGTCTCCTTCTGCGTTCTCGGAGCTTCCTGGAACTCATCGTTGCCGCTTCCTCTGCAACTTCGTCTCTGGGATTCACTCCGCAGGGAGAAACGTGACCTTAGCCGTGGCCGTGCCGCAGCGGATGACGTAGAGGCCGGCGGGGCAGCGGGTGCCCGAGGCGTTGCGGCCGTCCCACGAGAGGGAATAGCGAGTGGCGAACGGCGAATAGCGAATGGCGAGCGTCCGGATAAGACGGCCGGAGGCATCGTATACGGAAAGGGAAGAGAGAGCAGGGAGGAGTGATGAGCTGGAGAAGCGGATGGTTGTTGTCCGACGGAAGACGTTCGGCTCTACCGCCAACCTGACGCTTGGAGCCTGTGTCGTGCGGCCCTCCGCGATGCCGGCCGGGTTGTTGGTCGCAAACCAGATGTAGCCGCGCTCACGGTTGAAATCTTCCCAGACCACGTAGGCGTGCCCGGCTGAGTCCGCACCGATGTCCGGGTACCAATTGTCTCCGGTGGTGTCTTCGTTGACGGGTACGCGGTCGGACCAGGAGACGCCGCGGTCCGAAGAGGAAGAATAGTAGACGTCGTGACCCCATTCAACCGAGTCGGCGATAGTCAGTGCCGTGTGCACGCGGCCGTCGGCGGAGAGGGCAAGTCCACCGCTGTAGTATAGGCTGTGGAGGCTGTCTACGTTGGTGACCGGATATGGTGTGCCCCACGTGTCGGGCTGCGTGTAGAACGTTCGGGCCTCGACGAGCATCCGGTCATGGGCGCTAGGGCCGGACCCGAAGTAGTCGCAGATGATATGGTCCCGGTCAGCGACGACGTGAGGAGACCCTGCGCCATAGTCGAACGTGTCGAGCTGGACCCCGTGTCTGAAGGTTTGGCCGCAGTCGGTCGAGCGATACAGGTAGGCGCACATCCTGATGTACGGGCTTACCTCGAACCAGCGCGGGACCTGCGCAGTCACGAGGTAATGATTCGTTCCCGGTTGAACAAAGACATCAGGTTGGTAGCAATCATAGTCCGTCGTGTCGTCGTCCACTTGTACGTTCTGGCGCCATGTCGCTCCCCGGTCGGTTGACACGGCTGACCAGATGTGGAGACTTCCGGTACGATTGTCGTTCCAGACGCAAAGCAGGTTCCCGGCCGAGTCCGCGGCAATCCGGACAGAGCCGATCCCTTCGTTTGAACTGTCATCAACCCTGGCCGGCGCAGTCCACGTGACACCGCCGTCGCTTGAGCGCTCGCACGAGATGTGATAGTAGCGTGCCCCGACAGTGTCAACATACTCGTCTATGTAGACTATATAGACGTTGCCGTCCGAGTCGGTCGTAATGTCAGGATAGAACGCGTAGCGGTCTCCACGCCGAATCAGCAGGTCCGCAGGCAGCCAGGTTCTGCCCCCGTCAGTGGACTTCTGGAACCAGATGTCACAGCGACCGCCCGGCAAAGAATCACCCTCGAACGCAACGTAGAGCGGCTGATGCGACGGCGCGCCCGGGCCAATGGTAATCGTGCAATTGCAGCAACTGCAGGCGGGCTGGTTCTGGTGGTCGACGCGCACGTTCGGCCCGATCCCGGCGACGGCAACACTCACGGCGAACAGGCATGCAACACACATCTTCATAGGGCCTCCGGTTGTTGATTGACTATGCCTTGCAGCAGGCAGAAGTCAAGGACGGAAACGTGAGGCCGTTTTGGATTGCGGCAGCAGGGCTGCCGCATTTCAGGAAGAGCGGGAGCTTCTGCTCCCGCAATCCAAAATGGTGGTTGGGGTTACTTCGTTTCGGCGAGTTGCTGCTCGCCGATGGCGAAGCCCTGTTCGAGGGCTTCGATGTTCTTCGCAAGCAGGCGGTCGGGCACGGTACCGGGTACGGCGTCGAGCAGGGCTTGCTTGGGCACCAGCTTGGTGATGGCGACGATGAAACCAACCATCACGAAGTTTGCGTACAGGCGGTTGCCCAGTTTCTCGGCAATGCGGGTGGCGGTGATGGAGTACTGCTTGATATTCCCGCGTACCGGGTGAGGCTGCACCAGGTCTTCCTCGATGAGCAGGATGCCGCCGTCCTTCAACTCCGGTTCGAACTTCTCGTAGGCTTCCTGTGACATGGCGATGAGTATGTCCGGCACGGTCAGATACGGATAGAGAATTTCGGTGTCGGAAACTACGAGCTGGGCCGAGCAGGCGCCGCCGCGCGCCTCGGGGCCGAAGCTCTGGGTCAGGGTCGCGCTCTTGTTGTCGTTGAGCGCCGCCGCCTTGCCGAGAATCATCCCGATTCGGATGATGCCCTGGCCGCCGAAACCGGATACTTTTATTTCCATGGCCACCGAACGAAGCCAGAAGCCAGAGGCCAGACCGCAGAAGTTGGGTTGTTCGGGCACTCTGAGTTCTGTGTTCTAGCTTCTAGCATTTGACTTCGTCCCTTCCGAATCCGCACTCGGGTCCATCGGGCCGACGTACGGCACGAACTTCGCGCCCAGCGTCTTCTTCATCTGGGCTTCCATCGAGTCGAGGTAGGTCGGCTCATCCCGCTGCACGAACTTGCCGACGATGATGTCCTGCTGGAACTTGATGTCGCACTCGCGCGTGCTCGCGAAGTTCTTGGTGATGGAGTGGTCGTGGTAGAACTTCATCAGGTCGAGGCCGGACCCGAGCCGGTTGCGCCGGGCATAGACTGTCGGGCAGGGGGAGATGACCTCGATGAACGAGAACCCGCGGTGGAGCATGGCTTCCTTGATGGCGATGGTCAGTTGCCTTACGTGCAGCGCAGTCCAGCGGGCGACATAGGTCGCGCCGCAGGAATCGACTAGGAACGGGATGTTGAACGGCCGCTCAAAGGCTCCGTAGGGCGTCGTGGTAGCCAGTGCGCCCTGGGGCGTGGTCGGGGCGGCTTGTCCGCCGGTCATGGCGTAGTTGAAGTTGTTCACGCAGATGACGGTAAGGTCCATGTTGCGGCGGGCCGCATGGATGAGGTGGTTGCCGCCGATGGATACGAGGTCGCCGTCGCCGGAGATGAGGCAGACCTTGAGGCGCGGGTTCGCTACCTTCAGGCCGGTCGCATAGGGGATGGCGCGGCCGTGCGTAGTGTGGAACGAATCGAACTTCAGGTACCCGGCGGCGCGGCCGGTGCAGCCGATGCCGGAGACGACGACGATGTCTTCGCGTGGGATGGTGCTTTCCTCGACCGCGGCGATGAACGCGGTAAGGCAGGTGCCAAGCCCGCAGGTCGAGCACCAGATGTGGGGCATCCGGTCCATCCTCAGGAAGTCTTCCATTGGGTGGTGTTCGGCGGTGCCGCGGCCGACGATTAGCTGGTTGGGGTTCATACAAGCAAGTCCGAATGACGAAGTTCGAATGACGAATGCCGGACTTCGACCTTCGAACCTCGTGCTTCGAGTTTCACTTCGCTCCTTCGACAATGGCTTTGAGGATGTCGTCCGGGTCGTGGACCCATCCGCCGCAATGGGGCACAAGTAGAGTCTTGCACTTGCCGCCGGCGGCCCGCTCCATTTCGCGGTACATCTGGCCCATGTTGATTTCCGGCATCACCAGACACTTCACCGCGCCGGCCAGTTCGCGGATTCGCTTCTCCGGGAACGGCCAGACCGTGATGAGCCGCAGTAACCCGACCTTGATGCCTTTCTTGCGGGCGTCGGTAACCGCCTTGGTGGCGACGCGCGCGCTGATGCCGTACGCCACGACCACGACGTCCGCGCCTTTCACCTGCTCTTCCTTGATGATCATCAGGTCGTCGGCGTTGTTGCGGATCTTGTCGACGAGTCGCGACACGCAGAGGTGCTGGCACTCGGCGGTGATGATGGGGTAGCCGCGTTCATCGTGGGTCAACCCGGTGATGTGAAACCGGTGGTCGTCGCCGGCGCGGACCATCGGCGGGACGCCGTCCTTGTCGGGTGCGTAGGGGCGATACTTGTCCTTGGGCCCGCGGTACCAGCGGCGCGGCCAGACATCAATCGTGTCGGCGTCGGGGATGACGACTTTCTCGGTCATGTGGCCGACGCACTCGTCCATCATGAACATGACCGGGACGCGGTACTTCTCCGACAGGTTGAAGCAGGTGACGGTCAGGTCGAAACACTCCTGCGGGGAAGAGGGCGAGAGAGCGATTATCTCATAGTCTCCGTGGGAACCCCAGCGCGCCTGCATCATGTCCTGTTGTCCGGTCAGCGTCGGCAGGCCGGTCGACGGTCCGCCGCGCTGGACGTTCACGACGACGCAGGGGGTCTCCGTCATCACGCCGAGGCCGATGTTCTCCTGCATCAGCGAGAAGCCGGGGCCGGAGGTGACGGTCATGGCCCGGGCTCCGCCCCAGGCCGCGCCGAGCACGGCAGCGATTGAGGCCAGTTCGTCCTCCATCTGGATGAACGTGCCGCCGATCTTCGGGAACCGCTCAGCCAGCCGCTCTGCTACCTCGGTCGAAGGCGTTATCGGGTAACCGGCGATGAACCGACACCCGGCGGCAATTGCACCTTCGGCGCAGGCGTGGTCGCCATCGAGATAGTGAGCGCCGGTCAGCACCGGGCCGCGCTTCGGCTTGCTCACTTCGTCGCCTCGACTTCCTGTGACTTCGTCGTGTCCCGTTTCTTCCCTAGCACTTCTGACTTCCAGCATCCAGCTTCTGACTTCTGATTTCGTCCTGTCCTGGTTCGTCCAGGGTGTTCCAGATGGCGAACTCAGGGCAGAGTGCTTCGCACAGGCGGCAGTTGACACACTGCTCCGGGTGCGCTACGACCGGCGGGTGGTAGCCCTTCCGGTTATATTCGGTTGACACTTCGAGGACTTGGCGCGGGCAGTAGGCGATGCAGAACCCGCAGCCCTTGCAGCGCTCGAAGATGACGTGGACGTTGCCGTGCGGGGCTTTCTTCCGCTCGGCATCGAGAGGTTTGCGCCAGTACTTCATCGCAGGTAAGGACGGCAATTATAGGCGGTAGCCCCGGACGGTCAAGGATTATTGCCCCGGCGGTCAGCGGACGGGCCGACCGGATGCGCGGCACCGGTGTCCCGATGGCGGCGATTCAGGGGGTCCCACTGCCGGCTTTGACGCTGGGCGGCGGCCGACGTGAGACTGCCGGTTCGAGAACCGACATAGAACCGCCAAGGACGCCAAGATCGCCAAGCATACAGAGAGCACTTCCGTCCGGACCCTTCTTTGTGACTTGGTGGCTTCGTGGTGAGTTCCTATCCCGGTTCTTGGGTGCCGACGAAGCACTGGACAAGCGTGGAAACTCGGGTAAAATTGAGGGTATAGGCTAGGCCGCAGGTTCGGTTTCCGACACCGCAGGGCTTGGCTGCACGGCATAAAGAATAATGACATACAAGGAGGTCCGAATGCAGAAGTGGATAGCGCTGGCGGCAGTCGCAGGACTGCTCATGATTGCCGCGTGCGACACCGCGGACACGGAGAATCCAACCGTGAGCATCGTGTTTCCGGCGGACGGCGCAACAGTTAACAAGGGCGATATCCTCATCAAGGCGGTCGCCACCGACAACAAAGGTGTCTCCAAAGTGGAGTTCTCCATCGGCGGGACGCTGATGGGCACCGACAACAACGGTGCTGCAGACACGTTCCAGTACACGTGGACGGACACCGCGGCCCAGGTCGTGGGGCACGACTATGACTTTGTCGCCAAGGCCTATGACGCGGCGGAGAACACCAAGACGTCGACGACCGTCACCATCACCATCGCCGGCGGTGGCGGCGGCAGCGGGCCGACCCACCACTCGGGCGTGATTCCCGCCAACGAAACCTGGTACCCGTCCGGCAACCCGCACATACTGGACAACGACGTGTACACCGGCGACAACGTGACGCTGACGATTATGCCGGGCTGCTACGTCCAGTTCTCGGCCGACGTCGAGTTGTACACCGGCTACTCGAATCCGGGGTCCATCATCGCGGTAGGTACCGCAGATTCGATGATCACTTTCACGTCGCTGTCGGATACGGTGCCGGGGTTCTGGGACAACATTGGGTTCCACAGCAACACAATCTCGACTGCGCGGATGAGCTACTGCAAGGTCGAGTTCGGAGGCAAGACCGCGTCAGATCACGGCACCATTCAGGTCTCGGGCTGCAACATCAAGTTCGACCACAACACGGTACGCAGGAGCGGCGACTACGGGGTCAGGGTTGAATCGAACGGCTACTTCGCAGACTTCAGCAACAACACCATCACCGGTTGTACCAAGTACCCGGTCAACGTCCAAGCGGAGCATGTCCGGACCCTCGGCGCCGGCAACACCCTGACCGGCAACACCAAGGACGGCATCGATGTGGACGGCGGCGCGATCTCGACGACCGGCACTTGGCTGAGCCACGGTGTTCCGTATGTGATCGACGGCGATGCCTATGTGCAGGACGACGCGACTCTCACCATTGAAGCGGGCTGCACCATCGCTCTCAACACCGATGTCGAGTTCTACTCCGGCTACACCTCGCCGGGCTCGATCATCGCGGTCGGCACGGCCACCTCGCCTATCACGTTCACTTCGTTCGTCGACACGGTGCCGGGCATTTGGGAAGCCCTCAGCTTCTACGGCAACACCATCTCGACCGCCCGGCTCAGCTACTGCGTCATCGAGCGTGCTGGCGGCTCGGGGAGGGAAGGCGCGGTGCTGGTGTCCGGTTGCCGAATCAAGATGGACAACTGCACCGTGCGTCAGAACGCTCTGTATGGCGTTTACTGCGAGAACGACGGCTACTTCGACGACTTCAGCAACAACACCATTACGACGTCGGGCGAGTACCCGGTCAGGATAGATGCCGACAAGGCTCGAACACTCGGCGCGGGCAACGTGCTGACGGGCAATACCAACGACGGGATACTGGTCCACGGCGGGAACGTAGCGACGACCGGCACATGGTTGAACCACGGCGTGCCCTACGTCGCAGAGGGTGATGTGTACGTGTCCGACGAAACCAGCAACCCGGTCCTGACGATTGCGGCGGGTACGACAGTGGAGATGAAGCCGCAGAAGGAGTTCTACGTCGGGTACAGCCATCCGGGCGGGCTGATCGCCGATGGCACCGCCGGCCAGATTACGTTCACCAGTTCGGTCAACCCGCCTTCGGCCGGGGACTGGGACCGGATCTCCTTCTGCAGCAACTCGATAAGCAGCCAGTGCAAGCTGAAGAACTGCAAGGTCGAATACGCCGGCTACGACGGCCGCGGTAATATCTACATCGACGACTGCGCACCAGAGGTAACCGGGGATTCAATCGGCCACAGCAGCGAGTACGGTATCTACCTCGACGGTGACACGCTCAACCTACCGGACCCGGCGCAGTTGCGGGCCGACAACACGTTCTACGACAACGCCAGCGGCGACATCCGCGAGCCCTAGACCGAGTTATTGTTTCGATCCTGAGGGGCGGCTTTGCCGCCCCTCTGCTGTTATCGGCCTGCGGGCGTGGGTGCGCCCGGTCGCCTTCCTTCTTTCGTCATTCCGAGGAGCGTAGCGACGAGGAATCTCTCCGTCCGCGTGGAAGGGGCTTAGCGGTTGGCCGTCGGCGTCGGACGCCAGGAGGGTGGAATCACGCGCGGGCCGGGAGAGCGTTCCTGGAGCCGGGCACGGGCGACTGAGAACTCGCCGTACTTGTTGTTGACCGCGTCAACGCTTTCAAAGAGCGAGCCGGCGCGGGGATTCTCAAATACTGTGGTTTGTTTCAGGTCGCGGACAAGGTTGGAGACGCTGATGCCAAGGAGCCGCACCAGCCGGGGCGGCTTGTAGAGTTCCTCGAAGAGCTTCATGCCGGTCTGGTAGATGCGCAGGCCGTCGTCAATGTAGCCCTTCAGGCTATGTTGCTTGATGAAGGTCGAGAAGTCGGCGTAGCGGAGCACGAGCGAGACCGTGCGGCCGGCAAAGCTTTCCCGGCGCAGGCGGCGACCGACCTGTTCGGATAGTTGCAGCAGGTGGCGCTGGATTTCCGCGAGGTCGCGCGTGTCCTTGTCCAACGTGAACGAATGACCCATAGACTTGGTCGCAGGTTCGTGAAAATAGGGGAGAACCGGGCTTTCATCGACCCCCTGGCCCATCCGTTTGAGATGCGTGCCGTTGATGCCAAAGATTCCGGTCAGTTGCTTCTCCGGATAGCGGCCCAGCTCGCCGCAGGTCTTGATGCCGAGCCGGTTCAGTTTCTCCTGAGTCTTCGGGCCGATGCCGCACAACTCCTGGACCGGGAGGCTCTCCATCAGCGCCGCGACTTCGGACTGGTGGACAATGGTCAGGCCGTCGGGTTTGTGCATTTCACCGGAGAGCTTGGCCAGCAGCTTGTTCGGTGCGATGCCGGCCGAACAGGTCAGGCCGAACTGCGCTTTGAGGTGCGCCTTGATGCTGCGGGCGATTTCCTCCGGGCCGTGGAAGAGATGCGCAGTCTGGGTCACGTCGAGGAACGCCTCATCAATTGAGAAGACTTCGACAAGGTCGGTGAACGCGGCATAGAAAGCGAGGATGCGGGTCGAGGTGTCAACGTATTTAGCCGGGTTGCCGGAAACGAGGATGATTTCCGGGCAGAGTTTCTTCGCTTCGGGTATAGTCATCGCGGTCTTGACCCCGCGGCGCTTGGCTTCGTAAGACGCGGCGGCAATCACCGTACGGCCGTCCGGGTCCCCGCATACGCCGATGGGCTTGCCGCGCAGGAAAGGGAACGTCTGCTGTTCGACCGAAGCGAAGAACGCGTCCATGTCGACGTGCATGACCGTCCGTTCACGCTGGATTTCCATCCCACTCTGCACTCTAGCTTTTAGCCTCTTGCCTCTGCCTTCGCCCGCTGCAGGCTCAAGCTCAAGCGCAAGCCTTCCGAGGTTTTGCCTTTTGGCTTTTGCCTTTTGACCTTTGACTTCACTCCGAGTACGTACCGGTTATCGTCCAGTCCAGCGCCTTGGCGTTGTACGATAGCTCGAACACGTTCGCGCCGTCCGAGACCGTGAAATGGTACACCTCGGCTTGTCCCAGGGTTTCGCGCCAGACGTAGGTGACGTCCTGAACCCGGTACTCCCGGTTGCGCCAGATGAACATAACCGGCCGGAGCTTGTCATGCGGGAACTTGGTGACAGTCCCCATGCGGGGACAGTCCCCGTATATCGCGTAGACCTTCACATTCTCGCTGAGGCGGTGATGCGTCACCGTGGCCTCCTTTTCCGGCTCAGCCTTCCTGGCCGCGCTGCCCTCGACCGGCCAGAATGAAGTCTGAAACGCTGCTACGGTACTCATGATTTCCTCCTTAACGGTAGTTGCGGAGCAGGCCGACAACTACACCGATTATTTGGAAGTCCTGCCGGTCCGGGCCGACGACAATCGGCTCGAACTCGGGATTCTCCGGCTCGAGCACAACCTCGTCCTGACGCTGCTGGAATCGCTTGACTGTGGCCTCATTACCGAGCAGGGCGGCCACGATTTCGCCGTTCTCAGCAGTGGCCTGAGGCCGGACAACGACCATGTCGTTATCCATGATGCCCGCGGTCTTCATGCTCTCGCCTTTGACCCTGAGCAGGAAACAGTCGCGATACCGGCTGAGCGAAACCTGGGCCTCGACGTTCTCAACCGCGAGCAGGGGAGAGCCGGCGGCAATCCTACCGATTAGCGGCAGGGCATCCGGCTGGTGCGCGGTTTGCAGACCACGGGCCTGCCGGGGCGTGCGCTTGAGCAGACCTTCGGTTACCAGTATATCGAGATGATACTTTACTGCCTTCGTGCTGTTGATGCCGACCGCCCGGCCGATTTCGCGTACGCTCGGAGCAAAACCATGCTCATCGATGTAGTCGCGGACGAACTCCAGAATCTTCTCTCTGCGGCCTTTGTCTCTAGTAAACATACGTTTACATAGTACCAGCCCTAGACTTTCCTGTCAAGCAGAGATTTGGGCGTTTGGGCGTTTGATTATTGGATAGCTACAATTGGCTACTCGTGCTGAGACTTCAGGTCTGGTTCGGTGATGGCATCAGCGTACCGTGCACCGGCCCACATTCGAGGTAGGCCTTTTGGACATCAATCACTTCGGACGTGTTGGGCGCGAGCAAGAGCTGAGCGAAGGGCCAAACGACGAGAAGTGAGATGTCAGATGTCAGATAGCCCGAGCAGAATCAGGAGAGGTCGGTGAGGTCGAATAGGGTAGAGGCGATGGCGAGGAGGGTTGGGCGGGCGCGGCCTTTGGTTTCGAATTCGTCGATAATGCCCGACACGGCACGGTTGAGGGACGGGCCGGAGAAACCACGGCAGTAGCGGTCGACGCGGTAGGCGAACGCGTTGTAGCGGATGAACTCACGCCCCGGGATGCCCTTTTCATTGAGCAGATCGCGCACGTGAGCGCTGATTTCGCGGTTGCGGGCAAGCCCGGCTTCGTAGTCGGCTGATTGCTGTTCAACCGTCCGGCCGGGCGAGAGCCGGACCTTGTGCTGTTTGAGCGCCTGTTCGTAGGTGCGGGGCTTGCGCCGCTTGCGTTGCGGTTTGCCGATGCTAGACGTTGTCTTGGGCGCTGCGTAACCCAGCATCAGAAACCGGCAGTGGCAGTCGCAGAGAAGCTGCTGGAGCAGTTCCGAGGCGAAGCCATAGCGCGCCCACTTGCGGATGATCTGCTCCAGCGCCGCGACCAGCGGGGCACGGGTCAGAGTTCTGTACTTGCCCACCACTTCGTTTGCGAATCGCTGGTACTGGCTGTGGGCGACGAGCATCACCCCGGCGGAGTTGAGCCGCTTGACGACCCTCGGTTTGACCTTGCGCCACGCCAGAGCCTGGCTCATCCCGTAGACGTTCAGGTCCCACCGGGCCCCGCGAAGCTGGTCAAAGGCCGCGGCAGTTTCTTGAGTTAGTTCAAGCTGTTTCATCGTCATTCTGGCTGCTTCATCGCAGTCGGTCTCATTGTAGCCCAGTCTTGGCATAAGTCCAATGTGTCGCGGCAGTTAGGCATGATTGCGAGGTCTACATAAGACTCTGAGGGGTCGTCTCCTAATCAGCTTTCGAGTTAGCTTTTGAATAAGCTCTGAATTGAGCTCTGAAATGAGCTTTGAATTGTGCTTTGACGTGAGCTTTGAACCAAGCTTTGAACCGAGCTTTGAAACAAGCTGTTTCGCGAGCTCTTCCGCGAGCTTTGAGCCGAGCTTTGCGAGGAGCTTTTCAACGAGCTTTGAACCGAGCTTTGAAATGAGCTCTTGAATGAGCTTTCGACGAAGCTTTCCGGTGAACTTTCCGGCGAGCTTTCCAGTGAGCTTTCGCGCGCCCGAGACACGACTGTCCAATTCGCGGTCTTCAGTAGGCAGTTGGCTGTCAGCGGCGGGCCGTCGGAAACCTTCGTGTTTCTTCATCTTGGTGGGAGGATTCCGGTCTCCATCCGGCTGTCCGGTTGCTTGACTTGGGTTGACGCACAGATATAATCGGGTGTTGACGGACACGACTGCAAAGGAAACTGAATGCACGGCTGCCGAGCGGGCAAGCCAGGACGCGCTCCTGCTGGCCGCGGTGGGCTATGTCCCGCTGTTGTTTTTCCTGCCCTTGTTTGTCGGCACGCGCGAGCCGTTCGCACGATTCCACGGCCGCCAGAGCTTGGTGATGTTCGCGGCGGTGGTGATCTTCCACATCGGGGTCGTCGTGTCCGACCTGGTCTTGGGCAGGATTCTCGGCGGCATGTTCCTGATGGGTTTTTTCTTCAAGGCCGTGGCCTGGCTGGTTCACTACCCGGCCGGCTTGATTGTGGCTTTGGTGTACGCTGTGCTGGTCGTTATCGGTATCGTGCAGGCCGCCACCGGGCAGTACTGGCGCATCCCGATTGTGGGCGCCTACGCCGAGCGGCTGAAACTGTAGACGGTTTGGCTAACAATAACCTGAGGAGGTAAGATGGATGAAGCGCCGAAGTTTGAACAACCCGTGACTGTGCCGCCCGTCGGCGATGACGTCGAGAAGGGCAAGGGAATGGCATGGCTGTCCTACCTGGGAATACTGTGGCTGGTTCCGCTACTCGCAATGAAGGAAAATGCCTTCTGCAAGTTCCACGTGAAGCAAGGCATCTTGCTCAGCATCTTGTGGATGGTAAGCTGGGTCGTGGTCGTGATACCCATCATCGGCTGGCTGGCCGATGCGGTGATATGGGTCTTCATCGTGATTATGGCCATCATGGGCATCGTTAACTCGCTGAACGGTAAGTATTGGAGGATGCCCATCATCGGCGGCTGGGCAGCCAACTGGTTCAAGTTCTAAGCAACGTACCGTATTATTCAGGCAGAAGCGCCGCCTTCGGGCGGCGTTTCCTTCGCTTGTACCAGTCCACATTCTATTCACCCCGTCTTCCGATAATGCTGATTATGTAAACTAGACGTGGATAACCTGTCGGGTGGTTGGAATCGCGGCGATCAGGCTACGACTGGGTCACGGACTTGTAGATGGCGGCGAGGGTCTCCCCGGCGCGGGGCCAGAGGTAGTTCTGCTGGATGCGGTCGCGTAGCACGGAGTCCTTCTTGCGCGCCAGCGTCAGTTTGATCGCGTTGGCGATGGACTCCTCGGAAGCCGGCTCAAGATATGTCGCAAACTCGGCAAAGTATTCCTGCGTGCCGCCGTGTCGGGTTATGCAGATTTTCGCGCCGGCGAGACCGGCCTCAAGTGCGGCCAGGCCCGGCGTTTCGTAGAGCGACGGTAGCACAAAGGTGTTGCAGGCCGCGTAGGCCGATTCGAGCATCGGCGAGTCCGGGGCAAGGCCCGGGATGACTTTGATGCCGGGCGTCTCGGCAACCAGTTTCATGCACTGGTTCGCGTAGCCGGTCTCGGACACCGGCCCGATGAGCACGGTCGGGACACCGAGCTTCTTAACTGCTTTCAGCATGGGGAAGACGTTCTTACGGGCTGGCCCGATGTGGCCGACGTAAAGGACGAAGTCGCGCAGGCCATACTCGTTGACGAAGATGTCAGGGGTTGCGTTCGCGAACCTCTCCTCCACGCCGTTGGGCAGCTCGTGCATCTTGGACGCCGGCACCCCGAAGCCCTTGGCCAGCATTTCCATCTCGTCGCGCGTGTCGGGCAGCACGAGTTCGGCCATGTCGCAGAGTTCTTTGCAGAACATGTGCTCGGTCCAGAACCCGCCGCGCTGTCTCACTTTGCCGGCGAGGCCGACCGCGGTCGCGACCCGGGTCGGGCTGTGACGCGAGTAGAACACCGGTGTGACGATGAGCCTCATGCCGAGGCCGCGCATGGAACGGCCGAGGTGATAAGTGCCGACGTGTGAACCGAATAGGTGGAAGAACGCATAATCTTTCAGGTCGTAGCGTTTCCACGGGTCGAACATCTCGACCTCGATGCCGAGCTTGCCGAGTTCGCGCGCGAGGGAACGCATCTGCACCTCTACTCCGCCGCCGAGCACAGTTATCGCCGAGAATGAGCCAAAGAGTACCTTCATCTTAGGGGACTATACCTCAGCCGCGATGGCCCCGCAAGGTTTTCCGCGCCTGGCGGTGAAAGCTGCGCGCGCGCAGGAGCAAGCTCGGCGTGCGGGCAGCCAGACTGCGTGGGTCAAACCGGACCGGCTCGGGCAAGGGTTGCCATTTGAGCGTGTTCAGTTGGTATCTCTTCGCAACCGCCGGCAGTGTGGCGTAACGACCATCCTGTTCAACTGTGACTGAGAGGTTCTCTGCGGCCGCGTCAGACTGTATCTCAAGTCCGTCCTTTGAGGAGCGTGCCGACCAGTCGAGCCGCTCACGCCTCTGCCACCATTGCACGAACTCGGTCAAGGTTGTCACCGAGCCGCAGCGTTCCTTGCCGTATTGCAGAACGTCGGCCAGCACGTCGCTGAACTGGTTGATGCGCTCGGGATGGTCGTAGAGGAAGCAGGGTTCACGCCGCGCAACCTGCAGGTCAATCACCGAGCGGAAGTAGGCGGCCATCTGCGCAGCGTTTGCCCGTGCAGCGACAAGCCTGCCAAGGCAGATCGGATGCACTGGCACCTGCAGCACTTTGCTCAGCCGTCCGTTCACAACCGGCCGGAATGGCAGGTCGTCATAGGCGAGGCAGAACTCGGATGAGTACTCAAAGCCGAGGTCTTCGAGTGCACGATTCAGGTTCGGATTCCACTCGCCGAACGGGGCCACGACTCCGACCGGGTCGATGCCGGCAGCGGACATCGCGGCCTTGCCCTGCCCAAAGTTCTCCGCGTTGCGCCGGTAGTCGGGATAGACAACATGGTGGAGGCAGTGAAGCTGGATGTCGTGGCCATGGCGCGCAAGGTCGGCGAAGAAGTCAAGGTGCGCGGCGTGCGCGCCTACGTTCACATACCAACTGAACTTCATCCCGGCTCGGTCTGCCAGCCGCGCAACCGCTTCGAGGTCACGACGCGGGCCAAAGTCGGTATCCACGCGAAGTGCAAACACGCTGGGGGTCGTACCCGGCACCGATGCCAGGTGGACATAGGGCCGGCCCTTGCGCGCGGACAGGAATCTGAGGCAGTTGGCGATGAGCCTGCGCACCTCTCCCCTGCCGGCTCGCGCCACAGTGTCATAGGGGAACCGCGGCGTCTCGGCCGGAAACTGCTTCGGGCCGGATGCGAAGCCGCCCAGAGTCTTCGTGACGTCGAATGGCAGCACGATGCAGAACCCTTTTCCGCGACGAATCGCCAAGATCGCCTTTGCGCCGGAATCAGTAACTCCGGTGTTGGCTTCCGGCAAGAGCGAGCCGAGCGTCTCGATGTCCACGATGCCGACATTGCGGAACAAGGGAGAGTCACCTTCCGCGGCAATCCAGTGCAGACGTTTGGCCACGGTCTTCAGTTCGAGCCGAAACACAGCGGCATGGACTCCTGCAGCCAGTAGGCTTCCACCGGACTCAACATAGTGCCAGATTCGTTGTGCGTGCACCTCGCCCGGTTCCTGGCTCAGGACTGTAATCTCCCGGTCGCTCAGTCGCGAGCCGGAGCTGAAGCTAATACCTTCCTGCTTCAGTAACACCTGCCAGAGCAGGTCGTCGCCCCAGAGACCTATCATCCGTTCCTCGCCAGGCCGATGTCCTCGGCAGTAATACCCCGTAACAGCAGCAAGAAGACGGAGTAGGTCAATGCTCCGAATCCGACGCACCCGAACACGTTCATACCGCGGAGGAAGTGGACGACAACCGCCATGGCCGCGGCCGCAACCAGCGGCGCAAGGGTCCTCAGATCGAGTGTCGGTCTGACCATCGCGAGCAGGCTCCGCCCCATCAACGCGAGCAGGCCTGCCTCGCCGACAACGATTGCCAGTGCCGCGCCGGTCGACCCGGCGAGCGGAATCGCGACCAGGTTGAAGACGACCGCGGCCCCGACGCCGATTGTCGTATTCCGGAGGAACAGCCGCTCATTGCCCGCCGCGAGCAAGGTGTACCCGGCAAGGCTGTTGAACATGCTGAGCGGCAGGAACCAGACCAGGATGCGGAGCACCGGGAAAGCCCCGGCGTAGCCCGCGCTGAAGATCAGCCCCAGAATCGGGCGGGCAAGGATGAAAGCGCCCACGCAAAACGGTATGCTAAGGGCAAGGATCATCCGCATGGCCGTGCCGACGAGCTCAGCCAGCCGTGCGGGCTGATTCTTGATGAGCCGGGAAACGACCGGGAAGAAAACCGTGTAAAACACGCGGTCGAGGGTCATCAGGAAGAACACCAGGCGGTAAGCGCTGTTGTAGATCCCGGTCTGCTGAAAGGTGGCGATCAGCCCGAGCAGAATCAAGCCGAGGTTGACGTGCAGCTGAGTAAGAAGTGAGGATGCGCCAATCGGCCAGGCCGACCTGAGGAGTTCGCGCCACCCGGTCAGGCGAAACCGCAGCGGCGGCAGGCCGAAGCGCGGCGCATAGGCGACGAGCAACACCAGCGCGCCCAGCGCGGTGGCAATCCCGAACGCCACCGGTACGAGAAGCAGGCTGCCGGGGCTCCTGACAAGAAACATGACCAGCACGAAATAGCCGCTGTTCGTGACGATGCGTGAGAGCGAGACGAAGCCCATTTGTTCCGCGCCGATGAACACCCACTCGAAGATGACGCTCTGGATAATCACGGCCCCGGCGTAAAGCACGAGCAGCCACTTCACGGGAGCGGGCTTGGGCAGGACCAGGGCAATCAGCACCATTGCCGTGGCCGCGACCAGGCTGAGGAACAAACGCAGGGGAACTACGCTGCCGACCAGTCCGCCGGCTTGCGAACGGTCCCGCGCGACCGAGCGGGTTCCGACCGTCATCAACCCGAGGTCGGTGAACACAACACCGTATGCCATGACCGCCGCCGCAAAGCCAATCTGGCCGAAGCCGTCAACCCCGAGCCGGCGCGCCAGCACGGCAGTGGTGAGAAACCCGAAGACGCGCGACGCCGCCTCGCCGGCAAACAGAAACCCGGCGTTCCGGACCGGGCCTCTCATCGGGCGAGCCCTGCGTAGAGGTCGAGCAGCGCGCGCTCGGCAATGCCCCAGTGATAACGCTCGACCACTGCCCGACGACCGGCCTCTCCCCTGGCTCGGCACTCGGCCGGGTCGGCCAGCGCTGCGGTCAGGACCGCGGCGATCGCATCCGGGCTGCGCGGGTCAACCAACCAGCCGGAACCCGCATCCAGAACCGCGGGGGCGATTTCGGGAAAGCCGCTCGCAATGACCGCGAGCCCGCTGCCCATGAACTCGAAGAGCTTGTTCGGCTGGCCCGTGTAGTCATTTCCTCGTTCCGGTTGGAACAGAATCAGCCCGGCCAGGCAGGGCCTGAGCGCGTCAAACATCGCCTGGTACGGCAGCGAGCCCAGGAACTCGACGTTCGCCCCGATTCCCTGCGCGCAGATAAACTCCCGGGCCCAGGCTTTGACGTCGTCACGCGGGTCGAACCCGCCGATGACGCGCAGCCGGACTTCCGGGAATTGGCGCGCGACCGGCACCAGCGCCTGCAGGAGCCGGTCGAATCCGCGCGGCCGGCTGACCAGCCCGGTCCATGCCAGCCACGGCCTGCGCTCGGCTGAAGGTTGCGGGAGCATTTCAAGCGGCGGGTAGTTCGGCACCAGCACCGGCGTGCGGCCGCGCCGGAGAAACCGACCGGCCCGGGTCGAGTTGGTCTCGATTATCGCGTCGGCACTGCGGCAGGCCGCGGTCTCAAGGCGCGTCACCGCCAGCCATGCCAGCCAGCGAACCGGCAAAGGCTGCTCCTTCCGGTCCAGCCACATCTGCGGAAACCACTCACTCGATTCGTACACAAGTCTCGTGTGCGGGCGGCGACGCCTGAACCCGAGCCCTGCTCGCAGGGTCCACGGGTCAAGACACTGGTAGATATCGCAGGACTCGTGCTCGGCCGCCTTCGCCACATCGGCAATCACGCACGGCTTACGTCGACGCGGCACACTGATGAGTTTGATCCCGGACTCCGACCGCGTCTCGTCCGGCAGGCCCACACCGATAATTCGCACGTCGTAACCTGCCCGGGCGAGCGAGATTGCCTCCCGGTCGAAGAACCGGCTGTACCGAACCGGGTGCGAGGTCGTCATCAGGCAGACTCGTCTCGGCTGTCCGGCCTGGCTCAAGAAGGCTGTTGCTCAGGTTCGGGGGACGCAGACGTCGAGCTCGGTTCGGCTGGCTTCTCCGCCGGTTTGAGTTGGCCCAGCACACGCAGACACTCCCGGGCGGTGTTGGTGTGGACCTCGGCTGTGTCCTTGGGGTCAAGCGCGTACCCGCCGGCGGTCACTGGCACAACCGGGATACCGCGTCTATAGCAGGCCTCGATGACGATCCGGTCGCGGAAAGCCAGGCCGCGCTTGGTCAGGCGCAGGGCGCCGAGCTGGTCGTACTTGTATGGGTCGGCGCCGGCCACGTAGACCACGAGTTCGGGCTTGTGGTTCGCAAGTATCCTTGGAATCGCGCCCTGCAGTTGCTCGAGATAAACGTCGTCGCCGGCTTCGTCGTCCAGCCCGATGTCGAGGTCGGACCGCTCCTTGATCGGGTACATGTGCTCTTGGTGAATGGAGAAAGTGTGAACGCTGGCATCTCCCTGGAATATTCGGGCAGTACCATTGCCCTGGTGCAGATCGCAATCGATCACCGCAGCGCGCTCGATTCGCCCCTCCTGCTGCATCTTGCGGATGCCGACCGCGATGTCGTTGACATAACAGAATCCCTCGCCATGGTCGGCGAACGCGTGGTGAAACCCGCCGCCGATGTGCATCGAGACCTTATCCTCAAGCGCGAACCGGCACGCGGCAACGGTCCCGGACGCGAACAGCATGAAACCCTGAACCACCTCAGTGGTCAGGGGCAGCTCGGACCTGACAGTTCGCGGGCTCCACCGGAGGTTAAGCATGTCGTCAACATACTCCTTGGTATGAACCAATCGAATATCGTCGAGATCCGGTTCCGGCGGCTCAATGAAATCAGCCGGGACGGCTTGGTTCGTAGCCAGTAGGTTGTCTCGCACCAGCGCGTATTTCTCGGTCTGGAAAACGTGGGCGCCTATGTCCAGTTTATAGCGGTCAGAGTATACGAATCTCATTAAGTCCTTTCGGTTCGCGCTCGCATTCGGAATCGAGCCGAGAATTATAGGTTGCCATCACCGGCTGTCAAACCGCATGACCGATGAAATAGTGAATTGTGAATGGTGAATAGTGAAAGACGGACTGGCGAACGGTGAGTGGTGAACCGTGGAATCCCAATTCGCCTTTCACAATTCTCAATTCTCTATTTACCATGTCTTTCGCCTGGCCGTTTCTCAATCAGAGACACGAAGGCTTCGAGCCGTGTCAGGACGCCCGTCTCGCTCGAGTGTTCGTCGAGCGAGAGCGGCAGATAGGCAATGCCGGTGTCGCGCGCGGCTTTGGTCATTGTCGGCTGAACCACCGTCCCGGGCATGCACCCAAATGGGTGGACATGGATGACGCCATCGAACCCGTCCTGCGCTGCAAGCAGGAGCTGGCCGACCGAATTCTGGTCCTCGCCGCCGACACAGTAACGCCAGTACGGCGCGCTCAGGGCTCGCATCCGTAACACCTCGTCTTTGCCGAGTCGGAAGCCGTGGAACCCAAGCCAGCGGTGCGCGGTCAGGAACGGGTCGACCAGCACGCCCATCTCGCCAAGCCGGGCCACGATGTCGAAGTTAATGAAGGGCTCGACTACGCAGTAGCTCTCCCCGACCAGCTTGACCCGCGGCATCCGGATCCGGCCGTTCGTCGGCAGTGCGGCGAACCGCCCGCGCGCCGAGCCGCGGACCTGCTTGATTGCCGCGGGCCTTTCCGCACCCTGGATTTCTTCAAGCATCGTGGCGAGCAGTCGGCGACAGGCACCGGGGTCTCTGACCGCCGGCATCTTCCGCCGGAAACGCGCCTCCGTTTCGTCGACTGCGGTCGACTTGAGCCAGCCGATTCGGAGCGCACGCAGCCCGTTGACCACGGCCGACGACATCCGCCCACGATTCATGGCCCGCACTTCGTTGATGATCGCCGGAATCCGGTCGTGGCTCAGCTCCAGCAGCCGGAATTCGAATCCCTCATCGTGCAGTATCTGCGCCTGGAGTCGCCCGTAGTAGCCGAACCGGCACGACCAGGAACCGGTAACGTACACCAGTGTGTCGGCGCCGGCTTCCAGGCACCGGACCATATTGCCCAACGTGACCTTGAACGGTACGCACATCGTCTCCGGGGCCAGCCGGGTGCCAAGTTCGATTGTCGCGCGAGTCGGCTTCGGCGGCGATATGACCTGGGCTCCCAGAGTGCGAAGCAGCGCGTTCAGCGCAATCGGGGCCGTGCCCATGTACGGGAATGCGACCTTCATCGTTTCCTCAGCCGCAGCAGGTCAATGAACGACTCAATTCGAGTGACAAGCCCGGCCTCGCCGGTGTGCTCGTCCATGAGCAGCGTCACGGTCGGCACGCCATGCCGGTGCACTGCCGCGCGTTGGATGAGTTCGTTCGTCACCGCCCCGGTCCCGCACGCGAAGCTGGCCACGAGCAGCAGCCCGTCTACCAGTTCGGATTCAAGCAGCCGACGCGCCGCTGCCAGTAGCTCGAGTTCATAGTACCAGTTGGGCGCGCTGCCCCGTTTCGCCTCCAGTTCAACCTCGACCGCCGTCGGAAACACCACCGTCGGCTCCGCACCCGCCTCCTTGACCTTGTCCAGCACGCCGAGGTTGAGTCCCGAGTCGAACAGCAGATACGAATGTCCTACGACTCCGACCCTGACCGCTGGTCCCCCGTGCCCTGTCCCCCGTCCTTCAGACTTCGTCCCTTGATCCAAGAACATGTGGAGCGGCGAGCCGGCAGTGCGAGTCCGCAGGGCCGCATCCGTTGCCGCCGCCTTCGCGAGGCGGAGCGCCTTGCGGACGTGGCTACGATTGTTCCTGCCCGGCATCGCATTGCGGAACGACTGCTCTTCGGTCAGAATCTGCCTGTCCAGGACCGGCTCGACGATCAACGGCAGAGAATCAAACACGGCCCTCGTCAGGTCGGGTAGCGCAATCGCCTTGGGGCAACCGAAGAACCAGTCACCGGAAACACAGGTGCAGACGATTCTCGGCAGGAAGAGCGTGTCGACCCTGTCCCTGAGCGCGGCAACGTGGCCAAGGAATGCCTTGACCGGCAGGCACAGTTCCGCCGGTGAGAGACGCACGCCCAGTTCGAGTACGGGCCGGCTGGTCGGTTCCGATAGCACGACTTCCCAACCCATCTCCGTAAAGAACGTCCGCCAGAACGCGAAATGGTGATAAGCGTGCAGGGCTCGACAGATGCCGATTTTTCTAGCCAAGGGAGAACATGATAGAGAATGAGGCGCCGGAATCAAACACCGCGGTCGGCATCGGTGATTGACACCGGCCGTCACATGTCTACACTGAAACATGCTACGTGTTGTTTTCCTCGCGTCGGCCCTCGTGCTTCCCGGCTGCGTCCACTGCCTCAGATGCCCGGGTGTCGACGCATCCCGGTCAGTGACCCGGTTCATCGCCGATGATGCCCCGCCGGTGGAAGTCGGTCGCTATCATGACCACCTCGTGATGCTTCCGGCCGATCATCCTCTCGCAGTCAAAGCCGTGCCGTTGCGAGCCGATGTCGAAGCCCGTGAATCGGTCCTGCGCAGACTGGTCCGTGACCGCCTTGAAGTCAAGTCGCCACTTGAGTTCCAGTTTATGTATGTCGGTCACGACTCGGTGAAGCAGCGGCTCATTCTTCGCTATTTCGCGCGGGCCGCAGTCCAGAATGAAATCGCAGGATGGCAGTTGCAGCTCGAGTACTCGTTGCCCTCGCTTCGCCCCGCGCACGCGTACGTTAAGGCCGTGCCGCTCGAATAGCCCGTCCGGTGCCGGTTTGTGACGCCCGTCCGCAGCTTGACTTGCCATGCGGTGTCGGTTACGATTGCCGGGTACGGGGCGTGGCGCAGTTGGCTAGCGCACCAGCTTGGGGTGCTGGGGGTCGCCCGTTCAAATCGGGTCGCCCCGACTTGCCTTGAAGCCCTGCCATTGAGGCGGGGCTTCGCTCTTCGGAGGTCATCGGATATCGTGCTACCTGTCGACGGACTGGTATCCGGCATACTCGTTCGAGCATACTCGTTCGAGTTGACACACCACCCTGCCAGCGTAACATCATTAGGTATACATGCGCCCGGGTGACGTTGTGCAGCGCAGTCGCCATGCGGGAAAATCGGAACTGCGGGCAGCAGGCACGAGTGGCCGGGCGCAGATTGTCGGTGGTAACAAAAGGAGGACAGATGTCCAGATTGCTGCGATTCACGGCAGTTGCCATTGCCCTTGTAACCCTGAGCGGGACAGGATGTAAGAAGAACATCGCGCCTGACCCACCGGAGATTCAGGGCCCGAGCGTGGCCAAACCCGGAGCCGTCCTGACTTACGGGTTCACCAGCGTCGACCCGGACGGCGACGACGTATGGTACATGGTTTCGTGGGGCGACGGCGCGCCGATGGTCTGGTCCCCGGGCCACCCGAGCGGTGAGCAGGAAGCGCTGACCCACTCCTATCCCGACTCCGGTGCCTACTTCATCAAGGCTAAGGCCAAGGACAACGAGGGTACTGAATCCGGCTGGTCGGACTCGATTCAGGTGGCGGTCGGGTACTTCCCGCCGAACTCACCGTTACGGCCCTCAGGCACGGCTGCGTGTACGACCGGTGCCGCGTACACCTACACGGCGAAGGCGACCCACCCACTTGGCGACAGCGTGACCATACAGTTCTTCTGGGGCGACACCATCGGCGACTGGGGGCCAATGGTCTCCAGCGGCGAGTCTTACCAGACCACCCACGTCTTTGAGACTCTCGGGGTCTACAAGATTGCGGCCAGGGCAAGGGACGCCCGCGGCCTCGAGTCAGCGTGGTCGGATTCGCTCGTGGTCAGGGTGGATACGCTGCACGCAAACAGCGGCCTCGCACCTCACGGCTTGGTGCTTACCGCCGCATCGGATACGACAGTCAATGTGGCATGGTCTGCCCCGTTTGATTCGACCCCGGACCGATACGTAGTTTCTTTCCAGGAAACCAGAACAGCCCTGTTTGACTCGGTCGGCGGGACTCAGTCATTGAGTTTCGTCCATGACCCGATCCACAGGACCGGGCAGTACCAGGTCACCGCAGTATACGACAGTGCACGGTACACGTCCTCAGAGACGCCGTCCACGACACCGATAGCGAACAGCAGCGCTCGAATTCCGGAGCTGAATAATGGAGATGTAAAGACGGGCTTCGGCTGGAGCCGGACGACCGGTGAGGCTACGATGTACGATATGACGCTGGCCGACAGCACGGACAAAGTCGACTTCTACATTACCGACTTTGCCCAGGGCTTTGCCGGGCCCGACTACTATGTCGCGAGTCCTGACACCGCGCCGCTGGACCCGGGCGGCACCGTACCTGCAGGATACTGGCACGAAACCAAGTTCAGTCACCTCGACAGCCTTGCGACTGAGGACAGCATGCTCCCTCGCTACGCCGTGTCGCGTTACCGAAAGAGCAGCATCCTTGACTCACTGCCCAGACTCGTATCGTGTTACACTGAGGACGGCCACTACGCACTGCTGAAAACGACCGACGTTGACACTATACACGGCACTGCGGACGTTCAAGCGTGGTTCCAGTTGGTGCAGGGTCTCCGCTTGATTGAGCACTGACGCGGCAGGAAGCTCTCCGCTACAGCCGGCCCTCTGGAACGAGGGCCGGCTGCTCTTGACCGCGTTTCGACCGATGCGAGTTTGGTGATTCGCTACTCACTGCAGGAAACGGCAACCCGGCAAGACAAGTGTTGACATGCAGTAGACATGGCCAATAATTGTGAGTTGCAGATCATAATGCCTCTCCCGCGCCGTCCGCGCCGACGGGGCATTATGCCCGAATCTAAACAGCTCGAGGAGGCATGAGGAATGAATCGCATGAGCATTTTGGTCTTGGTCTCCGTCGTTTCTCTCTGTTTCGCCGGCAACGTAACGCAAACAATCAGCTATTCGCCTTCGTCGCTTCGGCTGAGCAGCGACAAAGGCTACGCGACCGTCGACATGTCGGGGTTCCCCCATATCGAGAAACTCGGAGCACCGGACCTGCCGGTCATGGCCTACCAGGTTGTGATTCCGCCGACTGCCGAGGTCACCGGCTTCGAGTTGACCGACCTGCGTGAAGAACCGGTTCCCGGCACCTACTACGTCATGCCGGTCCAGTACCCGCAGGCCTGGATGGAGAACTCGAAGCAGTTCCCTCTTGTTGAACCCAATCCCGCGTACTACTCGGCTAACGCGCCCTTCCCGACGCAAGCGGCCCAGTTCGTGGATGCCGGGACCAAATCAGGGTACCGGCTGGCCAGCTTCCTGGTCTATCCGGTTCGGTACAATCCGGTGACCCGTGTGCTCTCGGTCGTCACCAGGTTGACTATCAGGGTCAACTACGCGGAGCACAAGGTCCCGGTAGCGCGGCGCAGCGAGATGCAGAACCTGGTAAACGGCTCCGAGGTGTCGCGCCTGGTTCTGAACCCCAAGGACGCGGCGCGGTTTGCCCCGCCGAAGAAGGTCTCCAGTGTTGGCTCAGCTTTTCTGCCCGCCGGCACCTACGAGCATGTCATCCTCGCGGCCGACGCCTACAAGGACTCGCTCATCGGCCTGCGCGACTGGAGAACGCGCCAGGGCTGGCGTTCAATAATAGTCCCAATTGAGTCGGTGTGCACGACGTACCCGGGCGTGGATACCGCGGAGAAGATGCGTAATTTCCTCAAGGACGCGGAAACGACGTGGTCGGCGATCTTCTGCTTCATCGCCCGGCAGGACTATCCCGCACGCCAGTACCGGAACGCCTATGGCTACGTGACCGGGTACCCAGTTGACTATTTCCCGTCGGACTGGTACTTCAGTTGTCTCGACGGCTCGTGGAACGCTGACGGCGACGGGTACTGGGGCGAACCGAACGACTCAGTTGATTGCTGGTCCGACATCCACGTCGGAATGATTACGCTTGACGGATTCACCGAGCTGTCGAACTACCTTGCCAAAGTCTTCCGCTACGAATTCACGCCCGACACCGGCTGGTTCACCAAGGCCCTGCTCGGCAACGATGTAAATTTCTCCAACGAGTATAACGACTCGATTGCCAATGCGACGCCGTCCCCGCCGTGGTTCGACCTCAAGATGTACGCAACCGGCGGCATGATCACGCCGACGGTGCAGCGCTACTGTGATTCGCTCAACCATGGCTATCCGATTACCGCGGTCATCGCTCACGGCAACGTCGATCTCTACGGTATGGGCGGCGACATTACCAGCCCGACAATGAACGCGCTCACCAACACGAACCGGCTGAGCATGTTCACCGGCGTCTGCTGCCACACCGGGGCGTGGGATGAGACGGGTAACACCAACGGCGACTGCATCGCCGAGAACATGGCTTTCCATGCGCCCAACGGCTTCATCGGTGTGGACATGAACACGCGCTACGGCTGGGTCGAGGTCGCCGAGTTCTTCGACTACTCCATCTGCTACGGTTTGCTGGGCTTCCGCACACCGCGGACGATTACGCAGGGCGAGGCGCTCTCCTTCGGCAAGGACTACTGGCACGCGCTGGTCGCCGTCACCACCGACACCTCCAAGTTCCGTTGGGAAGCCTACGAGCGGACTTTGTTCGGCGAACCGGCAGTTCCCATCTGGACGGGCAGGGCGTACACCGCCTCGGTGACGAAGCCGAGCGCAATCAACATTGGGTCCGGCGTGCCGGTAGACATCACGGTGGAGAGTCAGGACGGCCCGGTTGACTCGGCGATGGTCTGCCTCATCAAGGGCACGGAGACATTCGCCCGTGGGTTCACTGCTGCGAACGGCCAGCTTACCCTCTACGTCACACCGCTCACGCCCGGCTGGCTGCAACTAACCGTCACTGGCGCCAACAACATCCCGTACCTTGACTCGATCCAGGTCGTCTCTGCCGGCAAGTTTGTCTGCTACCTGCGCCACTTCATCGGCGACTCGACGCCCGGCGGCAACGGCGATTCCATCATCAACCCCGGCGAGTCATTCCGGATTCCGACGTGGGTCAAGAACTACGGCACCCAGCCGGCGATCAGCGTGAACGGCCGGCTCATCGCCCATACCGCCGGTGTGACAATCAGTGATTCCATCGTGTCATTCGGCACCGTGAACGGTGCCGACAGCGCTTACAACGCCCAGGGATTCGGAATGAGCGTCAGCCCCGGGCTGCCCAACAACTACGCCATTCCCTGCTCGTTGGTGTGCAGGGACTCCGATGATTCGACCTGGGTCTCCTACGTTACATTCCACGTTGGCGCGCCGATCATCGCGTTCGTTGACAAGGCGGTCAAGGACTCGGCCGGGTCCCGCCCCAACGGCAAGCTCGACCCGGGCGAAACCGCGGACCTGGAAATCACGCTGCGCAACGCCGGCCTCGGCAACGCGACCAACGTCCGGGCCATACTCAAGTCCGGCGATGCCCGACTGACCGTGCCCGACACGCTGGCGGTCTACGGCACGATTCCCCACGAATCCACTGCAGTCAACCGCAGTGACCACTTCACGCTCCACGCTGACGCCGGAATGCCGCCCGAGACGCCGGTCGCCTGCACGCTGGCCGTCACCGGCGACGACGGGTATGCGGTTGCCCTGTCGTTCACGCTCGTCGTCGGCGAGACCCGGACGATCGACCCGATACCGGACGGCCCGCGCGTACCGGCTCGCTACTACGCCTTTGACGAGTCAGACGTCGAGTACGAACAGCATCCGACCTACAACTGGATCGAGACTAACTCCATAGGTACGCGTCTTGCCTACTCCCAGAACGACGAAGTCATCGCGGTGAACCTGCCGACCGGGTTCGGGCCGCTCAAGTTCTACGGCCAGCCTTACACGCAGGTTTCCATCTCGGCAGACGGCTGGATTTGTCCGGGCAGCTATACGACCGGCCACTACGACAACACCGGGCTGCCTGACCCGTCTACGCCGCCGGGCATGGTTTGCGCGAACTGGGACGACCTGTACCCGGCATCGGGCGGTGGCGGCGCCGGCAATGTGTACTACTATCACGACACCGCGAACCACCGGTTCATCATCGAGTACGACAGCGTCCAGTACTACTCGGGCACGGAGCGCGACAAGTTCGAACTCATCGTCTCCGATACCACAATCGTGACGCCGACCGGTGACAATGACATCGTCGTGCAGTACATGACCGCGGCGGGCTACTCGAGATCCACCCTGGGTATTGAGGACCCGACCCGCGCCATCGCGATTCAGGCGCTCTACGATGGTACCTACCATCGCGGCTGCACCCCGATGGCCGCGGGCCGCGCCATCAGGTACACTACCGACGAACCGCAGACGGCGGTCAACGAGCCGACAGCCGGAGTGATCCTCACGCGGAAGCCGCTTGAGGTATCCCCCAATCCGTTCAACGCGTCGGCCAGGATCAACTGGCAGATGAGACGCGACGGAGCGGCGGACCTCAGGGTCTTCGATGCCAGTGGTCGCGTAGTCCGGACTCTAGCGTCCGGGCCACACGCTGCCGGTCCTTACACGGCAGTATGGAGCGGCACGGACGACGCCGGACGCAGGCTGGCGCATGGCGTCTACTTCGTGCGGCTGGTCACTCCGGACCAGACCGTCAGAGTCAAGACCGTACTGGCTCGCTAGCCGGGGCCGGTGAGACATACAGGGGCGGGGTTCATCCCCGCCCCTGCCGCGAGTGCAAGGCGTTGGACGTGGGCCGAGCCGGCGAGACCGGCCGTGATCGACTCGTTCCTGATTCGCCGTCCGTTGACTTGCGCGTGGTTGCCGCTAGCATCTGACACTCGAAAGGAGCAATCCAATGACCCGATGGGAATATAAGTTTGTGCAGATTGACATCAACCTGAGCCCGATTCTCCGCCTCGCCCGCTGGGGCGTGCAGGTAGCCGGAGAGAAGAAGGCGCGCGAGACAATGGAGAACGTCGAGAAGTACATCACTGAGCTGGGCGCCGAGGGCTGGGAACTCGTCGCCGTCGTCAACGGCAGCGAGCACACCGGCATTATCACCCGTGCCATCCTGTTTCTGAAACGGTCGATCGAGGACACGTCCGCCGCACGGTCGAGCTGACAAGTCACGGGTCGCAAGCGGAAATTGCCGGTCGGCAGCTCGGTGCCGGACGCGGCTTCCGGCTTGACTGTTCGGCCTCTGCCCGATAGCATCTTTCGCCTCGTAGCCGAATACAAAGAGAAATGCAGCCCACTAACCAGAACCCCGACGGTATGAGTCTGTTGAAGAAGCTAAGGGGCGAACTGGTCGGCATTGACATCAAGGTCCCGACGCTGTCCGGCGAACGCCGCCGCTACGTCAGCCTGGACAACGCGGCATCCACGCCCACGTTCCGGCCGATAATGGAGAAAGTAAACGAGTTCCTCGGCTACTACGCCAACGTCCACCGTGGGACCGGGTTCAAGAGCCAGCTGTCATCCTGGGCCTACGACGAAGCGCGCGAGGTCGTTGCCCGGTTCGTGAAAGCCGACCCTGACCATCAAACCGTCATCTTCACCCGGAACACGACCGAGTCCATGAACAAGCTGGCGCGGCTCTACCCGTTCCGCCCGGGCCACGTCGTCCTGACCACGATGATGGAGCACCACTCCAACGACCTGCCGTGGCGACGGCGCACGCGGGTGGTTCATGTCGGGCTGCGCGACGACGGCTCGCTCGACCTCGATGACTACCGGCGAAAGCTCGCTGAATACCGTGGTCGAATCGACCTCGTCGCCGTAACCGGCGCGTCGAACGTCTCCGGTTGGCTCAACCCGGTGCACCTGCTCGCGAGGCTCGCCCATGAGTCGGGCGCCCGGTTCGTTCTCGACGCCGCCCAACTCGCCGCCCATCGCCCAATTGATATGAAACCAGCCGACGACCCGGAGCACATTGACTTCCTTGCGCTCAGCGCGCACAAGATGTACGCGCCCTTCGGTGCGGGCGCGCTGGTGGTCGAGCGCGAGCCCCTGCTCGATGCCGAGCCGGATGAGGTCGGCGGCGGCATGGTTGATGTGGTCTCACTCGATGACGCCTGGTGGCGGGGCCTGCCCGAGCGTGAAGAAGCCGGCACGCCGGACATCGTCGGCGTTGTGGCTTTGGCAGCGGCAATCCGGATGCTCGAGCGCATCGGCTGGGATGCAATCGTCGAGCACGAACAAGAACTGACCCGGTACATGCTGAAGAAGCTCGCAGCCATTCCTGGTGTCGTTGTCTACGGCCAGTCCGACCCGGCGGGCGTCAGCGACCGGCTAGGCGCCATCTCCTTTAACCTCGCAGACCTGCAGCACGCCCTGGTCGCCGCCATTCTATCCTACGAGGGCGGCATCGCCGTGCGCTGCGGGTGCTTCTGCGCTCATCCGTACATGCTTTGTCTGTTAAAGGTCCCGCCGGATGAAGCTGAGCATGTACGGAAGGAGATCCTCGCGCACGACCGCAGTCGCATCCCCGGCGCGGTCCGCGCGTCGGTCGGCATCTACAATGACGAGTCGGACATCGATGCGTTGTGCAATTGCCTCGAGCGCATCGCCGCCGGCAGCTACAGCGGACAGTACAAGATGTGCAAGGAAACCGGCAACTACATGCCGGTGGGCACGGATTGCTTCGACTTCGAGCACCACTTCGACCTTGCTCCCCGCCTTCCCGAATAGCTCGCGATGAGCAGCGGCAGGTTCGCGACCGCAATCAATTGCATGGACGGCCGGACCCAGTTGCCGGTCATCGAATGGATGATGCGGGAATACAAGGTTGATTACGTTGACACCATCACCGAGCCGGGTCCGGTCCGGATTCTCGCCCAGGCGACCGCCGCCGCCGCGCTCGAATCCATCAAGCATCGTCTCAGCATCTCCGTTACAAAACATGGCTCGTCCCGGGTCGCGATCGTTGCGCACGCCGACTGCGCCGGCAACCCGGTCGACAAAGATACCCAGCTCAACCAGCTAAGGGCGGCCGCGGCTGCGGTTCGCTCATGGGGTCTTGAAGTGCAACTCGACTTGCTCTGGCTCGGCGACAACTGGCAGGTCGAGCGCATCGGCTAGCCCGCTCTCCGTCCGATCGTCTCCCCCATGCGGAAGGCCCTGCCTTTCGGGCGCGGCCTTTGCACACGCTGTCCGCTACGACGCCAGGGTCCAGTAGCCCTTCCAGTACGTGTGCAACGTTGGCCCCGTGCCTCGCGTCAGCTTCAGAGTCCGCACCGGCAGCGACAGCACCGGCACCGAGCCAAGCAGCCTGCCGTCTGTAGGCGGCTGAGACTCAGCGGTGAGCGTCATGGTCACGCCGGAAACAGCAAGGACCGTCTCCATCAGATACACGAGCGCCCGTACCAGGTACACATGCTCCTCACATCCCTTCCAATGCTGACCGAAAATGCCCACCCACATCAGCGCGGGCGGAGTCCGGCAGCGGAACTCCGCCCGCATCGTTCGCGGCCTTCTCACGGCGCAACCGGTGCCGCGACGTTGAACACGTCGGTCCGGATCGCCTGCAACACCGCCTGAGTCAGGCCTCTTGCGGTCCACTTGGTGACCAGGACTGCGGATTCCATCGCCGCGGATTCACCCGAGATGTCCTTCCGGATGAGCGCCCACATCTCGCGCCCGAAGCAGAGGTAGAACGGGTACTGGATAGTCGAAACTCCCGCGCTATCGCAGACCTGCTTGACCTGCTGCTCCATCGAGGCCAGTGAGACCATCACCGAGTTGACGTGTTCGAGCATCTTCGCCCGTTTCTCGGTCAAGATGGCGCTGATGCGCTCGACGTTGAACTTCTCATCCCAGTTAGCGATTCGTTTCGTCGGGTCAATTGGCATATGTATCACCTCCTTTAGCCCAAGTTA
>CAZQZR010000009.1:0-45873 GCA_964597845.1 uncultured bacterium | reverse complement strand
CCAGTCCATCCATTCAAGGCCGTCAATCTTCATCGGTTCAGCATAGCAGGCTCTGGACGGTTGTCAATCGGCGGGGAGTGGTGTGACGAGGACGGACGAAGTCAGAAACCGGAAGCCAGAATGCAGAAGGCAGAAGTGGGGACAGGGCAGCGGGGAGAAGGTCGAGAGTTAGAATACGTGGACGGTCGCAAGGCAGCCGCCCGGTGAGAGCCGGGCGGCTGCTTGCGTGTGGGCTCACGGACTCGGTTCGCTGACGTTGAAGACTTCGTTTCTGATGGCAGCGAGGATTGACGCATCGGCGCCACGGGCCGCCCATTTGTCGAGCAGGACTTTGGCTGCCATGGCTAGGCTTTCGCCCGACGTCGCCTGCTGCCTTGAGAGCTTGAAGATCTGGTGGGCAAAGTCGAGGTAGGGCACGTAGAAAGACGTGTGCACGCCCCGTGCGTCCATTGTCTGCCTTACCTTCTCTTCCATGATGCAGACGGCGCTCATCGCCTCCTCGTAGCGCGCGGCCATGTCATCGTAGATGTCGGCGATGGTGGCCTGCACTTTCTCTGGTGTGTACTTCTTCCTCCACCGGTGGACTCTTCTGCCGATGTCTTTCATGAGACACCGTTCCCTTCTGAGACCGTTCTCGGTCTCTCCGTGCTTCTCAGGCTGTGGGGCTCCGGGCGTGGCGCTCAACGGTGCGGCACTGCCCTGGCCGTACCTACTGTTACGCTTCGAAACGGAGAAAGGTGTAGCCCTCTGTAACTTCCTCACCGGCCTGGATTTGGTGGGGACCGGGATTCAGACCGGGATTCCGTGATTCAAGGAGGGAGTGACCCCCGGAGTGACTCCCGAGGTGACAGCCGGAGTCAGAGTGGATGTGACTTCGCCAGTGAAACCCGTAGTCAGAACCGCCTTAACTTCTGGAGTCAGAGTGGGATAGACGGCGGAAGTGAGAACTGGACTCAGGGCGGAAGTCAGAAGGCGAGTCAGGACCTGACTGATAGCCGGTGTGAATGCGGAAGTGAAGGCCGAGGTCACGCGCGAAGTCACGGCGGGCGTGATTTCGGCGGTCAGGGCTGGATTCATGACTGGGCTCAACGCGGCCGTGACTTGCGGATTGACAGGCGATCTGACGTCCGGAGTCCCGATGCGAGTCCCGGTCTAGGCTGCGGTTTCCGTTACGGGTCGCGGGCCGGGGCGCGGGCTGGGCGGTAGGCTCACGATTGTCCTTCGGGATGGTTTTCTTATGGCGCTGTGCCAAACCATCCAGGCAGTTTGCAGGACCATTCTCTGGCGATGTTCTTGGACGTATCCAGGACCGGGGCCTAGTCACGCCTCAGGTTTTGTTCCCCGTCCGGTCGCGGGTCTGGTCGCGATGTCTGCAGACTGACCGGTCGCAGTTGCCGTCACCGGTTCGGTCACGGCGCGGGTACTGACGGAGACCCAGGTCCGGCGAGCCAGCGCGGCTGTGACGAGGAACTGGGCAAGGGTTCTGCCATTAGTGGTGATGCGTGCCAGTGCTGCGCTGGCGTCCGGGCCGAGATTGTCTTACTTACCGTCCTTTGCGGTCCTGGGGCTAACTGGATCGAGTTTCACATACCTGGCGGAGACCTCCGCCATTAGATAGAGCCCTCAGCAGGCGTCCTCGCCGGAGCAGTACGACTCCAGGCTGACGCGCAGACGTTTGACCTTGGTCGCGTCCACGCCTTTCAGGTTGGTCCCGAGTTCCTCACCGAGGTCCAGGCTGTAGTCCTGCCACTTGCCGGTATCGGCAACCGCAATCAAGTGGAGCGTGTTCGACGCCTTCCACGGCGGCCTGCCCGCGGCGCTGTAAATCCTCGTCTCACCCAGCAGCTTCCCGTCGCTATCGAGGAAGCCGAGCATGACCGAGGCGGTCGCATAGTAGGTCGGGTTGGTGACCTGACGCGTGAACCGCGCCCGGGTGGAGAAGACAAGGTTGGTTGTCGCCAGTTTTACGTCCTGCACGAGCGTGGCATTGCCGCACATTTCTTTGATGACGACCGCGCCGTCTCCTTGAGTGGCGGTGGTGCTGTGCTCACCGATGATGTCGTTGGCTTGGGTTGCCCAGCCCTGGGACAGTGGCTTCGAAAAGTCGCCGTTGACCAAGGCTTCATTAAGCGGAATTGCGGTCTCCGCCGCGTTGGCGACAGGCCCGCACAGGCTGAGACCGATAACTAGTACTACAATGTATCCAGACTTCATGAAAGACTGTAGGATGCAGGTCAGCCCAAGTCAAGCAGCGCCGGATTCAGGAAGGCCCGCGGGGCCAGGTGCGCAAGATTCCCCCTGTCAAACCACAGCGATTCTGTCATACCTAAGCCACAGCGAGAATGTCATGGGGACTTCTCGCGGTTTGGCGTCTAGGTCTGGTTGGTCCAGTCCGTTGCTGGACGGAGATCGTGCCGGCCCGGTCATGCCGGACGTGGAGTGAGCCGTCAAACCACTCCTCCAGTTCGACCCTGGTCCCGGCGACGCAGACGGTGCGGGTGTTGGGCTTGAGCTGATAGACCTGTCCTTGATAGCTGATGGTGTTGTCATTGGCAACCTCCCTGGTTGTCTTGGCACATAGCACAGTCCGTAGGTCGAGTCCTTCAGGGATTGGTTTGAATGCAGCGGCTGGGTCACGCGGCTTCACCCCGAAGCGTTTGGCATACTTGGGGATGAACACCCGGTTGAGATAGTCGGTGGCGGCAGCCGGGTCGGTGATGTGATGGTGGTCCAGCTCTGCGACCAGCCGGTCCTGGAAGGACTGGTTGATGCGCTCGCCCCGGCCCCTGGCCTGCGGGCTGTTGGCAAAGATGAGCTGTACGGCCAGCGTCTGCATGGCGATCTCGAAGTGAGTGGGCTGGTCGTCGCGCTGGAAGACATGGGTGCCGCCGTGGCGGGTAGTAGTGAACTGACTGGCTTTGTCGAGGTACAGGGCCTCCGGTAGGCCGTAACGCCGGCCGACGTGATAGAAGACACTGAAGCAGCCGTTGAGTGTCTCCTGGGGATCGAACTGGCCGTAGAGCGGCATACCGGTGGCGTCGTCGGTGCAGAGAATCAGGGTTAGTGGCGGCAAATCCGGGCCGAGCCATGGGTGCGGGCTGCCGTCGAGGAAGAGCATGGTACCGAACCGGGCTTTGCGTTCCCGGCGGCGACGGTGATGGTGGCTGTGGTGTTGCTTTGGACCGAGTCCCTCGGTTCGGAGCCAGCACCGGGTGGTTTCGCGGCTGAGGCGGATAGCGAACTCGTCGGCCAGGGTCTCGGTGAAATGGGCGAAGTTGAAGTCGAAGCACTCCTTGCGGTAGAGATTGATGACCCGCTGGCGCAGGCGCTGGGGTTTGGCGTTGGCCGGGGTATGGCCACAGTTGCCGTGACGGATGCCATCGGCACCATGCTTGCGGACGTTGGCCTTGATCCGGAAGACCTGGCGCGGACTGATGCCAAGCATTCTGGCGGCGACCGTCGAGCTGAGCGCGGCCCTGACCGTCTGCTGGATGACGCTGTAGCGTTTCATGTGCACCTCAGAGTAACAGGCTGACTCTAACATGCCTTTAGCATAGCCGTCTCAACCTCGAGTATGACATAATCGCTCTGTCACTAACCTATGACACTATCGCTCTGCCTCCACAAGGGGCTAGATTCCGGCTTGACATACCGGGAATAGAGGGTAAACTCATTCGTCCCAACGGCTTATCAGGGATGCGCTCTGCGGTATCCTAAGCCAGTGAAATAGTTCGAAACAACCGAGGAGGACTGTGTGAGAATCGGTACTACGATCCTGAGCCTGATGCTGGTCGTCGGGCTCTCGATGGCGGCGCAGACCGCTGCCTTGAACGCGCCGGCCAACGCGGGCACGTTCAGTTCCCTACTCCGTCCGTCGACGGCCGTACTCAATCCCGGGTCGTCGCCCGAGACTGACCCGCCCGGCGACACGCTGCACGTCGACATGGAGGCGTTCAACAACGCCGTAGGTCTGACTAATGGCGGCACTTTCTACACCGCTGCGCGCCTGACCGCTACTGCGGCATGCACGGTCAAGACGGTGATTTTCTACAAGTGGGACGTGTCCAATGACAACTACCTGTTCGTGTGGGGTTCGGGCACGACGACCAACCCCGGCCCGCTAATCGAGTCGATGCCTTACACCGGTTCGGCTACGATGACCTGGGTGAGCATTGCCCTGCCGGTCCAGGTGCCGCTGGGTGTGGGTGAGGACATCTGGGTCGGTCCGAGGATGAGCCATTCGGCCAACACATTCCCGCTTGGCACGGATGACGGTCCGTACGTGGCCACCCGCGGCGACTGGATTAACTACCAGGGTTCGTGGATAGAGCTCTTCAGCGTCGGCCTGAGCTATAACTGGCACATCCGGGCGATTCTTGGCCACGGCGCCCCGCTGGCCCACGACGTGGGTGCAGATACGGTGCTGGCGCCGACGGGCACCGTTGTGCCCGGGGCGATCACGCCCAAGGCCCGCATCCGCAACTACGGCTCCAATCCCGAGACCAACATCCCGGTGACCTGCTGGATCGACTCGGCCAGTGTACACGTATTCACCGACACGACCACCTATCCGGGTCCGCTCGCCCCGGCGGCGACCGCGGAAGTAACGTTCCCGAATAGCTGGACCGGCGTGGACGGTAACACCTATCAGGTGACGATGTTCACGAGTCTGCCCGCAGACTCGAACTTCGCGGACGACACTGCGCACGGGTCGGTCACGGTCCAGTCCGCGGTCTGGGAGTCAATCCCGAAGCCGCCGAGCCAACCTGACCGCATGGTCAGTGCCACGGTCTACGACCCGCTCAACGACAAAATCTACATGATCGGCGGCAACCCGGAGGGCCTTGCTGGTACTTACCTTGCTAACTGCCAGGAGTACAATCCGGCCACCCGCACCTGGGTCGCCAAGGCCCCGATGCCGACAGCGCGCGGCTGGCTGGCGGGCTCTTACTGCAACGGCAAGATCTACATCATCGGCGGGCACGACAACACCAGCGCGGCCATCGCCACGAACGAGTGCTTCGACCCGGTCGCCAACGTCTGGGCAACAAAGGCTCCCCGTCCGCGCATGGGGATGGCAGCCCAGGAAGTCGTGTGGCATGACTCGCTGATTTACGTCTTGGGTGGCAGGGACACTGCGGCGACTTCGGGCTACGCGAACGTCGACATCTACGACCCGGCCGCGGATGCCTGGTCGGTAGGCACGGCCCTGCCATCGATAGGGTTCATGGGCAGCGCAGCAATCATCGGAGACACGATCTTCATGGTGCAGGCCCACAGTGGCAGCGCCTGCTGGCCCAACCTGTACAAGGGTGTTATCGATGAGGTAGACCCGACACAGATTGCGTGGACCGCGGGTCCGGCCCCGACCGAGCGGGTCTACAGCGGCGGAACCGCGGCCATGGACGGTAACGTGTACTGGCTGGGCGGATTCATCAACGCCTCCACCGTGACCAACCACGTCTGGATGTACAGCACTTTGACCGGGACCATCACGGCGGTTATGCCGAACTACCCGGTGACCCTGGCCCGCGTCAACTTCATGGTCGCCCGTCCATCCCATCATGAGCTTTACGTGTTTGCCGGCGACATGTTGGGCGACTGGGCCGCTCCCAACCAGCAGTACTGGCATATCTCGTTCGGACCGGCGAGCGTCGAAGAGCAGCGCGTGCTGCTGGGCTGCTCGATTGAGAAAGTGTCGCCGACCCTCGGGCGCGACCATGTCCGCATCAACTTCACGGTTGCCCGTCGGGGCAATGTGACCCTGGGCGTGTATGACGCCACCGGTGCGCTGGTCCGCACGCTGATCAACGGCACGCTTGAGTCGGGCAGCCAGAGCGCGACCTGGGACCGCACCAGCAACAGCGGCCGCCGGGTTGCCAACGGCAGCTACTTCTACCGCCTGACCGTTGACGGCAGGTCGGTGTCGGGCAAGTCGGTTCTGCTCAACTAGAGACCGGCTCTGCAACTTGCGGAACCGCCCTTCGGGGCGGTTCCGCTTTTCGGACAGACGAGCGAGTGGAGACAAGGGTCAGCCGGGAGGCCGCATGTCGGAGGCTGTCAGCCGTTAGCTGTCAGCCGCTAGCCGAACATGGGGGAGACGCCCGCGCGGCGGGCCGGCGGGGACGTTATTCGGGGTCTTGCAACGCGGGGCGGGCAGGTGTAGAATAAGATAGTCGGGTGCGGAGCCCAAATGGAAGCCTTAACCCCACAGTGGGCAGGCTTACCGGGCACGCACCCGGCATTTCTGTCCCCCGGCCCGGTCACACTGCCAGCACTCGCCAATCGTCAGCCGTGCCCCGCAGTCCGCTATCCGCTCACCGCGCCCGCTTCGGCCCTGACCCCTGACATCGAAACCGCCAAGGTCGCCAAGAACGCCAAGAGGCGAAGGGGGAAGGGGAAATGGCGAAGTGGGGACGCGGACGCCGAGGGCGATGTCATTCCGACCGGAGCGAAGCGGAGTGGACGAATCTCTCAGCCAGTGCCAACTGCAGACTGGTAACAGGAAACTCGCGCGAAGCGCGTGGGACTCGTCTCAACGGCACCCGCGCGTCGGGTCGGCAGAGGATGGCGTGTCCCCGGCAGCCTGCGTTACCGTCCCCGTGGGCTCACGGGCGCATTCAATGCAGAATCCGCACTTGTCTCGGAGGAGCGCCGGATGACTCCGACTCTGGTCTTGCCGGCGCACGAGCTCTGTAACGCGAGCAGGATGAGTCCACCGACGACTGCCCCCACAACGGCACTCAACACGCCAACAACGAGGGCATCTCTGTTACGGCGCATGAATGGGATGTTGACGGGCCGCGGTCCTACAACGACTCGGCCTTTGGGATGCCGTCGAAACCCTACGGACATGACCTGGGTTAGGGCCAGAGCGCACAACCCAAAGACAACGGGGAAGATGTAGTCCAAGGCACCACGTGCAATGCTGAAGTTCACCTTGAGGTAGTACATGAATGCCGGAACGGACACGAGCGTGGTCAATATCCATCCGTAGTTGAGTGGGGTCTTGGCGCGTCTCAACTGCAGAATATCATGTACCTTGGCCAGCGTCTCACGTGTGGCCTCTTCGCTCCCCAATGAGAAGACCAATGTGCCCGCGTCAAAGACTTGCACGCTCATGAGTGGTTCCCGGACTGCGATGGTTAGCGAATCTAGGGTGCGTCCTCGCAGCTGGTTCAACTCCACCGCGCTGTCCAGCAGCCACCCGGCGGCGGTGATCTCCAGTCCCTTTCCTTTATCCGTGAGCGCGGCGGCAAGCGCCTGCACGTCCTCCTCGTATAGGACGACCGGCGGGTAGTCGAATGGAACGGGGTCTGGGGCTCTTCTCACGCGATTCTAGACCGGGCGGGGTTCGGGGTTCACCATCAGCCGAAGCGTACCAATTCGGGCCTGAATGTCAAGGCGGTGGGGCGGGGCTCAGGAGTTCATCGCAGCGGCCGGAAAGTCGAATGCGCGGGCGCAAGCTGCTCTCTGCTAACTGACTAACTCGGCTGCCGTCAGCCGTGGGCCGAACTGCGGGAAGCCGCCTGCGCGTCGGGCCGACGCGCCTGATACGCAAGAGACTGGGAAGTGCCCGGCCAGTCCCCCGAAAACCTAGGGCTTCGCTGCCGGGACTGCGGGCGAGACGGGTGTTTCCTTGTCCGGCAAGTTACATAGCAGCTTCTTGATAGATTCCCTCTCTTGGATGAGGAGGGGTGGGATTGATTTCAGTGCTTCGTCTACGCAGTCCCTATACGGCGAGCCGAGCCATGTGCAACGGCCGAGGTTACTCACAAGTACATCGACCGCGGTCCTGAGCAGGTCGGGGTAGTCTGTAGCGGCATAGAGCGTCACCGCCTGTCCGAGATGCCCGCACGCAGCCTGCCACTGCTTTTGGGCCATGCACGCGCTTGCGAACAGGCGTGCTTGTTCGGCAGTCCCCGCGAGCACCTTCTGGTCGAACTCGGCCTTCACAGTTACGAGCGACTTGGTCACTTCCGCTTCGATGAGCGACCTGCTGTGAGCAGTGATGTCCATCTTGGCCTTCTCAATCTGATTGGACAGAAGGCGCTTGTTGAAGACGAAGTTCCAGAGCCACGTGGCGCCGGCCAGCGCCGCGACAACTAGGGTCAACACCGTGATGCTAACCGTGGTCAGACTCTGCTGGGCGGCGATGGTCTGCTTCGCGACCTCTAGCTGAGCTTGCAGTCCGAGGTTCACTGCAGTCAAGATTGTGGTAGAATCCACCTTGACCTCCTTGCTACGAACCGGCTAGAATGGGCCTAGCCTTCATGGCGGACATTTTGGAGAATCGGGGCGCGGAGTCAAGCAGGTGCTTGATAGGCGGGGTGGGAGGGCCGATGGCTGACGGCAAACGACTGACGGCCCGGAGGAGCATCGTCGCGCGCACTGTTACGTTGCCGTTCATGTATCTGCCTCGTCCGTCCTGAATCGCGACAAGTCTGAAGTCTTGACCATCATGCGCAGCGTCTTGAGCGTATACACCTTGCCGTCGGTGGCCAGCAGCAGTTTCTTCATATCCTGTCGTCGGACGCGGAAGCCGCGGCCGTCGATGCAGGCGAGCACCTGGAATGCCGGGCGCTTCCTGTCTCCGCGGTCCTCGGCTATCTTGCGGAGATGTTGTATGCGGGTGACTTTGTCTCTTGCAGTGCCATCGTCCTCCGTGAGCTTGGCTTCGATGACCACGCTTGGGTTATGTTCGCTGGGCACGAGGAAGTCCGGGACCTAGTCGAATCCGGGAACGGACTCGGCCCGCTTCGTCTTGCGTGAGCTTATTCGGTTGCGGCTCAGTTCGTCTTCCACTGCGGTCTCCACGACGTCGCCAACGAGCTCGCTCACGGAGTCACGGTGCGCCGCGAAAGGACGCCCCAGGAACCGTTCATAGAGGAGCATGGCGTATGGCACCCCGATTTGAGATGCAGTTCTGACGCCCGGCAACCCGCCTTTGGTGTCCGCTTTATCGAGACGGTGGATGAGTCCAGCCCCGACAGCCGGTGCACCTTCCTTCAGGAGCCGGCATGCGGTCTCGACCATCGCAGACAGGCGATCCTTCGTCGTCCCCTTTGCAGCCAGAGCTTCCAGCGGGGAGAGCCGGGCGCGCCGATCCCATGCACGCGCGAACCCTTGGTCTACAGTGATGTCGTTTGACTCGGAAGTCACGTACGCCAACTCGGGCGGCGTGAACCCCAACATCGTTCTCAGCACAACAAAAGTGACAGGCTTGGCCAAGACCGTCGGCAGCACACGTTCCGACGTGACACGCGTGAAGCCGGCTGTGGCCTTCTTGAGTGCCTCATAACCAGTCTCAAACGTGCCGTAGTCAACAAAGCCTGGCCCCTTCGGCAGGATGAGAAACGCAGACTCCAGGCTTGAGAAGACCGAGTTTATGTATGCATCAGTGTCCGACTGCAGTTCCTTGAGGGTAGCCTCAAAAGGGTACTTTGGCATACCATACCTCCTCATTAGGGTTTGATTCTCTCGCCGTCATAGGCTCCGCGGATTCCGAGGTAGACGACAGGCTCGGCAGAGATCGGAGTACCGCGCTAAGCCCGCCGAAATCCTCAATCCAACTGGAGACGATCTTGAGTCGGACGGCGGTTGGCTTGCGCTTGCTCCAGCCCTTGCGGAGGTTCCAGACCGCGAGACGTACCAGGTGACCACACGCGATGCAGCGTGCATCACCCGGGGTCGCCCGAACCCCGCCGACACGCAACTGCTGGATGTCGGCGGCGACCAGTTCGGCCACGGCTTCGGGGGTCTCTGCAATCCAGGCACGCGGCACATGCCCGGTCGTGCGGCATACGAAGACCGTGTCGATTATCGAGGACTTGGTCCCGCTAATGTGTATCGATGCCCCCATCTCGCCAGGGCAGTGCAGAGATGCAGAGCAGGTGAGCCTTGCGTCGAGCACCGCGACGGCAATCGGCAGGTATGCCTCAAGATTGTTGTGGTGGTAGGTGAACACAAAAGGGCCGCCGCGTTTCAGGCCCTCGGCCATTCGCTGGAACACGGCGGACAGGCCCTCGGCGAACGTTGTGAGGTTTCGACCCAGGGTCGCATTGCCGGTGAGTTCTTGCTGGTTGCGGGTCGAAGGACACGCGAACCCCTCGGCCTCGAAGCCGACCATGCGGCGCAGCCACACATAGCAGAAGTCCATCAGCTCGGCGTACTGGACGTTGCCGAAGTAAGGCGGGTCAGTCAGCACCGCGTCCAGGCTTGCGGGCGCCGGGCAGGATTTGGCCGCGTCCCCACAGTGCAATTTCAGTTCCCTCGTCTCCGCTCGGCGCGAGCCATTCCTCGTCGTTCCTATCCACTCGCCGGGGGTCATTACCTTAACCTTTGTCAAACCTTGGTGACGGAATTCGAATGGGGCATCGCAGTAGGACTTGGCCCTTAGGTACTTGTCGGTGATGTTGGTCCAGCCTCCACTCCCTACGCAAGTCCCCTTCTGTCTGTCCCTCACGCCGAGCAGGTTGGATTCGCACTGAACAAGACCGACCGGGAAACCGTGAACTGAGAAGATGTCCAGTGACTTCAGAGCAACCGTGTCGTAACGGCACAGCATGTTCTGGTAGCGCAGGAGGTCGGAGAGGTTGGTCCGCAACGCATCGCGCACCACTCCGCTCGGAGTCCTTTCGATTGCCCGGCAACTGAGTTCGAGACCCAGAAGCTGGCGGTCATTGAACATCTCGCGGTAGTGCCTGTAGCCCCAGCGCAGTAGTCGGTCGGTTTCGTCGCCGCGGGGGATTGCATCGTCCGGTACGAATTCCAGCTTTGTTTCCTTCAATCGCAGACGGGCAGCATCAAACTGGGCCGCGTCGCCGGCATCGGGTCGTTTGAAGTACCTGCCTCGGTGGCGAGTCCGGCACTGCGGGCAGTGATACTCGATTGCGAACATCCGGTGTTTCGGGGCCTCCGAGCGCCCGGTAGCGTACGAATTCTCAATACCACAGTGCGGACACGGGCAGCGGCCACTTCGGGCCGGTCCGACAATAGAGAGAGGTTCTTTGCATGCTTGACAGCGACCGGGGCTATCGCAGTTCGTGACTTCAGTCAGCTCGCCGCACTTCCTGCACATGAGTACGTTCTTGGGGTGCCGGCTGTCGGCCGCGACTAGATAGCCCGGAAACAGGTCGAATTCCTTGCCACACTTGACGCAGTCCAGTGTCTTCACCCAGAGGAAGTACTTGACCTCCGCCTGCTTGTACCCGCACTCAAGGCAGCGGGTCTGGTACAGATGTCCGACTTCCGATGCAAGACCACGCATCAGTCTGTCGGCTGCGGCCCGATAGTCCGGGATGTCGAGGGTTGCCAACTCCTGCTTGACTATCCAGTAGGCCATCGGGTTGATGTCGTAGCCAACGACCTTGCAGCCGACCCGATTGGCCTCCATCACCGGGGTTCCGCCACCCATGAAAGGGTCCGCAACTCGTATGCTTCCAAGATTGTTGCTTTGGTAGAAAACCTGCGCAAGCGGGCGAGGGGCAAACTCAGATAGCAGCAGGCTGCGGAACAGCGTCCCAGGCCGGCGGGCAAACCACTTGTGGACCGCTATCACAGGACGATAGTTCTGCTGGATCTGTTTCTCACGCAGGGCGAGGTCGGCAACGAAAGGTATGTCGAGATCGCGTTCTATCATCGTTCGGCCGGGACGCGCGACTCGTCCTCGCGCTGCATTGGGACCTGGAACGTACGAGCACTCATCCTCAGTGAACATATTCGGACTGGGGCGAAAGTCAAGCGGAGATGGGTTGCCGTCGCGGGCGGTTGGGCCTGAGCCGTGGCGCGGGATGCGGGATTAGCGATTTCCGTTCGCCGGTTTGGGCAGAGGTTCTGGGAGAGAATGAGGCAGAGACTCTGGGAGAGAATGAGGCAGAGGTTCTGGCAGAGAGTGAGGCAGAGACTCTGGGAGAGAGTGAGGCAGAGACTCTGGGAGAGAGTGAGGCAGAGACTCTGGGAGAGAGTGAGGCAGAGACTCTGGGAGAGAATGAGGCAGAGACTCTGGCAGAGAATGTGGCAGAGAGTGAGGCAGAGCATCTACCAGACGACCCCTACCCTTGAACTATCGGCAGCAATAATCGCCGTAACCGTCCGGTAGTGCGCGTGTTGCACCCGGTTTGTCAGAATGGTTAGGCTGGCGGTTCGTGCAACGCCTTCCGGCAGTCGGAACCGTGCCAGACCGGCTTGTTTGGCCGCTGAAACTTCAGGCCGTGCTGACTCGTTGCTGCACCCGGACGCCCGACGTCGGCATGTCCTCGCGAACTAAAGAATGGCCCGCCGGCAGAGCCGGCGGGCAACTCCAGCGACAGGACTCGAACCTGTGACCCTCCGGTTAACAGCCGGATGCTCTACCGGTTGAGCTACGCTGGAATTATTCGCTTCGCCAAGTCAAACTGCAAAATGCAGAATGCAAAATGCAAAGCGCAGACGGTCTCTGGTATGTTACCTTTCAGGCGCGGTAAGTCAAGCGAAGCAGCGAAGATCAGGAAACGAGATGGGTGTTCACCATCAAGACACGAGGACACGAAGGCGGGCGTGGCCGAAGTCGGAGGTCAGATATCAGAAGTCAGAACGCAGAAGCCCGGAATCCGCAACCTTGGCGGTCTTGGCGACTTTGGCGGTTCTATTCCGGTTTTCGGGACGCTACCGGACGAGGGCAAACTTCGTCGCGCTGCGGCCGAACGTGGTCTGAAGCACGGCAACGTACAGCCCCGCAGCGGCAGGCTTGCCTGCTTCGTTCCTGCCGTCCCAGTACGCGCCGATTTGTTCGAGGAGCGCGACGTCACCTTTGACGCCGTACCGGCCCGGTCGGGACAGGATCGCCGCGTTCAGCGTGATCGTGTCAATCAGCGTTCCCGATGCCGAGAAGATGCTGATTCGGGCTTCCGATGCCGGTCGCGTCAGGTTAATCTGAAAGTAGACCTTGGGCTCGGACGCGGGCGCAAAGGGGTTCGGGAAGATAGTCCCAATCTCGTCGCCGGGGACATCAACGATGCCCTTCTCCGGCGGGAAGAGTTTGTACACCGAATCGACGCGCGGCACGCCGAATCCGAGAGTGCACCCTTTGACTGAGCGCGTGGCGGTGGAGAACAGGACGGCCTTGATCGAGTCGGCGGTCCATTGGGGATGGGCTTCCTTGACCAGTGCGCAGGCGCCGGCAATCAGTGCGGTTGCGCAGGACGTGCCGGCGCTGCCGGCCAGGAAGTCTTCGGAGTCCGGGGAGACGACCGCAACCGTGTCGGAGAGCGCGACTAAGTCAGGTTTGATCCGGCCGTCCGAGGTCGGGCCGGTGCCGGTCCCGCGCCACGGGAGCATATTCTTTTCCACACCGCCGGCAGTAATCACGCCGTCGGCGTCGCCGGGCGCCGTGATGTAAGGCACCGGCCATGGGTAAGCCGTTGTGTCGCGGTTACCCATCGCTGTTACGATGAGCAACCCACGTTTGGCTCCAATCGAGGCGGCAATCGAAATCGGCGCGGTCTTGCCGTCGAATTGGTCGGGACCATACCAGCTCCGATACCCGAGCGAAGTCGAGATAACATCGGCACCCATGCGGTCGGCCCATTCCAGCGCTTCGATGTAGGCGTCCTCTTCCATGTTGTACTCGTAGAGGCGGCCACTGCGGACCTTGAGCAGTTCGGTCTTGGCAATCAGCAGTTCAACGCCCGTGGCGATGCCGACAATCGCGCCCTGCTGGTAACCGGCGATGATTGAGGCCATGGACGTGCCGTGGTTGGACTGCTCTGTGGAGAATTTCACGGTGTCGGATTCCTCCCAGACCGCGTTGTCGTCCCCGCGTTTGAACCATAGCGCCAGCGCACCGTTGCTGGTGCGGGCGAGCGCCGGCATGGCATTGAAGCCGGTCGTGTCAATCAGGGTCGGACCCGTCCACGTACCGCCGAAGTCGGCGGACGCAGCCCGGTAGAGGAAGCCGCCGGTCTGATAGACAAGGGTCATTCCGGACTGGGCGTCGGGCATGACATCGAAGCCGCCGATCGAGAACACGCTGTCCGCGACGGTCCCGGCCTGGTTCCAGGTCGAACCGTCGTCGTCCGAACGCAGCGCGGCGAGTCGGGAGAAGGCGTCCTGTGATATGTCTTCGTACAGGAGCAGGCGTTGCTGGCCGTCTCCAATAAGTCGCGTCTTGGCGGCGCCGGTCGCGACCGGCTCGTTCTGTTTGGTGAACGTCGCCCCGCCGTCGGTCGAACGGAACTGGGTGATGCGGCCGCTCTTCAGTCCGGTGGTGATGATGTCTACCAGGCCGTTCGCGCCCGCTGCGATTTGCAGCCCGGCTAGGAGTTCTCCGGCCGAGAAGTTTATCACCTGCACCAGCGCCGGGTCAGGCAGCGCGACTGAATACTTACGTAGAGCGACCAGCGAATCGGACTGCACGGAGGCCAGGTAGAGCGTGTCCGCCAGCACCGCAAGGGCGGGATAGCGGTCGGAGGCAACGAACGTCGCGCCTTGCCAGTTCGTTCCCACAAAGTACCCGAGATACACGTTGGCAGCAGCCGGCGCGCGATTGGCGGCAGCCAGTTCGTCGTACGTAAGGTAGGTGACGTAACTGTGGCTGGCCATCGCGAGGTTCTCAAACGTCGTGGAGTAGGGCGCAGACATGACTACCGGTGTGGGCGCGCTCCAGGTAACCCCGGCGTCCGTTGAAACGTCGGCAAAAAGTGCCCGAGCGGGCGGGTTGTAGCCGTACGCGAAGCTGTCGGCGCAGAACGCCATCAGCAATGTGTCCTGAGAGCCGGATTGGGATTGAACCGTACTCAGGGCCAAAGCTCGCGCGAATCCGAGATATCGGACGTTGTCGATGACTGCCGGTTCCCAGGAAGCATCGGAACGGGCCGTGTAGCAATTATCTCCTGAGATGAAATCGTGCTGCTTGTAGATGTGGGCCCGCGAGATGCCGCGGTTGGTCAGCTTGATACCGGTGTCGAACATCGCCAGCTTGACGCCTGAGCCGAAGTGGCCGCGGAAGAACAGGTCCGGCACTCCCATCATCTGTGCCTGGTCGTAGGACGGCCCGTAGAAGCGATGGGCGTCCGAGGTGTCGGTTGACCGGTACTGGCTGCGCGCGGGGACCCGGGTCAGTGGGAAGAAATCAGCCTCGGCCGTGGTCCGGGTTACGACCGGCTTCAAGTCATAAACAAAGGGGAGAGCATAGACGCCGGTCACCAAATCCGGCGGCATGTCGAAGCTGGCGGCGTTGAGCCATTTGGAGACAGTGCGCAGCCGGCCGCCCATGTCCTCAATCGCGCGGACGTAGGACTCGCGCACCGGGATATCGTTGAAGTCGGGCCGGGCCGGGCTGCGTCCGACCGACCGTTCCGTCGCCGTGCGACCTATGGCGCTGATGGCTGCTTCGTAGCCGGCCTCGTTGTAGATGCCTTTGTCGGTGAAGAAGACCCATACCTGGCGGGATTCGATTGTCGGCGCAACTGTCTTGTTCGGTATGCGGACGTAGCCGGCGCCGACCGCCAGCAGCAGGCAGAGAAGTGATTGCACGTCTAGTCCTTTCCCATCCCGGCGAGCGCCCCGGCCAGGCCGAGCGTGAGAACCAGGATGAGGGCGAGTATCACCATCGCCGTGTTGATGATGCCCAGAATGAGGCAGACCCTGCCGACTCTCTTGCCCTTCGGCGAGATGCTGCCGGTCAGGAACAGTATCCCGTAGAACAGGCCCATAACCGGGTAGATGGCTGAGAACAGGTACAACCACGTGACCTGGCTCAAGTACATTATGTCAACGAGAGACTGCCAGCGCTCGGTCATGCGTGGGTCGTTCCCCGGTTGCGGCGTTGTCTCATCCATCACGAAGTCTCCCTGTTCTTGTTAGTCCAAAAGGTAAGTACCCCGCGCAAGAATTGAACTTGCAACCTTCGGATTAAGAATCCGCTGCTCTGCCAGGTTGAGCTAGCGGGGCACACATCTTCGTCTCAGGAGACGTCCCCGGTTGCGGACATCCCTGTTGTACAATCGTCAACCGCGCCCGGCGCGACTCGAACGCGCAACCTACGGGTTCGAAGCCCGGCGCTCTGTCCAATTGAGCTACGGGCGCATGCGGTGGTTCGCTCTCCGGCCCAGCCGTGACCGCGTGCAGTGTAGCGGATTCCGGCGCAAATGCAACCGCTGCCTGCTTCCGGTAATCACATCAAGGGTGAGTGATGGGAATTGAACCCACAACATCCTGAGCCACAGTCAGGTACTCTAACCATTTGAGCTACACTCACCATTGTCTCGGAACGCCTGAGTATAGCCGTGGGTTTGCCGATGTCCAGACCGACAGGGCGGCGTAGCAGGCGTCAGTTTCGTTTGACTTTGCCCGCACCGCCGGTATATTGGCGGCGTCCGGCTGAAACGGCAAAGCCCACAAAGGAGTTTCCATTATGAAGACCAGAGAGATGAAGCGCATCCTCGTGACCGGCGCGGTCGGCCAGATCGGTTCAGAGCTGACCCTTGAACTGCGTAAGAAGTACGGCGCGGACAACGTGGTCGCGACCGGCCGCAAGACCCCGCCGTCGGAAGCCTTGAAGAACTCGGGGCCGTTCTACTTCATTGATGTCAATAAGCGGGAGACTATCGTCGAAGTCGTGAAGAAGCACGATATCGACACCATCTACCACATGGCCGCCATCCTTTCGGTAGTCGGCGAGCAGAACCCGCAACTGGCCTGGCACGTGAACATGGACGGCCTGTACACGGTGCTCGAGGTGGCGCGCGAGTTCAACATGGCCCGGGTGATTGTGCCCAGTTCAATCGCTGCGTTCGGCCCGGAGACGCCCCGGGACCGGACGCCCAACGACACGATTCTCAAGCCCAGGACGATGTACGGCGTCACCAAGGTCGCCGGCGAACTGCTGGGCGACTATTACTTCCGGAAGTACGGGCTCGACTGCCGTGGCCTGCGCTATCCGGGCATCATCTCACATGAGACCCTGCCCGGCGGCGGCACCACCGACTACGCGGTTGCCATCTACTACGAGGCGGTCAAGCAGCAGCGCTATGCCTGCTTCGTGCGGGAAGACACGCGCCTGCCGATGATGTACATGCCGGACTGCATCAAGGCGACGATTGACCTGGCCGAGGCCGAGCCCGGGAAGCTGAAGCACCACTGCGACTTCAACGTCGGAGCGATGAGCTTCTCCGCCGGCGAACTGGCCGCGTCCATCAAGAAGCACATCCCCGAGTTCACCTGCACCTACCAGCCGGATTTCCGGCAGCAGATTGCCGACTCCTGGCCGATGTCGCTCGATGACTCGGCGGCCCGCGAGGAGTGGGGCTGGAAACCGGCCTACGACCTCGAGGCGATGACCCGCGACATGCTCGACGTTCTCGGCCGCCGGCACCGCGAGGGCAAGTTGTGAGTCAGTGCTGCTTGACTCATGGCACGAAACGTCTAGAATCATAAGAGAGTGTTGTACGCATTTAAACGCGATCTTAGCAAGGTCCTTGACGGCGAACGGATATTCTACGGAGAGGGTCGAGGCGAGACCGGCGTCTGCCTGCACATCCCACTGACGAACCACATCGCGGGCGGCGGCCAGGCTGAAGACCACGCGCTGATGATAGAGCTATGCAACAACCTGATTGAGTTCCTATTGTACAAGCGGGCAGTGAAGGGCCCGGAGCTCTGGGACTATGACGGCGACAAGGCAGGGGAGATGTACGCTGTCTGCGGCGACAACCCGACCACCAGCGGCATTGTCATTATCGACAGGAACTACGAGGGCGGCTCGAAGCTTCAGGTTGTGCTCGACAAGACCTTCGGTGCCAATGAGATATCGGTCCGCTGGAAGAACAATATGGTCGCTGACGAGTTCCTGCTGAACGATTACCTCGAGTATCTGAAGAAGGCGCTGGTCACCGGCGAGCTCGCCGCCGAGCAGACCTGAGGTCGGTTCGAGAATTGTCCGGGCCGGACCCAGACTGTGTCCGGTTTGGACGTTTCTTGGTGTTGCCCGCGCCGGAAATTGACCCCGGCCTCTAACATGATAGGATAACTACCCGTGCTGACCTTCAAGGATATCGTCAAAGACCCGGAGGTCGTCGTCCTCGTTGCCGAGGCCGACCGGCAGCTTGCGGTGCTGGGCTACACGGAGCACGGCCCCAGGCACGCGCGGCTCGTCGCCAAGAACGCGCGCGCGGTCCTGGTTGCGCTTCAGGCCGAAGAACGGTTGACCGAGATGGCTGCGATCGCGGGCTATCTCCACGACATCGGGAACGTGGTCAACCGGGAACGGCATGAGCGAACCAGCGCGTTGCTGGCGCGCGACATCCTTCTGAGGCGCGGGATGGACTACCCGGAGACCGCGCAGATAATGGCCGCAATCGGGAACCACGATGAGAACAGCGGCAATCCGGTGTCGGACGTTTCGGCCGCCCTAATCCTCGCGGATAAGGCCGACGTGCACAAGAGCCGTGTGCGCAACCCCGAATTCATCAAGTTCGACATCCATGACCGGGTCAACTACGCTGCCAAGCGCTCTGCCCTGACTGTGCGGGGCGAGGCCCGCAGCATAACCTTTGATCTGACGATTGACACGAACATCGCACCGGTGATGGAGTATTTCGAAATCTTCCTCTCGCGCATGGTTATCTCGCGCCGGGCCGCTGACTTTCTGAAGTGTCACTTCGAGTTGGTGATTAACGGGACGCGGCTGGTCTAGGCCGCGCTCGGAAGTAGTGAATTACGAATAGTGAAGAGTGAAGGACGGATTCGGGTTTCTCAATTCACTATTCACTATTCTTCGGTGGAGGTGTATGGGTGCTGGTGTGCCTGGCGGACTTCAAATCCGTATGGTCTGCGATAAGTGGACCGGTAGGTTCGATTCCTACACGCCTCCGCCATTTTTCTACAAGTGGAACCGTCTCGGCCCGGCTGGGCTTCAGCTGTCGAGCTTGAGCTTCTGTTCCCGGGCTAGCTCGGCGTCGGTACGGCGCAGGTAGAGCGGCTTGATGGCCGCCACATCATCGGCCATGCCTCCGGCGATGCGCTCTGCCGCTTCGAGAGCCACCACTCCGGGTGACGGAATCTCGATGCCGGTCAACTGAAGTTCTAATCCGGCGACTGCAAACAGGTCTGCGCAGATACTCGCACCGCTCCCCGCGAGAACGAGACTGGTCCGCCCCGGGAGCATCGTCCTCACCTCCGACACCAGTTGCTCCGGCCCGATGATTGACGGCGGGATCGCCGGCCGTCCTTCGAGATACAGCGCGGCGTAGACCTGGTGTTTCCGGGCATCCATTACCGACAGCACTTTGTCCATGTCTACCCGAGCGGTGCGGGCGAGCGACCAGAGCGTGTTTATGCCCTTCACCGGGATTCGGTGTGCGACCGCCAGGCCCTTGGCAGTGCTGAGGCCGACTCGCAGGGACGTGAACATGCCCGGGCCGATATCCACGCCGATGCCGGAAAGGTCCCGGGCCGTCATGCCGGAGCCCTTGAGCAGCCGGTCGAGCATTGGCATCAGGACCTCGTTGTGGCCGCAGCTTGAGTGCTCGACCATCTCGGCTACGACCCTGCCGGAAACGGCCAGCGCCAGCCCGGTCGACGTGCCGCTGGTTTCGATTCCGAGAAAGACGACGGGATTCAAGATATGGCCGCTGGCCGGTTGCCGTCAGGTGCTGCCGTACCCTCGCTCAATCTACGTCCCAGGGTTCCCGGCTCGGGATCGGGCTCTGCTTCCCGCGCCCGCCGACGCGGGGGTGTTGAAGTAGAAGACCTCGGCCAAGCCTTCGCTTGCGAGCCGCGGTAGCCATGTACCAATCCGTTTCACGTACCGGCGGGCGGTTCGGGTTCCGCCTCCGGTTGCGACAATGCGGTGTGAGCGGCCCGTACCCCGTTCGACTTCGTCAATGATCCGGTCAATACCGCCGGCGAAGAGTTCGGCAACCCCGGCCTGCATCGCGGCACGGGTGCCGTGTTGTATCGGACTCCCTGTCCTGCCCGGAAGCAGCCGGGGAAGGCCGGCGGTGCTGTCAGCCAGCGCGTTGAGGCTCATCTGAACTCCGGGCAGAATCGCTCCTCCGGCAAAGATGCCTTCCCGCAGGATGACGTTGACGGTGATCGCGGTGCCAAAATCGAAGACGATGAGGTCCTGGTCCGGGAAGCGGCGCCGCGCTCCGACGGCGACGCACACGCGGTCCGCGCCAAGGTCCCCTCGGCGGTAGCGGTACTTGAGCCCGGTCCGAGTGCGCGGACCAACAACGAGTGGCTCCAGCCCGGCTGCGTGCAGGCGGACGCGGACCGCTTGCGTCGCCTCGGGCACAACTGAAGCTACCGCGACACCGACAACGTGGCCGGGTTTCGGCATGCCGGCGCTGCGGAGTGATCCGGTTCGTACTCGGACGGACCGGGCGAGGCGGCGGCGATTGAACCAACCGAACTCGGTGTTGGTGTTGCCGATGACGACGGTGAGTATCATCTAAGCCTGCGCACCTCTCCGGCTCCGAGTACCACCAGCCTGCCCGAGTCAGTTCTGAGCACGATCCGGCCTTCCGTATCAAGGTCAATCACAGTCCCGACATGCTTGCGCAACAGGGTCCTGACTTCGACGCGTCGGTGCATGACGGTGGAACGGCCCTTGATGTCGGCGAGAACCTGGGCCGACTCGCCCTTGGCAGTCTGCTCGATACTTGCGAACATCTCCTGCAGGAAGTTCTCGAGGAGGTAGAACTTGTCCCACTGCTTGCCCGTAGCCATCCGCAGTGACACGGCATCCGGCAGGTCCTCGGGGAGTGACTCCTGATTCAGGTTCAGGCCGATGCCCACCGCCACCGCGTTCCTCCTGCCTTCGCAAAGGATGCCGGCCAGCTTCCCGTCCTCGAGGATGATGTCATTGGGCCAGCGTATCTGCGTCGGCAGTCCCACGGTCTCATCGACCGCGCGGGAGAGCGCCAGCCCGGCCAGGTGGACGACGAAAGAGGGGTGAGGGAAGTCGGGAGCGTCGGTAAGCAGGAGCAGGGAAGCGGTCAGGCTGGCATCGTCTGAGAACCACGGCCGCCCGAACCGACCCCGGCCCTTGGTCTGCCTCCGGGCGACGACGACTGCCGTGGTGTGCTTCCCCGCCAGGCCGAATGCGTAGTCGTTGGTTGAAGCGACCTCATCCAGCAGGTGAACGCTGCCGTACCGGGCGAGTCCGGCAAGTCGTTCTCCGGCGACTTCAGTTGCCACGTGCGGGTCGGGTATGAATCAATCCCGCGAGACCCGGACCAGTTTCAGTTGAGAGTTTGTCGCGCCGAGTGCGGCGAAATAGACGCCGGGCGAAACCGGCCTGCCGTCTTCGTCGCAGCCGTCCCATAGGAACGAGCTGACAGCCGACAGCTTACAGCCAACAGCCGGGAAGGAGCGCACGCGACGGCCGGCTGCATCGAATATCGCCACTTCGGTGGGGCTGCTAGCTGTGAGCTGTAGGCTGATAGCTGTCCTGAACGGGTTGGGCCAGGCCGACAGGCGACCTGCTTCCAGGTCCTCGTGCTGCGCCGCGACCCCGGCCGGCGTCGTGTTCAGGAATACATGGTTACCGTGTGATTGGTCCCAGTTTGTCACAGCCAGGTCAGGATTGGCCGAGTAGCGGTAAGAGAATACCACATTGGCCGTCCCGGCGGGCGGGGCAGAGGCGAAGCTGACGTACCCGATGAGCGGGTCTGAGCAGAACCCGGCCGCAGGCACGCGCACGCCGCCAACGCAGACACTGTCAAGGAATTGCACGGGCCGGAGGTGCAGGTTGAAGAGCTTCCGCGTGCCGTCGCCGTCGAACGCATCCGACCGCGACTCCAGGTGACCGTTGGTAAGGTCGGCCCAGACCAGCGTCTCGCAGACAAGGTCATTGGGGTTCGAAGGTATCCATGTCCACGCCGGCGTCGTATCCATGACCCCGGTATGGTTCTCGAACACCACTGCGGGTTCCCACCAGCCCCCGGCGGCCAGGTCCGCGTAGCCGTCGCCGTTCACGTCAGCCCATGCGACGCAGGACGAATACTGCTCCGCGCGGAGCATGGTGAAGGCAGCGATTGTATCGAGCGTGCCGCCGTTGTTGTGGAAGACCTTGACGCTGTTCGGCTCGCCCTGCTGGTTGTTGGACGCCACCGCGAGGTCCATGAAGCCATCCGCGTCGTAGTCACCGAAGGCCAGGCGCAGAACCCAGCCGACGCCCTGCTGGCCGGTCCATGTGGGAACCGTGTCGAGGATTCCGCCCGCATTCCGGTACATCACCACCTTGCCGTGGCCCGCCCCCGGTATGACCTGGCCGACGAACAGGTCGAGGTCGCCGTCGTTGTCGATGTCGCAGAACCGGATGGCATCACCGGGATTGGTGTCACTCGCGGACCAGCATGGAAGCGTGTCGAAGCTGGTGCCGTTATTTCTGTAGATGCGGGCGGGGTCGTATTCAATGGGATCATACGCGTCGCCGGCGCTGATGGCAAGGTCGAGGTCTCCGTCGAGGTCGAAGTCCCCGAGGCAGCAGTCGAACGATGAATGGCGGTCGGCGGCCTTCCACGACGGCGTCGTCTCCAGTCCGCTGCCGGTGTTCCGGTACACGCGCGCTAGGTGGTCGCCAAACGCGTACCGACCGAGGTAGGCGACTGCGAGGTCAATGTCGCCGTCGTTGTCGACGTCGCCCGAATAGCAGTGCCCGAAGTAGCCGCTGTCCAGAGAGCGCCACGCAGCGTTAGCTTCGAGCGTCCCCGAGTTGTTCATGTACGCACCGTTGAAGTTCATGCTCATGTCGTTGCCGTTGGACGTAAGAAAGTCGATCCAGCCGTCGCCGTCGATGTCGGCGAACGCGCCGCCCGTGGAATAGTCATTGTCGCTGGAGCTCCAGGACGGCGTGGCAGGCAGGGGGATGACTGCGAAGGCGGGCAGAGGTATGAGTACAGCCAGCAACGACAGGACCGGAATTGCCGCGCGGGATGACATCTTCATAGCAGGGCCAGTCTAGCCTAAAGCCTGTTGGTGGTCAAGCGTACTGGTCGACCGGCGACGGTGCTAGTGAGTGAGGACAATCTGCGCGTCGGCCGTCCTGCCACCGCATGAGATGCGAGCGAAGTAGATCCCTGCCGGCAGGTTCCCCATGTCCAGTCGATAGTGCGACGTCCTGACTCCCGATTCCGACCGAACCAGGCGTCCCTGTGGATCGTAGACGCGCAGAACCGCCGTCGGGTGGTTCTGAGATTCACCGTTCAAGTGGAGGAGAGTGGCTGAACGGCAAGGGTTCGGAGCGGCATGTAGCCTGAGGCCTGGGGTCTGCGGCGTCTTCACCTCCGCCTGCCCCTGCGTTGAGAAGTCGACAAGGCTCACGTAGTCAGGGCCCGGGCCCGAAACCGCGCACATCGAGGTTGCCGGGCAGAAGTCGAACGCCGATGGTACGGCGGGCAGTTCGACATGGTCGGAGCCGTGATGGACCATTCCGAGCGAGTTGCCGTTGGACGCAGTCAGCACGACCGGTTGGCCGGCAGCGTCGAACGCAACGTCGGCCAGGGCGCCGTAGGACGAGTATGAGATATTCTGAATAAGCGCGCCGGTGCGCGGGTCGGCGATGGTCAGCGTCTTGGCACCGTAGTTGCCGATGCCCATCTGGTCGAGCGCACGGTTGTACGCGAGGCGCATGGCATACTGGCCGGAGGAGAATGTGCCGACGACCGAGGAGCTTGCTCCGTCGATGTGCATGACCGAGTATGTGCCGGCCATGTAGTTGGTGACGGTCGCGTAGTCGCCGGTCGAGTCGAAGGCGATGCAGAGCGGGAAGTCGCCGACGGCAAGTGTGTCCACGACCGTGTTGGACGCGACGTCAATCACCCTCACGACGTCGTCGAACGAGACCGCGACCAGGCAGTACCTGCCGTTCGGGCTCATGCCCAGCCCGCTCCAGACTCCGTACGAACCCCAGACGATGCCGATTACGCCGCAGGGAATCGAGGCGATGACCGAACTGGACGGGCCGTCGAGGCGGATGGCCGACACGGTGTTTGAGCCGATGTTGCCGATGTAGGCGAAGGAGTCGTTCGGTGTGATTACAACAGTCGCCGGGCCGGCACCGACCGGGAGCGTGGTCATGGAGTTGTCGTCGAGGTCGATGATGCCGACGTTGTTGCCATTCAGCCCGCAGGCCACGGCCCACCGCGAGTCGGACGTGAAGGCGATGTCCTGCGGCCGGCTGCCAAGCGGCAGGATGGTCTCGACTGCCGCGGTCACAGTGTTGATAATGGTCAGGTTGTCGGAGAGGACGTTGGTCGCGATGGCGGTGAGACCGTCCGGGCTGATCTTGACCCGGTGGGGCGCGTCGCCTTCCGGCGGCTCGCCCGAGTTCGTGGTGCCACGATAATCCGGGGTCGGGTTCGTGTAGTCATAGAAGTAGACGCCTTCGTGGCGCTGCGGGTCGAAGCTCGCCACGCCCGAGCCGACCGGGGAGACCGCCCCGAAGTACTGTGCGTTGCCCTGGTGCTGACCCAGCAGTTGCTCGGACTCGAAGTCGACTACCGAGAACCGGTACTGGCCGCCGATGGCTTTGGTTCGGTCAGGGGAGACACCGAGCCAAAACGCAGTGTAGGTCTGCGAGAAGGTCACGAAGTCACTGGTCTCGAACTTCACCAGCGTGCTGGTGTTGTTGGACGTGCCGAGGTAGGCTTTGGAGCCGTCCATGTTCACCGCCGCGTCGACCGTCATCAGCGTGTAGCCGGTGATGACTACCGAGTCGGTCACCTGGTGCGAGGCCACGTCGATCTGCCAGACCTTGCACGGATTGTCGTAGTTGGCGGTAATGAGCTTGCTGCTGTCTCCGGAGTAGCGAACGAACCAGCAGTCGCCGATGCCGGCGAGCGTGTCGTCTTTGACGCCGGTCGCGGCATCCACCCAGAGCAGCTGCGGTGCCGTGTCGGGCGCGACGATGTGCGAGCCGTCCGGCGTCACCTCGAACTCGCTGAACTGGCCGTAGAAGCGGCCGTTTTCGCTGTTCCAACTCACTGTCACAAGATAGAACGGGAAGTCGCTGAACGTAGTCGCGCGCTGCAGCGTCGCCAGGTCGTACACCTCGAGCGTGTTCGAGATGTCGCAGCCGACATAGGCCTTGCTCTGGTCGGGACTCACGTGCACCACCCAAGGCTGCTCACCTGACGGCAGGCGGGCCATGACCGCCCAGTCACTCAGCCGGACGATGCTCACCGAATCGGCAAACGGCCGGCAGATGACAAGCAGGCTGTCGGTGACGGCCATGCCGGCAGGATAGGAGCCGACATCAACCGTGGTCTCGGCCGCCATCGTGCTCCAGTCGAAGACCGTGATGTTGCCCGTCATGCGGTTGGAGACGATTACCTTGGCCCCGTCGCGGGTGAAAACGGGCCGGTCCAGATAGTCGCCCTCAGCCGGGAGTCCGGGGTCAACGTCGTGCTGTTCATAGAAGCTGCCGAGGTCAACGAAGTCCGACAGCGTCTGGCCGGGCCGGACGACCATCCTCGTGATTGCCTGAGTCCCGGTCGGGTCGAGTTGAACGGCCATGGTCACGGCTGCAATGCAAGCCAGAATCAGAACGAGTCTCATCGCGTGTCCTTTCTAGTCGGTTAATGTCAGCACGATACTTGTGGTGCCTGAGCGCAAGAAATACGCACCAGCAGGCAGTTTGTGCCTTGCGCCGTCCGTCCCGTCCCAGACGAGAAAGGAGTGAGGAGAGAGGAGGGAGGAGAAGGAACGGACCAGGCGGCCGGCCGCGTTGTATATTCGGGTTTCGGCAGGGCTGTCGGCCGTAAGCTGCAAGCTGATAGCTGTCATCGATCGGAACGGGTTGGGCGTTGCGACCAGGCGATTGCGGGCGGGCGTACGTTTCGGTCCGCCCACGCCCGTGGGGTCGCGAAAGACCTTCAGCGTCGTGCCGTTGCCGGCGATAGCGAGTTCACCACCAGAGCCCAGTGCCGGACACGACGTGCTGACGTTCGGTATCGATTCCACCCAAATTACCGAGAGGCTTGGCGTGAAGGCGAAGAGCGCACCGCCCGCGTACCCGGCATTTGTGGCGTACACCGTTCCGTCCGCGCCGACCGACAGGTGCGCGGCGAAGACCGCGGTTGAGTCTTTGATGTACGGCGAGGAGTCGAGGGGAGCGCCGGTCTGCGGATCGAGCCGGATGATGCGACCGCTGGCGAGCGCGTAGACCGATGAGTCCGGGCCGCAGGCAAGCTGGGCAAACGGCGAGTAGGTGCTGTCTTCCAGTGGGTACACCCAGCGGATGTGCAGGCTGTCACCCCAGTCCTCGACTGCGGTGACATTGTCGCCGCAGCGGTGGGCGTAGAGCACGCGGTCCGGGCCGACCATGATGTTGCCGTAGGGTGCGGTGCCACCGGGGTGGGTGTCCTCAATGAACACAGAATCTCTCTTGAACCCGGTCGCGACGTCGAAGGCGTAGAGTCGAAGCGAGCCGCCGACCAGCGCGCCGCCGAAGCAATACCAAGTCGAGTCCGAGACCGTCGCGTCAGCGCTGCCTGAAACCGGCCAGACGCGCTCCGTGGTCCAGACCGTGTCGCCGGTCAGGTGGTTGATGCAGGCCGTGCGCATGCCCTCAAGCGGCAGAATCAGGTCGCCGTTCTCGGCAAAGGTCGCGCTCTCCGACAGGTAGACGCTGACCGGGTATGGACAGCGCCAGACCAGCGCGCCGTCATCGGCGGCAAAAGCGTAAAGCGTGTCCGGCGCGGCGTTCTGGAGATTCACCATGTAGACCGTGTTGTCGCGAAACCCCACCGGCATGGTGCGGCCGCCCGTGCCCGGGAAGTCGAGGGTCCACAGCGTGTCACCCGTCTCAAGATCATGGCAGACTGCAATGCTCGTCGTGAAGTTGTCGCGGTAGGTGACGAGTTTGTCGTCACAGATGAGCACAGGTTGACCGTACGAACTGGGGATCGTGCCTCCCCAGAGCAGGGTCGACCCGTGCGGCCCGGGCATGCTGGACAGCCCATTGCGTTGCGGGTTGCCGCCCTGGTTCACCCAGTCCTGTGCAGACGCCGACGCCAGCAGGTACAGCACGGCAGCCGTGCCGGTTGCCAGCAGACTGACGCGTCCGCGAATCCTGAAGTCCATGTCCGATTATAGAACCGCCGGACGCACAGGTCAAACCCGCGTCGGACGGGAAGCGGTACGACACCACCTTGACAGGGCGGGCTGGGTGTGCGATGATTTAAGGTGACTGATTGGCTCATTACCTCAAGGAAGTGACTCCATGAAACGATTGATGACGGCGGTTTCGAGATTCTTCACCCACAGTTTCCTCTGGGTTGGCATCGGTTCGGTTCTCTGGCTGCTATGGCGGTCGGGGACCAAGCCCAGCCGGCTCCGCTACCCGTGCCAGCAGGCTGCGGCCGGAACCAGCTCGCTCTGGCTCAGCGTCTTTGTCTTTCCTGGCATCCTGCGCGGGTTGCGCGCCATCGGCCTGAAACTGCCGGAAGCCCGTCTGAGCCGGCCGGCCCGGAACCTGCTCGTCATCGCCGGGCTCGCAGTCGCGGCTCTGTTTCTCGCCGGCCGCTACTTCCACCCGCGTCCGACGCCGCCTCCTCCGGCGCAGGGGAACTTGCCGGTCTGGGTTTCCGCGCTGCCGACTCAGTCTCACATTTTCGTCGTGGACAGCGTCCCGGTTCCGGACAGCCTCGCCATGTACCACGAGGGACTGGATACTCTCCTGTCGCTGCTGGCCCAGAATGGTACATATCTCTATCGCTCCGGCAAGAACCTGCCGTGGTGCGATACCGCGGGCCTCATCGGCAAGAATGACGTAGTGCTCCTCAAGGTGAACGCGGAATGGCCGGAGCGGGGTATGCCCAGCACCGACCTGCTCAAAGGTCTCATCGCCAGAATCGTCGCTCACCCGGATACTTTTACCGGCGAGGTCGAACTGGTCGAAAACGGCCAGTGGCGCCAGTCCTGGGCGTATCCGCTGAACAACGCCGAGCGGCACTCACAGACGATGCAGGAGGTGGTTGACACCTTTGCCGCAAGGGGCTACCACGTGGGCGCATACAACTGGACTGCAATCGGCTACAGCGGCAACAACCGCTGGGTGAGCGAGTTCGACATTGGAGACACCGTGTCCGGCTACGTGCGCGAGGACTCGACCGGCATGACCTACGCCAAATTCGTCACCTCCTATGGCACCAGTATCTCGACCCGACTCGGGGTCTGGAACGGCTCGGCCTACGAGCCGGAGCGCCTCAAGTTCATTAACATGCCGGTCCTGAAAAGCCATCAGTACATGGGCGTGTCCGCGTCGGTCAAGCACTATATCGGGTTCCTGTCCTACAAAGCCATCGGCCAAGGCCCGATACACGACAGCGTGATGACGCGGGGGCTGCTTGGCGTTGACTTCGGCAAGGCCCGGTTCCCGGACTTGAACATCATCGATGCCACCTGGGTAAGTGCGGAAATAGCCACTGGCCCGAACGCGCCCTACAACATGTGCACCCGGCTGAACACGCTGGTTGCCTCGAAGGACCCGATTGCGGCGGACTACTACGCCGGGAAGTACGTGCTCAGGCCGGCGAGCTGGTGGAGCGGCCACTCTTCGCTGCACAACTACGGCCGGATGGACCCGGATAACCTCAACACCGAGAACCCAGGCAGCGGCCACTCCTATTCCGACACGACGCCCTGCAACGGTTATCCGTACAACGCCTTCCACCAGATGCTTGCTTCCAGCCGCGACCAGATGCTTCGCTACGGCCGCCAGGTGACGATGGATACGACCCAGATGACGGTCCACCACTTCCGATTCGCCGGCACGACCGTCGAGGAGCCGCGCGCCGTGGTTCCCGCCGTCGGTGGTCTCAAAGTGACGCCCAATCCTGCGACGGGCAGAATCACGGTGAGCTATCAGTTGGCAGCGTCCGGCCCGGCCCGCCTGCTTGTGTTTTCGGAGGACGGCAGGAAGGTAGCCGAACTCCGGCAGGGCGTGCTTCCGGCCGGCGAACACTCTCTGAGTCTTGACCGCGCTCTCACGCCGGGCACGTACTTATTGACTCTGGAGACGGCGACCGGCCGCGAGGCGCAGAAGATAGTCGTGCCCGCCCGCTAGACCAAAGCGGCGGACTTCAAGCCACAAGCTTCAAGCGGCAGGCAGGGGAGAGCGCTGCCTGCGAAGCAGGTCACATCCGCAGGGCGCGGCTTCCGGCGTCCCGACTATTTCGTGATGTTGTAGATGGTGATGTCGGTCTTGCCGTTCTCGCCCGGCTCGACCGTGATTACGACGGTCCGCTCACCGTCCGGGCTGGTGAAACCGGAAGCGCTGCCGCTGGCAGGAGCCGGAACCGGATAATCCTTCCACTTGGCAAGTTCGGTCTTGTAGTACGCAGTGACCGGCGGTATCGGGTCGTTGGTGGTGAAGCTGTATGTGGTGGCGGGTTTTCCGTCGTAGGTTCCGCCTCCTGCGGAAACAGTCTGGGCATAAGGGTAGCGCAGGATCTTGGGCAGTCCGGATAGGTTAGCGGACATGTTCCCCGACTGCCCGCGGCCACCCGGTCCGCCGCAGCCGGTCGAGAACGGCAGCACGGCGGCCATCAGTACGCCGGCGAGAATCGGATAGAATCTGTACATCGAATACCTCCGCGGGGGCTCAAGCGCGAGTCTCCCATGTTCAGCCATCACGGGAATAGTAGCACGCCGGCTCGGGGTGTCAACAGGGCCGGAGTGCCGGCGCAAGGCCTCGGCCGACGGCAGGGGAAGTGGGAAAGTGGAAAGGGGAAATGGCAAAGTGGAGGAGACGAAGTCGGAAGTCAGAAATCAGAGGGCAGAGGACAGAGTTCCGGCGTCCGCCAACTGCCAACCGCTGGCTGCCGGCTACTAACTCATCGCGCTCCCAGCGTGTAGGCTTGACTTGCCTGTCTGTTTCACTATGATACCCACCAACCTTTAGACAAGATTCCAGGAGGATTCCTTGAAAGAGTACAGCGCGGAACGCATCCGCAATCTCGGCTTCTTCGGTCATGCCAGCTCGGGCAAAACCTCGCTCTGCGAGGCGCTGCTGCTCGTGATGAAGCAGAACACCCGGCTCGGCTCGGTTGCCGAGGGGACGTCGCTCCTGGACTATGACGAAGATGAGGTCGCCCGCAAGATTTCTATCAACCTGTCCCTCGGGTACGGCGAGTGGCAGAACATGCTCATAACACTAGTTGACACACCGGGTTACGCCGACTTCTTCGGAAACGTCGTATCCGGGGTCCGAGCCGTGGACAACGGCGTCGTTGTCGTCGACGCCTCGTCCGGCGTCGAAGTCGGAACCGAAATGGTCTGGCGACGGCTCGACGACGCGAAGCTGCCCCGCACCGTGTTCGTGAACAAGCTGAAGAAAGAACATGCTTCGTTCGACTCGACCGCCGAAGACCTGCGCAAGGCGTTCGGCACGCGGATCACGCCCGTTTTCCTGCCCATCGGTAAAGAGGAAGGACTGAGCGGGGTCGTTGACCTGCTGAACGACAAAGCCTACACCTACGACGGTGGGGCGCGCAAGGAAATCCCGGTGCCCGCTGACATGAAAGACACCATCAGCCAGTGGAAAGAGAAACTGGTTGAGGTCGCGGCCGAGGTCGATGAGAAGCTGATGGAGAAGTTCATCGAAGGCGGCAAGATTACGCCCGAAGAGATGCGCGCGGCGGTGCGAAAGGGCATCAAGGCCGGCGCGGTCTACCCGCTGGTCTGCGGCGACGCGTTGGCCCAGATCGGGGTCGACGTACTGCTCGACCTGGCGGTGGACGACCTGCCCGGGCCGCTCGACATGTCCCCGCGGGCCGCGACCAAGCTCGACTCGGCGGACGAGCTCGAGATCAAGCCGGACGAGAACGGCCCGGTCTGCGCCCTGATATTCAAGACCGTGTCGGAAGCCCACGTCGGCGACATGAACCTCGTCCGCGTGTTCCGCGGCAAGCTCGAAGCGGGCATGGTCGTGCTGAACGCCAAGAAGGAGCGGGACGAGAAGGTCAACCAGATGTACGTGGTCAAGGGTCACGAGCGGGTCGAGGTGAACAAGTTGACCACCGGCATGATTGGCGCGCTGGTCAAACTGAAGGAGACCCACACCGGCGATACGCTCTGTGACAAACACGAGCCGGCGAAGTTGCCGGGTATCGTGTTCCCCAAGCCCTCAATCTCGGTCGCGATTGTGCCGCAGAGCAAGGGCGACGAAGAACGGGTCTCCACCGGCCTCGCCCGGCTGCACGAAGAAGACCCGACTTTCTCCTACGAATTCAACGCGGAAATAGCGCAGCAGCTCATCAACGGCATGGGCGAACTGCACCTCGACGTCATCGTGGCCCGGCTCAAGCGCAGGTTCGACGTCAACGTCGACCTCATCAAGCCGCGCATCCCGTACCGCGAGACGATTACCAAGAAGTCCGAGGCCCAGGGCCGGCACAAGAAACAGACCGGTGGACGCGGGCAGTTCGGCGACTGCTGGCTGCGGCTCGAACCGGTACCGCGCGGCACCGGGTTTGAGTTCGTGAACGCCATCCGCGGCGGCTCGATTCCGACCAAGTTCATCCCGCCGATTGAAAAGGGAATCGTCGAGCAGATGGAAAAGGGCGTTCTCGCCGGGTACCACATGATGGACATCCGGGCCGTGGCCTTCGACGGCTCCTACCACGACGTGGACTCATCCGACATCGCCTTCAAACTCGCGGGCAGCCTCGCGTTCAAGAACTGCTGCGAGAAGGCCGGGCTGGTCCTGCTCGAACCCATCATGAACGTCGAAGTCACGGTCCCGGACCATTACACCGGCGACGTGATGGGCGACTTGAACGCCCGACGGGGCCGCATCATGGGTATGGAAGTCAAAGGCAACATGCAGGTCATCAAAGCCCAGGCACCGATGGCCGAAATGTACAAATACTCCAACAGCCTCAGGTCAATGACCCAGGGCCGGGGATTCTTCACGATGGAGTTCTCGCACTACGAAGAGACCCCGCGCGACGCGGCCCAGAAGGTCATCGACGAGGCCGCGAAAGCAAGAGAAGCCGCGCAGAAGTAGCGCACCAGTCTTAACATCTACCGGCCGGGCTTCTCGCCCGGCCGGTTCGGTTGTTCTGCGGAACACGGGTGAACCGCCAAGGCCGCCAAGAACGCCAAGACCGGCTCCGTCATTCCGAGCGAAGTCGAGGAATCTCTCGGCCACTGCCAACAACAAACTGGGAACTGGTTACTCGCGCTGCGCGCGCGGGTACCCTCGCCCCTTGAGGGAGAGGGTAAGGGTGAGGGGTCGGATTTGGCGTTTGGTGTTTGGGGTTTGGAGTTTGCTGCGGCGGACGGGACGAGGCGGGATGCGGGCTTGGCTTGACTTCGGTCGGACGGGGCGCTAGATTGCTGTATGGTCCAATCCGCTGAGGAACGCAGATGCTGAGACGCGGCACGCTAGTCTATGCCGATGCCTCGGTTATCGGCGGCTGTGAAGACGCCGAATTCAGCGCCGAGAGCCTCGCCCTCTGGCAGCAGTTCGTGGATGGCGTGTACACTCTGGTCCTATCCGAGCACACTCTGCGTGAACTCGCGGGTGCTCCAGTTGCGGTGCGGGCGCGGCTCACGCGGCTTCCTGAAGCGGACGTGGTGATGCTGCCGGACAGCGATGAGGCGTACGGACTGGCCGAGGCATACCTGCAGCGCGGCGTCGTTGGCCGCAGTTCTCGCGCCGACGCGTTGCACATCGCTCTCGCAACGGTCGGACGAGCCGATGTCCTCGTTAGCTGGAACTTCAGGCACATAGTGAACCTCAACCGAATCCGACTGGTTCACTCGGTCAATATCGAACGTGGCTACCCGCTGTTGGAGATTCGCTCACCGAAGGAAGTGCTGTCATATGAGTGATGGAAAGACATTCGACGCGGTTGCGTGGATGCGGAAGAGGCGGGCCGAGATAGATACCGAGGATGCCGGCCTGAGCTGGCACGAGCGCAGTATGAAGACCGAGAGGCTGCTTGCCGACGACCCGCTCTGGCTCCGATTCAGACATCGCATGTCACCGGTGCATGGCCGTGTTGAGTCGCCTCCTGCCGTCGCGGACCGCAAACCGCAAACCACGGACTAGCGACCCACGTCCAGGCCGCTGGCCGGAAGCCGTCGGCCGCTAGCTGTTAGCCGTGGGCCGTCCCGCCTGCCAACTGCCAACGCGAACTGGAAACTCGCGCGCAAGCGCGTGGGGTTTGGGGTTTGGGATTTGGGGTTTCCGCGAAGCGGCTGAACCGCCAAGCTCGCCAATGGCCATGTCATTCCGACCGGAGCCCGTTCGACTGGCTCAGGGCAGGCTCCGCGGAGTGGTGGAATCTCTCAGGAGCCTCCCGCTTGCTGCCTGCCGCACTCGCCGAAATGCGGGCAGCGTCCCCAGATTGTGTCGGAAGAGACGTGCAGGTTGACTGTGTTGTCCTGTGCGGTTAGCATCGCTCGGAGCAATCGCATGAACATGCCCATCGAAATCCGGTCCGCGCAGGCAGGCGACATCAAGCGCGTGGTGGCGATTGCCCACGAAGTTCAAGAGTACGCTGCCAGAGAGCGAAAGATGCAGGCGGCGCAGACGGTCGAGTTCTCGATGCAGGCCGCGCACTACGAACGGCTGCTCGCAAATTCGGAGCACGGGTTCTTCGTTGCGGTGATTGCGGGCGCGGTCATCGGTTACGCGCTTGTCGCCAGAGAGACCGAACCCGACGACCTGACGATTGAGCCAAGGGCCGACGTGTACGAACTTGCGGTTGCGGAATCGCACCGCGGGCAGGGAGCGGGTTCGTTGTTGCTGGCCAGAGTCGAACAATGGGCGGCGGAGCGCGGACTTGGGCTGGTTCAGCTTGCCGTATGGGAGTTCAATGCGGAGGCCCTGAGGCTGTACGACCGGGCCGGCTATCGGTCCATCATGCGTAAGATGGAAAAGCGAATCCGTCCCCGACCGGCCTGAGCCCGCGCCGTGCGGTCAGGAACTGCTGGTTTGTTCTCGAAAGCTCTTGGATTCTCTGACAGTCGCTGCTACCGCAACAGGTCCGCGATCATCCTCTCGTAGTCATCGTGCGACCCAATCCAGAACCAGTAGAAGGTGTCGTTCTGCAGCAGGGCCAGCGCGCGGAAGCCGCGTCCGACCCGAACCACCCATGCTCCACCAACTTTCTTGAAACAGAGCAAGGGGTGACGGGGATTGGCTCGCCACAGGATGAATGCGCGGCGGGCACGGGCCTTGATGTCTGCGGGTAGGGCGTCGAACGACGCCCGGAAATCACTTGTGGTCGAGGACTTCATCGAGGGGCTTGGTCTTGCCCGCCGCAATGTCGTCCTTCACGCGGGCGAGGAGGCCGTTCAAGCGTCCCCCCGGCTGGCTGTCGGCGGCTATCGTCTTGTCCCACGCATCCATGCGTTCCGCTTCGAAGTCGGCCAGCCAGGCCAGCAACTCGTCCAGCTCCGCGTCCGGCAGGGCTTTGACGTCGTTGGCAATCTTCTCAACGGTACGCGTCATGTTGGTCAAGTATAGCGCACCGGCATGAGGCAATCAAGTTGAGCGCTGCCCGCCCACGCGCCCGGCCGGTTCTGCTACTCCGCAGGACATTAGTGAACCGCCAAGCCGCCGGGAATGCCGAAACACGGAATGGACTATCCGCAGATTACGCAGATTACGCAGATGGCTCACGTTCGGGCCGGAGCTTGCGCTTGTGCTTGAGCTTGTGCTCCTTAGCGCAGCACCACGAGACGCTGGGTCGCGTGCCGGCCGACAGCGTCGAGGCGGACAACATAGACACCCGGAGCCAGGCCGGTCAGGTCGAGCCGCGACGGCCCGCTCGACTGCCCGTCCAACCGCTGCGTGCGGACCACCCGGCCATCAACGCCAAGCAGGCTGATGATGGCCGGGGCTGCGCCGGAGAGCGAATGCGTTAGGTTCGTCCAGTTCCGGGCCGGGTTGGGCGCGAGACGCATCCCGGGCCGGCCGGGAACGGCAGACTTGAACTCGGTGACGCCGCCGGACGCCGCCGAGTCGTACTTCACAATCAGGAAGCCGTAATACCCGCTGTCAAAGCTGCTGCCGAGAACGATGGGGTTGCAGTGGCTGTCAAACGTAATGGCCGTCGCTCCGGCGTCGCTGTAACGGGCGGCCCAGTCCTCAACACCGGCCTCGGTGTAGCGCAGGGTCATGATATCGCCCCCGCTCGTACCGGTAACGAGAACCATGCCGTATGGGAGGACGGCGAGGTCGACCGCACTTCCGGACGGGCCATTGAACCGGGTCGCCCACAGCTCGCTGCCGCTGCTCTTGTCATAGGCAATCGTCGCGTAGTAGTAATCGCCCGTATCTCTCTGGCTGCTGCCGGTGACGTAGACCGCCGAGGCTCCGAGCGCGATTGCAGCCGGCGCGTTATTCCCGCCCTCGCCGGTGTAGCGCGTGACCCACATCTGCGTACCCGAATCGCTGGCGTACCTGACCGTAGCATCCTGGTATAAGCCGCCCGGTGGCGGAGCGGTAGCGCTGGCGCCGGTGACGTAGGCGTCGCCCACGTCGTCAACTACGATGTCCATTGCTTTGTCGGGCCCGTTGCCCGAGTAGTTGTAGAAGCTGGCCCACTGCTCGACCCCGGCCGTGCTGTATTTGACGGTGGCGTAGTCTTCCAGGTACACGCGCTGGTTGTAGCCCGTGATATAGGGTGAGCCGTCCGGACCGACCGCGATGGCCGTCGGGTAGTTGAAGCCGCCGCCCTCACTCAGACGGACTACGGTCCAGAGCGGCAGCCCGCTGTCCGGTGCGAGCTTCATTGTCACCCAGTCGGTCATGCCGTTGGCCGTGGCTGTGTAGCCGGTGACATAGGCGTTGCCGGCAGTGTCCACCGCGATGCCCGCCGGGACGTCCTGTTTGTTATCCGGGCCATCCCAGGTCCGGCGCCAGACTTCGCTGCCGGTCGGGTCGAGTTTGACAGTCATGATGTCGAAGTCAGGATAGAGCCCGGTCGAGGCGGTGATATAGATGTTGCCGTTGGGGTCCAGCGCCGCGCCCTTGGCTTCTTCGTTGTATGCACCCGGCCCGGCGATGACCGCAGACCATTCCAGGGTGCCGTCCGGACTATACTTGACGACGACGACGTCGTTGCCGGTGGCGCCGCCGATGCGGGTGCCGACAGCAATGATATTGTCTTCCTGGCCGACGAGCAGGGCTCGGGCATAACAGTCGCCGTCCAGGTTGAAGTGCCGGGTCCAGCAGGTGTCATCAGCGAGGGCTGCGTTAGCTCCCATCAGGAACAGACAGGCAATCGTCAGAACTGTTCTAGTCACGATTCCTCCTTAGTGTGTTCATTGCTGCACCACAAGGCGCGAGGTCGCGTGCCGGCCCGCGGCGTCCAGGCGGACGACATAGACGCCTGAAGCCAGCCCGGTCAGGTCGATCCGCGAGGACCCGCCCGTCTGCCCGTCGAGCCGCTGCGTACGGACCACCCGGCCGTCAACCCCGAGCAGGCTGACGATGGCCGGTGCCGCGCCGGAGAGCGACTGCTGGACGTTCGTCCAGTTCCGGGCCGGGTTGGGTGCAAGGCACATCCGGGGCCGGGAGGGTGCGGCAGGCTTGAACTCGGCGCTGCCGGTGGGCGCCGAGTCGTATTTGATCGTCAGGAAGTCGTAGTACCCGCTGCCGAAGCTGCTGCCGGCAATGGTGGGGTTGGAGTGGCCGTCAAACGTAACCGCCGCCGCTACGTCGTCGTTGTCGAATGAACTATTATACCGCAGGACCCACTCCTGCTCGCCGGCGGCCGTGTAGCGTACGGTCACGAAGTCTCCCTTGTCGTCAAAGTCGATGCACGTGCCGGTGACGAGAATCATGCCGGACGGGAGAACGGCGAGGTCGGCCGCGTCATCGTCCTTTCCCGCCGGGCCATCGAACCGGGTCGCCCAGAGTTGACTGCCGCTGTTCTTGTCATAGGCAACCGTGGCGTAGTCGTCGTCGCCCGCCGGCCCCTGGCTGCTGCCGGTGACATAAACCGCCGAGGTCCCGAGCGCGATTGCAGCGGGCGCGTTGTTTCCGTCCTCGCCTTCGTAGCGCGCGGCCCACACCTGCGCGCCCGAGTCGTTACCGTACTTGACCGTCGCGTACTGGTTGAGGCCGCCCGGCGGCGGAGCGGAAGCGCTGGTGCCGGTGACATAGGCGTTGCCCGCAGCGTCAACCGTGATGGCCACTGCCTGGTCGGTCGCATTGTCCGAGTAGTTGTAGAAGCTGGCCCACTGCTCGACCCCGGCCGTGTTGTACTTGACTGTGCAGTAGTCATCCATGTATTCGGGCGCGCTGTAGCCTGTGACGTAGACCGCGTTGTCCGGCCCAAGCGCGATGGCCGCCGGCAGGCCGCCGATGCGGATTGCGGTCCAGAGCGGCGACCCGTTGCCGTTACTGCGCTTCATTGTCACCCAACCGCTCGAGTCGCCGGCCGCTATCGTGTAGCCGGTGACGTAGGAGTTGCCGAGAGTGTCCACCGCGATGCCCACCGGCACGTCGGCCCGGCCACCCGTGCCGGCATAGGTCCGGCGCCAGTATTCGGTGCCTTGCGAGGTGTACTTGACCGTCATGATGTCGAAGTCAGGATAGAGCCCGGTCGAGGCGGTGATGTAGATGTTGCCGTCGGGGTCCAGGGCCGCGCCTTTGGCTTCTTCGTCGGACGCACCGGGCCCGGCGATGGTCGCGAACCACATCTGGTTCCCGGCCGAATCATACTTGACGACGCCGACGTCGTTGCCGCTGCTCGTGCCCATGCAGGTACCGACAACAATGACGTTGTCATCCTGGTCGACGAGCACGGTCTTGGCATAGTCGTCCCGGCGGCCTTGACCGTCATAGCGCCGGGTCCAGAGGGTATCAGCGGCGAGGGCCATGCTCGTTCCCAGCAGGAGCAGACAGGCAGCCGTCAGAACTGCTCTAGTCACGGTTCCTCCTTAGTGTGTTCATTGCTGCACCACAAGGCGCGAGGTCGCGTGCCGGCCCGCAGCGTCCAGGCGAACGATATAGACCCCTGAAGCCAGTCCGGTCAGGTCGAGCCGCGCCGGTCCGGCCGCCTGCCCGTCCAACCGCTGCGTTAGGACCACTCGGCCATCAACCCCAAGCAGGCTGACCATGGCCGGTGCCGTGCCGGAGAGCGACTGCATTACGTTCGTCCAGTTCCGGGCCGGGTTGGGCGCGAGGCGCATCCCGGGCCGGACGGGAACGGCAGGCTTGAACTCGGCGATGCCGCCGGACGCCGCCGAGTCGTATTTGATCGTCAGGAAGTCGTAGTACCCCATGGCGTAGCTGCTGCCGGTAACGATGGGGTTGCAGTGGCTGTCATACGCAAGCGCCTTCGCTTCGTCGTCGTTGTCGAATATACTATTGTACCGTGTGACCCAGTCCTGACTGCCGGTGGCGGCCCCGTAGCGCACGATCGTGTAGTCGCCCTTGTCATGAAAGTCGACGCTCGTGCCGAAGACGAGGACGTCGCCGTACGGGAGGACGGCGATAGCGGCCGGGTCATCGGCCTTTCCCGGCGGACCCAGGAACCTAGTCGCCCAGACCACGCTGCCGCTGCTCTTGTCATAGGCAATGGTGGCGTAGTCGTCGGTCCCCCCCACGCAGTCCATGCTGGCGCCGGTGACGTAGACATTCGAGGCCCCGAGCGCGATAGCCGCCGCCACGTTCGGTGCGCCGTTGCCGGTGTAGCGCTTGACCCATACCTGCGCGCCCGAATCGCTATCGTCGTACTTGATCGTCGCGAACTGGTTGACGCCGCCCGGCGGCGGAGCGGTGGCGCTAGTGCCGGTGACGTAGGCGTCGCCCACGTCGTCAACCACGATGCCCACTGCCTTGTCGGCCTGATTGCCCGAATAGTTGTAGAAGTTGGCCCACTGCTCGACCCCGGCCCAGCTGTATTTGACGGTGGCGTAGTCTTCCAGGTACTCGCGCTGGCTGTAGCCTGTGATATAGGTTGCGTTGCCCGGCCCGAGCGCGATGGCTGTCGGGTAGTTGAAGCCGCCAACCTCACTCGGACGGATTGTGATCCACATCGGCAGCCCGTTGCCGGCCAGGAACTTCATTGTCACCCATTCGGTCTGGCCGGTGGTGTCTGTGGTGTAGCCGGTGACGTAGCAACTGCCGAGGGTGTCCACCACGATGCCCGCCGGAATGTCTTGCTGGCCGTCCGGGCCACCCCAGGTCCGGCGCCAGGCTTCGGTGCCTTCCGCGGTGTACTTGACCACCAGGAAGTCGAAGTCGGGGTAGAGCCCGCTTGAGGCGCAGATGTAAATGGCGCCGTTGGGGCCCACGGCCGCGCCTTTAACTTCTTCGTTGGACGCGCCGGGCCCGGCAATCGTCGCCAACCATAGCTCGGTGCCGTCCGGACTATACTTGACGACGCCGACGTCGTTGCTGCGGTTGGTGCCCATGCACGTGCCGACAACAATGACGTTGTCATCCTCGTCGACGAGCACGGTTTTGGCAAAGTCGTCCCGGCCGCCTTGACCGTCATAGCGCCAGGTCCAAAGAATATCAGGGATAGTGTCATCGGCGATGGCTGTGCTTGTTCCCATCAGGAACAGGCATGCAGCCGTCAGAACTGCTCTAGTCACGATTCCTCCTTAGTACGTTCATTGCTGCACCACGAGGCGCGAAGTCGCGTGCCGGCCGGCAGCGTCCAGGCGGACGACGTAGACGCCTGAAGCCAGCCCGGTCAGGTCGAGCCGCGACGGCCCGTTCGTCTGCCCGTCGAGCCGCTGCGTGCGGACCACCCGGCCGTCAACGCCAAGCAGGCTGATGATGGCCGGGGCCGCGCCGGAAAGCGAGTGCTGGAGGTTCGTCCAGTTCCGGGCCGGATTGGGCGCGAGGCGCATCCCGGGCCGGGAGGGTGCGGCAGGCGCGAACTCGGCGATGCCGGGGGGTGCCCCGTACTTCACCGTCAGAAAGTCATAGTACGCGCCGCCGAAGCTGCTGCCGGTAACGATAGGGTTGGAGTGGTAGTCGAACGCAACCGCCGCCGCTACGACGTCGTTGCCGGAAGGGTCGCTATGGCGCCTGACCCAGTGCGGCTCGCCGGCGGGCGTGTAGGTGAGGGTCGCGATATCGCCCTTGTTACTTGCATTGATGCTGGTGCCGGTCACGAGAATCTCGCCGGACGGGGGCACAGCGATGTCGACCGCGTCATCATTCTTTCCCGCCGGGCCGTCGAACCGGGTCGCCCAGAGTTGGCTGCCGCTGTTCTTGTCATAGGCAACCGTGGCGTAGTCGTCGTCGCCCTCGGGCCCCTGGCTGCTGCCGGTGACATAAACCGCCGAGGTCCCGAGCGCGATTGCAGCGGGCGCGTTGTTTCCGTCCTCGCCTTCGTAGCGCGCGGCCCACACCTGCGCGCCCGAGTCGTTACCGTACTTGACCGTCGCGTACTGGTTGAGGCCGCCCGGCGGCGGAGCGGAAGCGCTGGTGCCGGTGACATAGGCGTTGCCCGCAGCGTCAACCGTGATGGCCACTGCCTGGTCGGTCGCATTGTCCGAGTAGTTGTAGAAGCTGGCCCACTGCTCGACCCCGGCCGTGTTGTACTTGACTGTGCAGTAGTCATCCATGTATTCGGGCGCGCTGTAGCCTGTGACGTAGACCGCGTTGTCCGGCCCAAGCGCGATGGCCGCCGGCAGGCCGCCGATGCGGATTGCGGTCCAGAGCGGCGACCCGTTGCCGTTACTGCGCTTCATTGTCACCCAACCGCTCGAGTCGCCGGCCGCTATCGTGTAGCCGGTGACGTAGGAGTTGCCGAGAGTGTCCACCGCGATGCCCACCGGCACGTCGGCCCGGCCACCCGTGCCGGCATAGGTCCGGCGCCAGTATTCGGTGCCTTGCGAGGTGTACTTGACCGTCATGATGTCGAAGTCAGGATAGAGCCCGGTCGAGGCGGTGATGTAAATGTTGCCGCTGGGGTCCAGCGCCGCGCCTTTGGCCTCTTCGTCGGACGCGCCCGGCCCGGCGATGGTCGCAAACCATTGCTCGGTGCCGTCCGGGCCATACTTGACGACGCCGACGTCGTTGCCGCTGCTAGTGCCCATGCAGGTACCGACAACAATGACGTTGTCTTCCTGGTCGACGAGCACGGTTTTGGCATAGTCATCCCGGCGGCCTTGACCGTCATAGCGCCGGGTCCACATGGTGTCCTCATAGGCGAGGGCTGTGCTTGTTCCCAGCAGGAGCAGGCATGCAGTCGTCAGAACTATTCTAGTCACGATTCCTCCTTAGTGTGTTCATTGCTCCACCACGAGGCGCGAGGTCGCGTGCCGGCCGGCGGCGTCGAGGCGGACGAGGTAGCCGTCTGAAGCCGGGTCGGTCAGGTCGAGCTGCGACTGCACGCCCGTCTGCCCGTCGAACGGCTGCATGCGAACCGTCCTGCCATCGCCCCCCAGCAGGCTGATGGCGGCCGGCACCGCACCGGAAAGCGACTGCTGGACGTCCGTCCAGTTCCGGGCCGGGTTGGGCGCGAGGTCCGTCCCGGACCGGCGGGGAACGGCAGGCCCCAAGTCGCCGATGCCGCCGAACGCCGACGAGTCGTACTTCACAATCACGAAACCGTAGTACGCGCCGCCAAAACCGGTGCCGAGAACGATCGGGTTGCTGTGGCCGTCATATGCAATCGCCCTCGCTGTGACGTCGCCGAATGGGCTGGCATACCGGGCGACCCAGGCCTTCCTGCCGGCGGCCGTGTAGCGTAAAGTCGCGAAATCGCCCGTGCCTTTCTTGTTGATGCTCGTGCCGGTAACAAGAATCATGCCGTGCGGAGGGACGGCGATGCCGACCGGATCATCGTCCTTCCCCGCCGGGCCATTGAACCGGGTCGCCCAGAGCTGGTTGCCACCGGTCTTGTCATAGGCAACCGTGGCATAGTCGTTGTCACCCTCGGCTCCTTGGCTGGTGCCCGTGACGTAGACCGTCGAGTCCCCGAGCGCGATAGCCGTCGCCGAGTTCTGCCCGCCGGTGCCGGCGTAGCGCTGCGCCCATACCTGCGCGCCCGAATCGTTGTCGTACTTGACCGTCGCGTACTGATTGAGGCCGTCCGGCGGCGGAGCCGTGGCGCTTCTGCCGGTGACATAAGCGTTGCCGTCGGCGTCAACCGCGATGGCCACTGCCTGGTCGGTCGCATTGCCCGAGTAGTCGTAGAAGCTCGTCCACTGCTCGACCCCGTCCGTGCTGTATTTGACGGTCACGTAGTCTTCCTTCTTCTCGCGCGGGCTGCAGCCCGTAACATAGGGTGTGCCGCCCGGCCCGAGCGCGATGGCCGCCGGTGCATCTATGCCGCCGCCCTCGCCCGGTCGGACTACGGTCCAGAGTGGGAGCCCGCTGTCCGACTCGTATTTCATCGTAACCCAACCGGTCAGGCCGCTGGCCGCGGTCGTGTAGCCGGTGACGTAGGCGTTGCCGGCGCTGTCTACCACGATGCCTGCCGGAACGTCCGCTTTGTTGCTCGTGCCAGTCCAGGTCCGGCGCCAGGACTCGGTGCCGGACGGCGTGAGCTTGATAGTCAGAATGTCCAGGTCGGGAAAGATTCCGGTCGAGGCGGTGACGTAAATGTTGCCGAGGGAGTCCAGGGCCGCGGTTCGGGCTTCGTCGCTGGACGCACCCGGCCCGGCGATGGTCGTAGACCATTTCATGGCGCCGTCCGGACCGTACTTGACGACGACGACGTCGTTGCCGGTGCCGGCGCCGAGGCAGGTGCCGACAGCGATGACATTGTCCTTTCGGTCGACGAGCAGGGCCCGGGCATAGCCGTCCCGTGTTCCTTCGTAGCGCCGGGTCCAGAGCGTGTCTCTGCCGAAGGCTGCGCTCGCGCCCAGCAGGAACAGACAGACAGCCGCCAGAACTGCTCTGGCCACGGTTCCTGCTTGTTGTGCTGCGAAGGATTCTCTAATGGGACCATGAACCGGGCTGCGATACACCCCGGAAACCGGAAGACGAAGGTCTAGGCTACGGTATGGGTGGAATTTCGCGGACATCTCCCTTTACTTCTTCCGTGTCAAGGATAGGCGGACTTTGATGTCAGCCATCAAGCGAATGATACACCTTCGGGCCCTGATGTCAAGGCGGTTGGGAAAGGCTCAGGGGTTCGTCACGGCGGGCGGTTGTTCGGTAGGATGCAGTTGAACCGCCAAGGACGCCAAGAGCGCCAAGATGCGAAGGGGAAAGGGGAAATGGCAAAGTGGGGACAGGGACGTCAGGGGCGATGTCATTCCGAGCGAGTCCGACGAGTCGAGGAATCTCTCGGAATCAACCGCCAAGGACGCCAAGAGCGCCAAGATGCAACGGGGAAAGGGGAAATGGCAAAGTGGGGAGAGGGACGTGAAGGACGATGTCATTCCGAGCGGAGTCGAGGAATCTCTCGGCGCCCGACTACGTTTGACTCGCGCCTCCGGCGCGTGGCCGGTACGATGTGACCTGCCTCCGTGTCCAGCAACGTTACCCGCGAACTGCGGGCGTCAGTTGCCGGGTCAGGCGGAGAACAGCACGAGCGCCAACAGCGCCAGCAGTACACGGTTCCGCTGCAAGAACGTCGCGACGCGCCGAGATAATTCTTTCATGTTCATCATTGCTCCGCAGACATCGTAAACACGCGCGTCCTAAAGTCAAGCGAAGGGCGGAGCGTGGCGGCCGACAGCTTACGGCTCACGGCTGACGGCCTACGGTTTACGGTGTGCGGTCTAAGGACACCGGCTTGCGCTGATGGCAGGGGAGATGCCGCCCGCGCGCGGACCAACTACGTCCATGGAATTCCCCCGCTTGGGAGTCGAGGAAGTCGTGTCCCCGAGAATCCCGAGACCCCTCTTCTAGTTCTCCCAGCTTGTGTGTCTCCTGTTCTTCCAGTCAACAAGCATGATTCCGATTCCTTGGCGCTGTCCGAGCACGTTCTTCGAATACTCTTTCAGTACGCGTCCTGCTTCTTCGAAGTCGGCATCATTCTGATACAGGAAGTACTTGGCCGGCATGTCATGGTAGTGGCCCGAACTGGAACGCGGATACGGAATCACGCCGGAATCCGGGAACCCGAACTCGGTAAGGCTGACCCGACCCCTGAGGGAGTCCAGGAAGTCATCGTACACCCACGTATCTTCCTCGGTCGTGCCGCAGATATATGCGAATGAATTCACCGGATGCCGCCAGCAAAGAGCGGTCGGGGGCTTCGTGATGCTCCCCTCGGTCCCGGACACGCGAATAGAGGAGTCGGTGACGGTCAGGGAACAGAAGTCGTCGTGGCCACCGTATGAGAACCGACAGACGTATCTACCGCCCGCAAGGTCGAGAGGCCAAGTGAAGACTGCGGGGCCTGGCACAGTGAAGAGGACATCTGGGCAGTAGATACCATCGATGTCAACAGCGACCAGTGGCCCGTCAATCCAGACGCCCGCGGCGATGGACAGGTGGGACTCTGGGTAGACCTTCTCGGTAGCCATCGAGAGCTCGATCCGTGGACAGCCGCTGTCGTCAGGCGGGTCATAGGCTTCACGGATACTGAACATGACCTTGCCTTCCAAGGGCTCCAGGTTGTCTTTGGAGCAGCCTACCGGGATGAGCAGAAGTGCTACCAGCAACGATTTGGAAAGACGGGTGAGAGCCGCAGCCACGACACTGCCGCTTGGCCTTGCCTCGTCCTGGTGGTTCCGCGCCGTCATGGCTACACTCTAGGACTCGCGAGGCGGGATGTCAAGGCGGCATCGGGCGCATAGCGTCCGAGTACTCAGTTTCCAGTTTGCAGGTCACCAGGCTTGCGGTCTACGGTGCACGGCTTACGGTTCACGGTGTACGGTGTACGGTTTACGGCCCACGGCTCACGGCTTGCCGGCACGAGGGCGGGGCGACTTCGTTGCCGGTTTGTCGTGGGCGCAGCACGTTTCAGCAACCGCGGCGACTTCCCGGTAGAGGTTTTCCGGGCAGAGGTCAATCCCGCCCGGCCAGGCAACCGTGTGGCTCTCCGGGTCAATGAACACTCTCTCAAACTCTGCCGGGTCGTTCCATGAGGCAAAGACGCCTTCGCCCACAAGCTCGGTAAGCTCCACCTCGCCTTCGACGCCATCGTCGAATCGGAGGCTCAAACGATAGCCCGGCAGCGCTCGGGCATTCACGATTCTGTGCATCATCACTCCTATTTGAGGGGCGCGATACGGGACAGGGGTTGTTTGGCCTTCCCCTGCTGCCAGACCTGGAGCAGTTCGTCCCGATGCATCGCGGCCCATTCGACCACCAGACCTCTGACTCGCGGCGGCAGGGCGCCGGACAGAAGCGTCAGGCCGTCGAGTTCGACTTCAGCTTCGTGTTCGGCGTAGATGGCGTGGAAGTGCGGCGGCATGTGCTCGCGGTAGTACATGTAGATTGCGATTCCGAAGAACTCCGAAATCCTGGGCATTATCTGGGGCATTCCGGGGTCAGCGTGCACAATTCCTGTGACGGAAGGGTCGGCCGGAATTCCGGGTTCAGCATCAGGCCTATGATACGTTTTCGGGCCGGGAAGTCAAGCCGGCTGGTCGTCGTCGGGCAGCGGAGGGTCGTCCGGTACGGGTTTATAACGGGTCTCAGCCTCGACCTGAGCCTCGACCTCGCTGAGGTCCTGCTTCATCTTTCGCAGGTAGTCGTCCGGCAGCATTACCGGATGCCAGCGGTTCTGGTTTGCCATGCGTCATTATGTGTCGTCCGATCTGCTTGTCAAATGAGCCTGACGTGGATGGGGTTGTAGAAGGGATCGGTTCGCTCCGAATCACTGGGCTGAGGAGCGGGGTAGAGTTTTGACTGAGGTCTTAGCAGAGGTTCTGACAGACTAATCGGCGAACCAGTCGGCAAGAAAGGTTCCGGTGACCCGATAAACAATTCCACTTCCGTTGTCGTTTGCCATTGAAAACTGACCCCTTTGTGCCACTGAAATCTGACCCCCC
>CAZQZR010000008.1:0-48377 GCA_964597845.1 uncultured bacterium | reverse complement strand
CGAAGCAGCCGCCCGGGCCGATGGTGCCGAGCAGCACGCCGGCGATGGCCGGGCCAATGATGCGGGCGGAGTTGAACATCGTCGAGTTGAGGGCAATCGCGTTCATGACGTTCTTGCGTCCGACCAGGTCCGGTATCAACGACTGGGCAATCGGGCCGTTGAGCGTGACGACGAATCCGGACAGGCAGGAAATAACCAGCACGTGGTAAATCGTCAGGACATGGGCCCAGTAGAGCACGGCCAGCACCAGCGCGAATACCGCCAGCACCGTCTGGGTCCAGATCATCAGGTTACGCTTGTTGAACCGGTCGGCCATGGCCCCGGCCGGCAGCGAGACAATCCATGCCGGCAGCCACATCACGGTCGAATTCAGCCCCACGAAGAACGGCGAGTTGGTCAATTGCAGGACCAGCCAGCCGGTCGCGATGTTCTGAATCCAGGTGCCGATGAGCGAACCGAGATTGCCGAACCAGTAGAGCCGGTAGTTCCGGTGTTCGAACGCGGCAAATGTGGTAGGCAGGGCTACGCCCGACGCCCGCACGACCTCTTCCTCGACTATCTCGAGGCCGGGCTTGTGGGGCTGTACCTTCGGGTCGTGCGTCGGCGGTTGATCCGGGTCTTCGTTTGGCAAGCGAGTATTCTACTCATATGGGCCAACCTGTAAACCTGCGGCGGAGGTCACCTACCTGGACGACAACGTCATCGCCCACGACCGTCCGCCCCGACGGAACCGCAAACCGTAACCCGCCTCTCGTAGCCCGCCATCCGCTGGTCGGCAATCGGCATCCGTCACTCGGAAATCAGACAACCGCCAGGGTCGCCGAGATCGCCGAGCCCGGCAATCCGAAATCTACGGCCTCGAATTGGCTGGCTGGAAACGAGCGCCCGGCACGGTCTCACCGCAGCCGGGCATAATCCCCGAACATCTTGTACAGAGCCGCGAACTCCGGCTTGAGTGTGGCCGCGGCCTTCAGCACCGCCGCCCGGTCCCGGGCGGCGAACGCATCACCCAGCCGGCCAAGCGCTTCCGACTCGGCCTTGATATGGGCCTCGGCCTCGGCCCGCTGCTGCTGGTTCAGTTCGTAGCGCCACCGGTCCAAGCCCGCGGACTCGACCCGGTTCCATGCCGACGCGGCCAGCGCGTACTCGGTCTTCAGGCTGTCGAGCGCGCCCGGGTTCAGCGACTCGGGCAGTCGGCTCTTACCCGCACTCACCAGCGCCTCCATTGGGGGATGGAACTCGGTCAGGTAGTCGAGGAAGTAGTCGATGCCGTTCCGGCGTCTCAGCTTCATCATCACCGTGCGCACCGGCTCCAACTCGTCGTGGGCCCGGGCCAGCGAGTCGGCATCGGCCAGCAGTACCGCGCGTTGGATCATCGTCTCGGCCCGTGACAGGTCGGGCTGCCACTCCGTATCGGCCTTGGCCCAGCGGCCGTGGCGCCGCCGGAATTCGTGCCACTCCACCGACAGCACTGCCAGTGCGGCCTTGGACCGTGCGGTATCGCCTTCGCTGGTAAGCGAGAGCGCCGGGATGTAGGCGCCGTCCAGCCGGGCCATACCACTACGGATGTCGGGCCGGGCGCACCCGGCACCCAAAACGGCGGCCAGGGCCAGAACAAGCGCGGACAGTCTCAAATTGTCATATTTGCTCATACATATATAGACTCGCTCGTCGCCGCAAGGTTCCGGCACGCAAGCGTACAGCCCGAGTTCAGGCGCGAGCTGACGTCGGCTCGCAACACGCTGACCACTGACCGCTCTCCGCCCTGCTCCGCTCAAACTCGAAACTGGTCACTCGCGTCCACAGGGTAGATCGCGACCTACGGCCTACGGTTCGCGGCCTATGGCTTCGGGTTCATTATGATGAACCGCGCGACATGGCCGGCAGAGGCGAAGTCAGGAGCGCGCAGTCGGAGGCCGATGCTCGCAACTGGACACCGGAACCTGGAATCTCGCGCTCGATGGCGCGACTATCGCTGAACCATGACTTTGGCAACGGCCGACGACTCGGAACGCACAAAGTACACGCCCGGACTCAGTCGGCTCACGTCATTCGCGCCGGGCTTCAGCCTCATGACGTTCCGACCAGTGATGTCGAGCAACTCGCTTCTCGCCTCTCGCCTCTCGCCTCTCGCTTCAAGGACCAGGACGCCGCGAACGATGGTCGGCAACTTCGTCATTCTGACTTCGGACTTCGTCATTTCCTCGGCGCCTACATAGTACCCCATCCGGTACACCGGGTATACTTCGAGGTTACCCGCAAACGGCGTGCCGAGGCCGAGGTTGTTAGTGGTCGCAGCCTGGTCTTCAAGCGGCACGCAGCAGATGAAGTTCTCGCCTGCAATCAGCGAGTCCGACCCCCAGTTGTAGGTCCACGTGATGGAATCGGTCCCCGCGCCGGACGTGACAGTCGCCCAGTCCCAGGGCATCTGCGTGGTGCCAACACGGTTCACCACACCCATCATCGTCGTCCGGCCGGGAGTCCAGCGGTTCACGCCTTTGCCGGTCAGGGGCGGGCGAGCGAACACAGTTGTGTCGCCCGGCAACCGGTTGAATGCCGCGCGCACCTTGGTGTCGTTGGCCGGCGCGTCCGTTATCACCGTCACGTTGTCGCTGCCCCGGTTCGCAACGTAAGTCTTGTTCGTGACCGGGTTCACCACCGCCGCACAGGGAGTGGCTCCCGTCAGCAGCGTGGCGGTGGCGTTCGTGGCCCCGTCAATCACAGTCATGTTGTCGCTGCCGAAGTTGGGAACGTATATCTTGTTGGTGACCGGGTTAACCGTCAGCTCGTAGGGTCCGGTCCCCGCCGGCAGCGTGGTGGTGCTGCCCGTGGTTCCGTCAATTACCATCACGCTGCTGCTGCCGTTGTTGGCGACGTAGATCTTGTTGGTGACCGGGTTCACTGCCACGGCGCGGGGCCGCGTGCCCGCCGGTACCGTGGTGGTGTTGTTCGTCGCTCCGTCAATCACCGTCACGGTGTCGTTGCCGTGGTTGGCGACGTATATCTTGTTGGTGACCGGGTTCACCGCCAGCCCAAAGGGAGAGGATCCTACCGCCACCGTGGTCGTGCCGTTCGTCGCCCCGTCTATCACCGTGACGTCGTTGCTGCTGACGTTGGCGACATATATCTTGTTGGTGACCGGGTTCACTGCCAGGTCGAATGGCGAGGTCCCCACCGCCACCGTGGTTGTTCCGTTAGTGACTCCGTCTATCACAGTCACGCTGCCGGCGCCGTTGTTTGCGACGTAGATTCGATTGGTGACCGGGTTCACGGCGATGGCATCGGGTTGGTCTCCCGCCGCCACCGTGGTCGTGTTGTTCGTCGCCCCGTCTATCACCGTCACGTTCGCGCTGCCGTAGTTGGCGGCGTAGATCTTGTTGGTGACCGGGTTTACCGCGATCGCACGGGGTTGGTTGCCCGCCGCCACCGTGGTCGTGCCGTTCGTCGCCCCGTCTATCACCGTGACGTCGTCACCGGTGTTATTTGCGACATAGATTCGATTGGTGACCGGGTTCACCGCTACGGCACGGGGTTGCTCTCCCGTCACAACGGCGGCCGCACCATTCGTGGCACCGTCGATGACAGTTACGTTGTCGTCGTCATAGTTGGCGGCGTAGATCTTGTTGGTGACCGGGTTCACCGCCACGGCAATGGGCTGCGTGCCGGCGGGCACCAGGGCCGTGTCGTTGGTCGCACCGTCTATCACCGTCACGTTGTTGCTGTTGAGGTTCGCGACGTAGATCTTGTTGGTGACCGGGTCCGCCGCCACGGCAATGGGCTGCGTGCCCACGGGCACCAGGGCCGTGTCGTTGGAGGTGCCATCCATCACCGTCACATTCGCGCTGCTGTTGTTGGCGATGTAGACCTTGTTCGTGACCGGGTTCACGGCCACGGCACAAGGGTACGTGCCGGCGGGCACCAGGGTCGTGTCGTTGGTTGCGCCATCAATCACCGTCACGTTGTTGCTGAGTGAGTTCGGGACGTAGATCTTGTTCGTGATCGGGTTCACCGCCACGGCAATGGGCTGCGTGCCGGCGGGCACCAGGGTCGTGTCGTTGGTTGCGCCATCCATCACCGTCACGTTGTTGCTGTTGAGGTTTGCGACGTAGATCTTGTTCGTGACCGGGTTGACCGCCAGGGGCCAAGGGTGCGAGCCTGCGGGCACCAGCGTAGTGTCGTTGGTGGCGCCGTCGATGACCGTCACGTTGTCGCTGTTGTAGTTCGTGACGTAGACCTTGTTGGTGACTGGGTTCACCGCTACGGCACAGGGGTGGGTGCCGGCGGGCACCAGAGTCGTGTCGTTGGTTGCACCGTCTATCACGGTCACATTGTTGCTGCTGTGGTTTGCGACGTAGATCTTGTTCGTGACCGGGTTCACCGCCAGGGCATAGGGCGACGAGCCTGCAGACACCAGAGTCGTATCATTGGTTGCGCCGTCGATGACCGTCACGTTGTCGCTCTCGGAGTTCACAACGTAGATCTTGTTCGTGACCGGGTTCACCGCCACCGCATAGGGGCCCGTGCCTGCGGGCACGGTGGCCGTGACCCAATCCGCCGAAGCGGTCCCGATGCTCGCGGCCACCGCCAGGCAAACCGCCAGGATTCCGACCGTACGACTCTTCTTTGTTGTCATTTGTCACTCCTCGCGGGCGATGTCCTCGTCCGCAGTGAATCGGTGTAGATTCACGGTTTCCTGCCATGTCCCTTCCGCGTCAAGCCCATGCGGGCTGCTGTCTCCACGTAAGATTATGGGCGGATTCAGGGCCGGAGTCAAGCGGACGAAAGATGGCCTAGGGGCCAAGGGGTTCACGGGTCGAGTGCGCAGGGAAAGAGAGTCGGGCGCGGGTCATTACGGTGAACCGCGTGTGATAGGCAGCAGGCTGGATGTCGGAAGCGCAGAGTCCGACACTGTCAAATGCAGACCGACGCCGAGCCTCCCAGCCCGCCAATCGTCACTCGACAATCGCCAATCAGGAATCCGCGGGCTTGCGCTGATGACAAGGGAGACGCCGCCCGCGCGCGGACCAACTAGGTGTGTCCCCGAAATAGCGGGGGCTTCACCGGGACTTCAGGTGTCAAGCCGGGCCTGGCGCGAGCATGATCTTGCGGACGTGAACCGTCCTCCGTGCACCGTTCTCCGTCCCTGAATGCTGATCGCTTCCCTGATAAAGCGGCTCGACCCGGCGAAACAGATATGCACCGTGGCGACGAACGCGGGATCTCGGCCCATACCCGGAGACACGCCCCAAAGTTTATCTTGACAAGAGGGTGGGGGGTGGTACACTGGGCCACTCAGCCAATAAGAACCGGAGGGAACATGTAATGTCCGGTTCTCCCAAGGCTTCGTCCACATCTTCGACCGTCCGGTCGAAGCAGACGAGAGCCACACTGGCTAACTCAGTGACAGAGGAGGAAACATGAGGGCACCAGCCATCACGCTGGCGATAGTCGTGGCGCTCGCTCTCGCGGGCGCAAGCAGCGCACTGGGCGATACGCTCTCGGTCGCGCTCGACGACGTCGCCGTCATCGGCGGCTCCATCCGGGAGAAGTCCGTGAGCCGCGTCGTGCTCCGCGCGTCCCTACCCAAGCAGGTACTCGACGCCAGAGTGGATTTCGCTAAACTGGAATTCCCCGCATTTCTCAGTGACACCAGCCGGACCGCAGTCTCGGTCGTCGCGCACGACGGCCAGACGGCATGGTCGCGCGGCGAGGTATCGTGGACAGTGCCTTGGCGTCGGCCCGGTGGCGACTTCGACTCGCTGAGCCAGGCCTGGTTCATCGCGCTGCCCGGCGACAAACGGCCGGTGGTGCTGGACATCACCGAGACCGTTCGCGGCTGGCAGCAGGGCAAGGGGTCGTATGGGCTGTTCCTGAAACGGCCGGACGACGAGGGCGGCGGGTTCCGGGAAGAGTGCGACCGCCTGCGCGAAGCCCTGGGCAAGGCACGGGTGAAGTTCTACTTCACGCAAATCCAGCAATGATGCGTCCGGTAGCGGTCGTTTCGCTGCTGCTGGCCTTGCTCATCTTAAGCTACGGCAGTCCTTGGGTCGGGCAGGAATGGCTCGGTCGGCGCGACTCGTCTGCGGACATAACAGCCTTTATAGCGATTGGGCGTTCGAACCAACCGTGGGCTGTCTGGCACGGCCACTCCGGCGACACGACCCTGATGTACTCAACATGGCTTGGCGACCGTTGGGACACCGAGCATGGAGTTGGCTCTGATCGGCCTAACCTTGACAGCCGGCCAGCGCCTTCTCTGTGCTTCGACGGCCAGAACCGCACTTGGGTTGCGTGGACTAACTTATGGCCCAACAACACCTATGACGTGGCCTCGCGCTTCTGGGACGGCGATAGCTGGAGCCGGGAAATCCAAGTGAACAGCCGTCCTGACACGGAGTGCGCCATGGGGCCAGCAATCGCCTTCGGCGGCGGCCAGTTGTGGTGCGTCTGGGACTGCTTTCATGATGTATCATCGACGAATTACTCGGTCTTTGCCAGTTGCTGGAATGAGGATTCGGGAGTCTGGGGGCCTCAGACGCGAGTGAGTCCGCCCGACGGCGAGATGCACTGGTGGAACAAGGTTGCTGTTGACCAGCAGGGCAGACCACACGTGGTCTGGTGCACCGCTTCGTTGTATACCGTGTTCTACAGCTACTACGATGGCTGCCAGTGGGTCGGGCCATTTCCGGTCAACGACACGACTCGAGTGCTCGCGTCATGGGTGGCCGCCCCGGCCATTGCCATTGACCGTGAAGGCATCCTGCACGTCTGCTTCACGGGCGCCACGAGGGGGGCGATGTACCGAGACATCTTCTACTCCAGCAACGACGGCTCGGGCTGGCGGCCGTGTGAGAAGGTATCCCAGGACAGCATCTATGACGAATGGTACTCAGACATCGCCGCGGACAGACCGGACAATGTCTGGGTAGTCTGGGACCGGCAGGGCGAAGGCTCGGACGATTTTCGCGTCTACGCCTCACGCCGAGACAGCAGCGGGTGGTCCCCGGAAGAGCGGCTTGACAACGACATCTCGCGCGATGACGGCTATCCGCACGTCGCCCTAGACACGTGCGGCTCCCCGTGGGTTGTCTGGGACGCAATGCCGATAGGCAACGGCTTCGACATCTTCTACAACCGGTACTTGGTCCCCAATGCTGCTCGAGAATCTCGGCAGGCAAACCCTATCGAAGGGAAGTGCGGCCTGATAGCTCGCCTGGCTTCTGCCCATCGTGTCAGCTTCTGCTACAACCTGACGTTACCCGGTCGAGTCCGACTCGACGTCTTCGACAAGACCGGGCGACAGGTCTGGAGTGCTACTGAGAGCTGGCGCGACCCGGGGCAATACGCCACCGACTGGGCTGGCCGATGCTATAGCGGAAAGTTGGCACCAGCCGGCATCTATTTCTGCCGGCTGGTTGCCACAGGAAGTGAAGAAACATGCAGCTTCGTGCTGCTACAAGATTAGAACCGAGGGAGACAATAATGAGAAGAACAAGAGCAGGTCTGTGCGGCGCGATTGTGCTGGCTGTCGTGAGTCTCGCGGTCGCAACGCAGTACTTGGTCCCTTCGGAGCAGTATCAGACAATCCAGAGTGCCATCATCGCCGCCAGCGACGGTGACGTCATCTCAGTCTGGGGCCCGGAAGGGTTCCCGCCGCCGTACACATACAACGAGAACGTAGACTATCTCGGCAAGAGCTTGGTCGTGGTGAACCGGAGCTTCATTGAGGAGATATCCGGCTACCCGCCGAGCTGGGAGTACGTGACCATTTGTGGTTCTTCGACTGCTCCGGTCGTGACGATGACCGGAAGCAATTTGGTCGTACCCCGCGTCGTGCTGAAGGGATTCACCATCACCGGCGGTGGGGGTACGTATGGCGGCGGCATCAAGTGCCAGGACGTGGTGGCGGTGCTTGAGAACAACCACGTGCAGGACTGAGCGCAGAGAGGAACGGGGATGCGCTCCATCCCGGTCTTCGCTGTTCTGCTGGCGCTCCTGGCCTGCGGTTTCAGCAAAGGCTGGGTCGGACAGCAGATGGTCAACCGTCCCAACAAGGATACTTGCGACTTGTATCCAGCCATGGCGTTCGAAGCCACAGGGCGTCCTTGGATTGCCTGGACGAAGCACCACTGCGAGTCAACGTTGGTGTACTCCCGCTGGGACGGTGACCGTTGGACCCCCCAGCATGGCGTCGGTGCCGACGCTCCGGGTGTTGACACTAGACTCAGGGCATCGCTCTGCTTCGACTCGCAGAACCAGGCTTGGCTTGTCTGGGACGATATCTACGAGAACAACACTTATGACATCGGTTCCTGCTATTGGGCTGACACTTGCTGGAGTCCAGAGACTCAGGTGAACCAGCCCGATTCTACCGAACTGGACTTTGCGCCGAAGGTCGCCTGCGGCGGTGGCCAAGTCTGGTGCGTCTGGTACGGCGGCCCAACCGACATGTCACCCTACTCGGTGTTTGCCAGTCGCTGGTGCGGCTCCGCGGGCTTCTGGGAACCAGAGATGCAGGTTAGCCCGCCGGACAGTACTTACCACTGGTGGTGTGACGTTGCCGTTGACGCGGCAGGCACGCCACATGTGGTCTGGTGCAACGGCGACCGGCGGCTGATCTTCTACAGCTACTACGATGGCGCAGGTTGGCGTGGGCCGACTGCAGTGAACGATACGGTGGCTGTTGGTGCGACAGGCTGGGCCGCCCCACGCATCGTAGTAGACCGTGCCGGCGTCCTGTACGTTTGTTATACGGGCGTTGCGCAGGGCGCTACCGGCCGGGACATCTTCTACAGCCGGAATGACGGCACTGGCTGGACACCATCGGTACGAGTGACGAGTGATACCGAGCCCAACTACGATGAATGGTACTCGGACATCGCCGCCGACAGACGCGACAACGTATGGATAGCTTGGGAAAGGCAAGGCGAAGGGGCGGACGATTTTCGCATGTATGCAGCTCACTTCGACGGCGAGCTATGGTCAACAGAACAACGATTGGACAACGACAACGCTTATTACGATGGGGCTGCCACCATTGCCCTGGATACCGCGGGTCTCCCCTGGGTCGCGTGGAACGCAACCACGTACAGCGCGGGCAACAACGACATTTACTTCAACTACTACCTGATTCCGGGTGCACTCAACCAAGCCGTGTCCTGTCCCCCAGCCGCCCGCATGCTGTCCTTGCGTGCTCTCATGCTAGGGAATGGTCGAACGAGGTTCTGCTACGCCGTACCCACGTCTGGCGTCGCTCGAATGAACATCTACGACCGGCTCGGTCGTCGCTTGGCAGTCATCGCAGAAACGCGCTCAGTCGCAGGTCAGTATTCCGTTGAATGGAATGGACGTACTCTAGACGGAAAACCCGCCCCAACCGGCACTTATGTTTGCCGGCTGCAGGCGGGAGGAATGTATGCGACATGCAGCTTCGTGCTGCTGTCGCACTGAAATGAAACGGAGGACAAAGTGAACATCACGAGAATCAGTTTTCTTGCATTGACGGCCCTTGCCTTGGTTAGCGTTGCCGCAGCGACGCAACGCTTGGTTCCGTTCCCGTACCAGCACATTCAAGATGCCATCAACGACGCCCAGAACGGCGACACAATCTCGGTCTGGGGCCCGCCACCGGGCCAGAACGCGCCGCCATACATCTATCACGAGAACATCGTCTTCCGTCCTAACATTAGCCTGACTGTGGCAAATCGGAGCTTCCTTGGCGCAACGCCGTGCCCGCCGAGCTGGGATAGAGTTGTCAAGACGGCCTGCAGAACCGCCCAACTTCCTCGAAGTCCCGGCGGTAGAGAATGGCGGCTACAATGAGGGCCAATGCTATCCGGCTCGTCTTCGCGCTGACGGCCACCGCCGCGTTTGGCAATGGTTGGGTCGGGCAACAGATGGTCAACCGTCCCGACGGGGACACGTGCGATTTGTATGCATCCATCGCGTTCGATGCCACGGGGCGACACTGGGTCGTCTGGTCAAAGAACCTTTGCGACTCAACGTTGGTGTACTCCCGATGGGACGGTGACCGCTGGACTCCACAGCAGGGCGTCGGTGCAGACGCTCCGGGTGTCGTCATCAGAATCAGGGCATCGCTCTGCTTCGACAGCAGTGGACGCGCTTGGCTGACCTGGACTAACCAGAACCTCGACAACTCCCTCGACGTGGCTTCCAGTTTCTGGACGGACTCCGGATGGAGTCCTGGAACTCAGGTGAACACGCCCAGTGCCAACTCTATCAACTCTGCGTCGAAGATGGCGTGCGGCGGTGGGCAAGTCTGGTGTGTCTGGAACGGCGCGCCGACCGACGTGTCGCCCTTCTCTGTGTTCGCCGGTCGCTGGAACAGCCTAGCAGGCGCTTGGGAACCAGAGATGCAGGTCAGCCCGCCGGACAGCACCTACCATTGGTGGTGTGACGTTGCCGTTGACGCGGCAGGCACGCCACATGTGGTCTGGTGCAACGGCGACCGGCGGCTGATCTTCTACAGCTACTACGATGGCGCAGGTTGGCGTGGGCCGACTGCAGTGAACGATACGGTGGCTGTTGGTGCGACAGGCTGGGCTGACCCACACATCGTAGTAGACAATGCCGGCGTCCTGCACGTTTGTTATACGGGCGTTGCACAGGGCGCCACCGGCCGGGACATCTTCTACAGCCGGAATGACGGCACTGGCTGGACGCCATCGGTACGAGTGACGAGTGACACCGAGTACAACTACAACGAATGGTACTCGGACATCGCTGCCGACAGACGCGACAACGTGTGGATAGTTTGGGAAAGGCAAAACGAAGGGGCAGACCAGTTCCGCATCTACGCGGCTCACTCCGACGGTTGGCTGTGGTCAAAGGAACAGCGGTTGGACAATGACAGCGCGTACTACGATGTCAATCCGGCCATCTGTTTGGATACTGCGGGACTCCCTTGGGTCGTCTGGAACGCACACCTGTACACCGCGCCCAACAGCGACCTGTTCTTCAACCGATTGGTGGAGACCGGCATTGCCGAGTCGAAGCCTGCGCCAGCCGTCCGCAGACTGTCTGTGCGTGCACACGTCACAAGTACCGGTAGGGCGAGGTTCTGCTACGCAGTGCCTACGGCTGACGTCGCCCGAATGGACATCTACGACCGGCTCGGACGCCGCGTGGCTGTCATCGCAGAAACGCACTCAGCCGCAGGTCAGTACTCGGCTGAGTGGAATGGACGTACCATAAACGGAAAGTCCGCCCCGACCGGCAGTTATGTTTGCCGGCTGCAGGCGGGAGGAATGAACGCGACATGCAGCTTCGTGCTACTGTCGCAGTGAAATGAAACGGAGGATTGTGTGAACATGATGAGAATCGGCTTTCTTGCACTGACGGTCCTTGCCTTGGTTAGCGTCGCCGCAGCGACGCAACTCTTGGTTCCGAGTTCGTACCAGCACATTCAAGATGCCATCGACGTCGCTGTTGACGGCGACACGGTGTCGGTCTGGGGCCCGCCGCAGGGCCAGCCGCTGACACCGCCGTGGACGTATTACGAGCATCTGGCCGACACTACCGGCAAGAGCCTGTTCATAGTGAATAGGAGCTTCCTGCCTGCTGGAGGAACGGGTTATGACTCTAGCTGGAACCACGTGATCATTCATGGTATTCCGACTGCTCCGGTCGTGACGATGAGAGGAGACACGTCGACCGTACCCCGCGTCGTGCTAAAGGGATTCACCATCACCGGCGGTGGGGGTACGTATGGCGGCGGCATCAACTGCCGGGACGTGGTGGCGGTGCTTGATAAGAACCACGTGCACGACTGCGGCGCTACGTTCGGCGGTGGCATCTCATTCTTACACTGCGACAACGAGTCGGATGAGACCTTGTTCGTCAGAGGCTGTCTCATCACCAGCAACGCCGCGAGCTATGGTGGTGGCGGCATATACTTCAACAGGACGATCAACTTCTGCCAGACGGAGATCCGCCTGGAGGGAAATGAGATTTGCGAAAACACGGCAACCCTCAGAGGCGGCGGCGTGTACATGCGCAAGCCTTGCCAGGCGTACGGAGAGGGCCAGCCGGACGGAGCCAACGACACCATCCTCAGTGACAACGTCGTGCATCTCAACAGAGCGACCGGCGGCGCGTTGGCCCTCGGCGGCGGGATCTACTCTGAGAACATGTATTCGGGATGGGTCAAACGCAACCAGATTACAGACAATCAGCCCGAGGGCATTTGCATGAACACAGATGATATTTACAGCGCCCCTCTGAAGCTGGGCGATACCGAGTATCCGGGGTTCAATGTTCTGATGGGGAACGGGTCGGAAAACGGGGGGTGGTGTGACTACAGATTGGCAAATGGAGCTACGTTTACCCTCCGTGGGTTCGCGCGCGGCAACTACTGGGGTACGCTCAACGGAGCCACTATCCGCAGCCACATTCAGTTGGGCGGGTTTCCTGACTGCCCTTGGTTGGACCCCATAGCCGCTTCGGGGAAGTGGTTCTCTGTGGATTCGTCCTCGAGGTGCACGACGAACGTTCTCGTCACCGGCGACTTGAGGGTTGAGCCCGGAGTCGATCTGTGGATAAAGCCGAGCGATACTTTCCAGTTCGCGACGTTGCCTGATACCTCGCTGCCGGGCGGTGACCCGGACAAGACCGACTTCATACTCGCGGGCCAAGGCAGCATCTTGCAGGCGATAGGCTCGCCTGTTGCTGCTCAGGGCCATACCTGTTTCACGTCCCTGCCAACAGTGGGGTCGCCCATAGCGGATGAGTGGTATGGTATCCGGCTTAACCCCGGGAGCAACGCCACGTTGAAGTACTGCGACGTGAACTCAGCCTACGCCGGTGTGGAGGTGCAGCAGTCCGCATTCGCGGAGATAGAGTCGTCAGAGGTGCATGGCTGCGAGTTCGCCGGGGTCTGCAATCTCGGGGGGCGGGTCAACGTGCTTGGGAGTACGGTGGAGGACAACGGGGTCTACGGGGTCAGGTGTGAGTTTTCGGCAGAGCCGGAAGAGCCAAGCCTGGTGGACGACTGCTATCTCAGAGACAATGGCTATGCTGGGGTGTCTCTTACGTGCGCCGACCAGGCGGATGACGTGCCGCATCGGATCATTCACAATGACATACTGGTCGGTAACGCCTATGGGGATTCGACGTACGGGATCGAGATCAAGTTCGCAGGCGACTCTGTCAGGATTGACAGCAACTGTGTTTCCGGTTTCCATCAGGCAGGAATCGCACTCTGGACATCCTCGCCGTCCATCGTGGGCAACACGGTGCTCGGCGACACTGCCAGCATCAGCGGGATTGCCTTTCTTGACTGGTCGTACCCGTATGTGCGATGGAACACAGTGGACTCGAACCAACGCGGCGTGTTCAGCGCTAGCTTCTCATATCCGGACCTAGGGACCGCGGCGGACTCGGGCAACAACAGCATCCTGTTCGACAATGACTGGTGGGTGTACCAACCCTCCCTCGCGCCGCACGTGATGGCCCGGGGCAACTGGTGGGGTGATACTAACCCGAGCCAGCATCCTGGGAAGTTCATCGGTGACGTCGTATACACGCCGTGGTTGTACGGCCCGCCAGGGGGCGGAGATGGTCAGCAGAGCGCCGGGTCGGCATCATCGCTCCTGCAAACCGGTCTGGGCCGACCTTTGCCGATGCCAATGAGAGGCACGGCCCGGATACCATTCCAGATCGCGCAGGCCGGGCCTGTGTCGCTCAATATCGTCGATGCCTCTCTGGCCGAGTGGTCCGCGCGCTGGTGCGCGGCGAGCGTGCACCGGGGCGGTACAACGTGACCTGGGACCGCTCGGATAACTCGGGCCGCCTGATGCCGGAAGGGGTCTACTTCCTCCGTTTCGAAGCCGGTGTCCGGCGGGACGTTCAGAAGCTCGTGGTGATGCACTGAGTCTATGACCTGTCAGGCCGGGTGGTTCCGACCCTTGCGTACGGGCGGATGCGAACAGGAAGCTATGCCGCCGCGTGGGACGGCCGGGACGAGTACGGACGTCCGGCAGGCAGCGGCGTGTACTTCTGCCGGCTTCAGGCCGGTGGGTTCACGGCCGCGAGGAAGATGGTGAAGACGGAGTAGATGAAAGGGGTCGAGGAATCCAGGATTCAAGGAATCGAGTGACGGACTAGAAGCCTGACAATCAGACAGCCGCCCGGTGAGAGCCGGGCGGCTGTCGTTGTAGTGCGACTCGGCGTCGGTTTCCAGTTCCCAGTTTCACGTATGCGGCAGGCAGACCCGCGCGTGAGTCGGAAGCCGTCATTTTTTGGGGGGGGGGATTTCGGGGACTTACTTAACTCGAATGCGGGGCCCCGCGTTCAACGTCGAAGTGCAACGGCGAGTGAGGCAGCGGTGCCAGTGCCCGGCGGGGTTCGGGGTTCTCCATCAGTCGAAGCGCACCAATTCGGGCCAGGATGTCAAGGCGGCATCGCGCCTTTCGGGCGCGAGTTTCCAGTGACCAGTTTGCAGTTGGCAGTTGGCGGGCGCGAGAAACCGGCTCACGAACATGCCCACGGTCATATCGACCATCATATCGACAATTATAGTATCGAACATACTGACCATCATGCTGACGAACATGCCGACGGTCATAGCGACGTTCATGCTGACGGTCACAGCGACGAACATGCTGACGGTCATAGCGTCAATCATCTCGATAGTCATGCTGAGAGTCATGTCGACAATCGTGCTGACGGTCACCTCGACCATCATGGCGACGTTCATAGTCACGGTCATACCGACAATCATGTCCACAATCATGCCGACAAACGGGCCGACGTACGAGCCCCCGGGCCACCCACCTGGGTGGAAAGCGGTAGGAATCGGGCTCTAGCTCCCCCTCTGTTTGTCATTTGCACCCGCATCTGCCTGACTACCGCTGATTCGGTTCATGCAAAGGCCTGAGTATCAGTCTCGCAAGCCGACTGCGCAGCAGTCAGAGAAACGGGCTGCCTTTCGGTCCGGGCTTCCATGCACGGTTCGAGCCGGCAGTCAGTCGTACCACCACCCTGCTTCATGAAGGCCCGGTCTGACGGTCATTCAGCCGCACCAACAATGAAGCTGTCAGACTCGCGGTCCTATCAAGCTATGATTTCAGCACTTACCTGCCTTTCTGCTTCTCGGTCGGCCTGCGCGACTGAGACGGCATCAGCGGGGGTAACCGTTCCCCCAACGGTTACCCGGCTGAACAGGCGGAGGCGAGACCGAATGAGGGTTTCAGTCAGGGTTTAACTGCCAAGCTGCGTAGAATCAGGTGGTTGTGGTCGTGAATCAGGCTCATGGTTGGTCCTCGCGGGGTCGGGTCTGTTCGGCTGTGTCAGGCTGAGAGTAGACAGGGCAACAGGAGGTTCAATCCAAGTGCATGGTTTTTGGCTCGAAATGCAGATTGATATATGAGGGGACAAGAGAGCCCCGAAAGGAACAAACATGTCTGATGTAACGAGAAGAATAGACCGGTGGAAGGCGAAGTACTCGCCGGAACTGGCCAAAGCCACCTGCGACCGTATCTATGATGATATGGTGCGGCGGTACGAGGACTCGGTCGTCGCGCTGTGCACGACCGAAGCGAAGACACGGCAGGTCCTGAACGCGCTGGGCATCAGCACCTGCATGTACGTGCCCTATCTCAGCTATGCGCGGGAGTTGTTCAAGCTGTCGCGCCAGCGGGGAATCACGGGGACGAGCTTCGCCATGGCGGCCAAGGTGCTCGCGGACAAGTGGCAGGCGCGCAACCTGGACGCGCTGGCGCTGGAGACCATCTTCAAGCAGGTCTTCGGCTCGGCCGAGCCGGAGCCGTAGGGGCGCGTTCAGCGGCCGCGCTCGGTTGGGCGACCAAGGCCGCGTCCGCGGCGGCGATGACTGCGGCGATGGGCAGGGCTTTGGCCCGCGGTTTCGATCGAGGTCCTGACCGGAGCTTTGGCCGGCGCGTTCCCAATGCGGTCTAATGCGCTTGCACATCCGCTTTCCTCGCCGTTTGCCCTGCCGTTTGTCCCGCCGCTTGTACGGCGGCTTTGAGAGGCGCTTGTTGGGAAGCCTTTCGGTGAATTCCCGATTTTCGATTGTGGATTGTTGATTGGCAGATGGCGGTTGGCGGTACGCCCGGCGTGGTCAGGAGCCGCCGAGGACGCCGCCCATTTTCAAGCCCAGCATCCAGCGGAAGGCGAATTGGTGGCCACCGGTGACAGCCCAGTAGCGCCAGATGGGGAAGTCGGCGTAGAGCGGCCCGAGCTTGAGCCTGATACCGGCGTCCATGCGGGGCTGCCAGAAAGGTTGAGGTTGAGGCTGAGGTTGAGGTTGGGGGTCGCCGACGTTGCCGAGGTCGAAGAAGGGGTGGAAGGACACCAGGGACAGTGCCAATTTTGGTGCATTCCCCTCAAAGTTGAGACCGTAGGCGGCGCGGCCGTGCACGTACCCGTCGCCCGCGGCGTACCCGCCCGCGTAGCCGCGGCAGTTGACGTCGGCGTCGTAGTGCCAGTGTTCCTGTCCTGATGTCCAGCCTTCGTACCCCCAACTGACCGGCTCGGACCCGTTGCTCGTCAGGCCGCCGGAGAGGTAGAACTGGTCTTGCGCCGGCACGTCGCCCCAGACGTACCCGGCGAACACTCGCAGCGTGAGGTTGAACGGCCGCAGTCCGCGCCAAGTGTGTGATTGTTCCAGCGCGGCTCGCAGGTAGTTGGAGTTGCTGCCGAGCGCGGTAAGGCCCCGGCGCAGGTAAATCTGAGCGCCACCGAGGAAGAGACGGGATTCGTAGGTGTGCGCAACCTTCAGGCGTATGTCGGCGGTGCGAGCCGAGTCCCAAGCCAACGAGTCGCGGAAGCGCAGGTTGTAGAGGTCCAGAATGCGATAGCCGAAGTCGATTGTCGTTTTCGGCTGCCGGAACGCGGGCCCGAGTTCCTGGGTGAAGAAGAGCTTGGCCCCCGCGTCGACGAGCGAGTAGTCGAGCGCGGCATAGACGCGCAGCCGGTCGCTCAAGAACGTTAGCGGGGTCTGGTAGTTGACGCTCGAGTGCCAGTCGTCGATCTTGGTGCTGTAGATTTCGCTGACGGTCCACTGGTGGCGGCCGCGTAGCGGCCCGGCGTCGTAGAACTGGCGCCCTTGGGCCCAGGCCGAGAGCTGGAGACCGTGGTAGTTGTCAATCCACGCATACGGGCCGTAGAAGAGTTGGTAGTCGGTGAAGCTGGGCAGGGCGAACACCGGACGTACCGTCACGCGGTGGTCTCCGAGCCGGGTCGGCAGGATGGTGTCAACGGGCGACGTGCCCATGAGTTGGGCGTTCACTGTTGGGAAAAGGGTGGCGAAGTCGGAACGCGTCGGGTGTGCGCCGGACTGTGAATCGACCCAGTCGCGCATCAGTGAGTCGAAGGCAGGCCGTCCGATTCGTCGTTCTGCGGCAAGCATCATGAGCGCGGGCCGGGATTGAACCGCGGCTTGGTAGCCGACCTGGTCGCGGCACTTGGTCAGGTCGGTGCAGAGAATCTTGTTCGAGGCGCCAAGGTAGTAGTACAGCTTGTTGTAGTACTCGCTGTTCAGCCCGGTGAGCAGCCAGCCGAGCACCGGGTTTGACACGAGGCTGGTTCGTCCGTATCTGTCGTCCATGTAGCGCATGGCCGAGTATGAGGCCGGGCCCTGGGCGATACCGGGGTAGCTCAGCTCGTCGGCGCCGGTCGCGCAGGCGGTCCATTGGAGCGCGACCTGCTGCGCCAGCGCCTGTTCGAATACACGAGTGTACGGAATCGGCTGCGTGGCCATTACTATGAGCCCGGGGTATGACGCATCCTGGGCGACGATGCCCGAGCCGTCCACGATAGTCAGGTTTGCGAAGGGGAACGGCCCGTTCCACTCCTGCATCCGGCGCAGCATATCGGCGGTCGTCAGCAAGGCATAGTACCATTCGGCATTGGCGAAGCTGCGGGCGAGGATGGTGATGTTCGTGCCGGCAATTGAACGAGACATCTCCTTCAGTTTGGGCAGTGCCACGATTGCCAACTCCGAGATGTTCTTCGCCTCGATGCGGTAAGTATGGCGGCCGAGCCATAAGTCGTCCACTTGAGAGTAAAACGTCGAGTCGGGACCGGTCACGCTCAGGTCCGCGGCTACATCAAGCGTTACGTGGTAGTTGGCGAACGCGGAAGGAGAGTGGCCGAACACGTGGTATCCGCCGAGCAGCCAACCGGCGACAGGGGTACGGGCCGCGACCTCGGGAAACCAGTGGGCGAGCACGAAGCTTCGGCCGTTCCGCGCACACTCGCCGAACCGGGTCGGAACCTGCGTGCGGAACCTGACGAAGACTGTGACTGACTCGCCCGGAGCAAGCGGTGGGCTGAGGAACAGTCCGAGTTCGGTTTCCGTCTCGGATGTCAGAACCACCCGGCCGCCGGATTCGACCGAGTCGATTGCCAGCCACCCGCGGTCGCGTTCGCGGGCGAGCGAGAAATCGAACCTGCCCATCGCCTCGAGTTCGTGGGCATAGGTTGTGGAGCGGTCACGAAACGCGTTGGGGTAGAGGTGGAACCAGAGCGAGCCGAGCGTATCGCTGCCGGTGTTCAGGTAGCGGACTTCTTCGGTGCCACGGACCAGCCCGGCGGCATCGTCGAGCCGGGCCGAAATCGCGTACCGGACCCGGATTGGCGCCGGACCTCTATCCGCAGATACCACAGATTCTGTTCCGGATTGGATCTGCGCAATCTGTGTAATCTGTGGATCTCCTATGCCCGACGTCCACTCCGGATTTCCATCAGTAGATTCGGCAGTTCGCTTTCCGGGTTCTCTCTGAGTAATCTGCGTAATCTGTGTAATCTGTGGATTTCCTATGCCCGACGCTCCGTGCGGCGCGGCAAGCACGGACGCGGCGACACCCAACAGCAGCAGCGGCCAGACCGGGGACCGCTTCATCAGTCAGTAGGTTGTGAGCGGAAGACCCGGGTGCAGGCTGACTCTATCTGCGCCAGCACCCTGCGGTCGAGGCCTTGCACGGTCGCGGGCGGGATGAGCTTTGCCAGTTCGCGCTCGACTGCTTCGGGCCGGGCCGTCTCGAAGGCGTCAATGGTCGAGCAGCAGGCGCGGGCGAATGAGAGATACGCACGATGCATGGCGGATGGGACGCGCAGCGAATGGAGCAGGGCGGCGGTCGCCTCGTTGGCCTGCTTCATACCCGACCAGAAGCGGCGGGTGCGGAGTTCACGCTGTTCGATGCGTCGGGAGCGGAGTTGCTCGCGCATCGGACGGGAGTCGCGCCGGCGCGGCGCCGCGATTTCCGATTTTCGATTTTCGATTTCCGATTGCGGGAGAGGAGAGGCAGAAGACGCGGGGACGGGGATTTCCGGTTTGCGGTCCGCGGTCGACGGTTCGGAAGGGGCGGGCGGTGTGACAGTGCCGGTGGCCGGGAGTACGTCAACGACGGACTGCCACCCTGCGCCGCAGGCTTCCAGGCAGGCGGCGATGGTCCGCAGCGTGGGATTCGGAACCTGCCCCTTTTCGAGACGCAGGATGTACTTGTACCCGTGGGCCGGTTCGAAGCCTATCAGCTTGGCGAGTTTCATCTGCGACAGGCCGGCCTGCTGCCGGATTTGCTTGAGCCTCGCGCCCAGGGCTTCGAGGCCGGTCATGGCGGGCCGGGCCTTGCGGCCCATCAGGCAATGTCCATTTCGGGGTAGATGTTAGGCGACAGCGGCCGGGTGTCAAGAATCGGCGGCAACCGGCCCGCAGTTGCGGCGACTGGGCCGGCGTTAGATACCAATAAGGCTATGCTTGACAGGCGGTTAGAGTGACGCTAGATTACTGCATCAGAAAACGCCATCAGCAGGTCAGGCCCGCTGGCATCCAAGGCCGGGTCTTGACGATGTTGCGGGTAATGTCGGTGATGAAAACCAAGGAGGAGTGCAGATGAAGACCAGTGCCAAGATCCTGACCGTCTTCCTGGGCGCGCTGCTCGTGTTGACGATGGTCGGCTGCCCCAAGAAGTCCGTAGTGCCGCAGGAGCCGATTCCGCCGCCTCCGCCGCCGGATACGATAGGCGAGAAGCAAATCACGCCCAAGGTCCAGTTTAACCTGGCTACGATTCACTTCGACTTCGACAAGTCGGACATCAGGGCCGGTGACGCGACGATCCTTTCGGGCAACTATGACCAGCTCAAACAGGCGCCCGACGCGCAGGTGGTCATCGAGGGCTACTGCGACCCGATCGGCACGTCCGAGTACAACATGGCGCTCGGCATGCGCCGGGCCGAATCGGCCAAGTCCTACCTCGTGAAGCTGGGCGCGAACATGAACATGTTCTCGACCGTCAGCTTCGGCGAGGAGAAGCTGGTAACGCAGGACGAGAGTCAGTTCGAGTTGGACCGGCGCTGCGAGTTCAAGGCAGCCCAGTAAGGGTTACACCCAGACCAGATGATTGATGGCGGCCAGTAGGCTCAGGCGCGCAGCCAGCTTAGGCATGGCAGCAGCGTCGGGCCTGCTGGTCGCCGTTTTGTTCGCGGGCTGCGGATTCCAGCGCGAGTTCGTACGCCGGGGGCAGGTGCTCGATTCGATGGCCGTGCGGCTCGTGCGCGTCGAACAGGCACAGCAGAGCCACGAACAGGAGATGGCGAAGCTGCGCGCCGACGTCCTGACCGAGATGGAGGGAGTGCAGGCGCGCCTCGACCAGGTCGACGCGCAACTGGCGGACATGGAGGGCCGGTTCGACCGGATCAGCCGTCGGGTCGGGTCGGGGCGTGGAGACATCACGCCGGTGACGGCCGACTCAGCGCCGAAGCCGGATTTGGCCAGGCCCGTTCCTGATACGGTCGGGCTCGCCGAGGAACAGCTCTACAACACGGCATATCTCGACTTCACGCGTGGTAAGTATGATGTGGCAATCAGTGAGTTTCGGCGGTATCTTGAGTCCTTTTCCCGGACCGACAATGCGGACAACGCTCAATACTGGATTGGCGAGTGCTTCTACTCGCTCAACCGGCTCGACAGCGCGGAAGTCAACTTCCGGCAGGTCATGACTGCGTACCCCAGGGGCAACAAAGTCCCGGCGGCCGAGTACAAGCTCGGACTGGTGTACCTGGCCCAGAACCGGAAGCCGGAGGCGATGAACCAGCTCGGTAAAGTGGTCAAGGAGTACCCGGGTACGAACGAGGCCAAGCTGGCGCAGGACCGGCTGCGGACTCTGGGGCAGTAGACCATGGCGCCGGCCGCGGGCACGAGCAGCGGGTTCTTCGGGCCTTTCATCCACGCCGGTATCTTTGCCCAGTGCGTAATCACTGCGCTCGTGCTTATGTCGATTGCGACGTGGGCGATTATCATCCGCAAATTAAGGACCATGAGCCGCGCCACGCGCGAGACGCAGCGGTTCCTCTCAGTGTTCGGGTATCGCACGCGGCTGGGTGACTACGAGAAGGTCGCGCAGGAACTGAAGCAGTCACCCTTGTCCGGGCTGCTCCTGGCCGGGGTCAAGGAATGGAACGCGCTGCGCAGCGACTTCGGGAAGATCGAGGGCGGGGCCGACCTGATGCAGCAGTTGATACCGAATATCACCGAGGCGGTGGAACGCGCCGCGTCGCGGGAATCGGACAAGCTGCAGAGCTCGCTCGCGTTCCTTTCAATCACGACGATGGTCGCGCCGTTCATGGGCCTGCTCGGCACGGTCCAAGGCGTATTGAGCACGTTCCTGAGCCTGCGCGGAACCCAGATTCCTACGCTCCAGACTATCGCGCCGGGCATCTCCGACGCGCTGATAACCACCGTGATGGGGCTCGTTGTAGCGATACCCGCGGCGCTGTTCTACAACTACTTCGTAGGGCGGGCGCGCGACATCGAGTCGGAGATGGACCGGTTCGCGTCCGAGCTGACCGGCATCATGCGCCGGGAAATCGTCGGGTCGCAGGTTGAGGAGCGGAGCCGGTCGTGAAAGAGCGCAAGCTGAAGTTCCTCGCCGAGATGAACATCACTTCGCTCGCGGACATCAGCTTCACGTTGATGGTCATATTCCTGATTGCCGGGGTCTCGACCGCGTTCAGCCGAAACCAGGGCGTTGACCTTGAACTGCCCCGGACTTCGTCGGTCCAGCCCCAGACCAAGGAAGGCATCGAGGTCAGCATCAAGGCCGACGGCGAGATTTACGTCGGCAAGAAGCTGACTACGGTCTCGGGGTTTGCCAAGGCGCTGGGGGAGCAGTTGAGCCGCGGGAGCTACGACCGCGCATACCTGCGCGCGGACAAGAGCGTTGAGTACGGTGTGATAATGTCGGTGCTCGGCGACATCCGGGAGCAGGGAATAACCAACATAGGGCTCGTCGCCCTGCCCAAGTAGAGAGTTTGCCATGCTGGCTGATGCCGGTTCGCGGCAGGCCGTCACTCGAATGACCAATTCCCAATACCTAATGCCCAACGAAAGAGGAAATGTCCAAGCATCACGCGTCCGTCAGCCTTGGTCGTTGGGACATTGGGGTTTCGTTAGGAATTGGCAATTAGGAATTAGGATTCGGACCCCATGAGCACGAAGACAAGAGCGGAGAGCAGCTGGCGCACCCCGGAACTGCTCCTGTCTTTTGCCGGCCACGTCCTTGTCGTAGGCATTGCCGCGCTAGTGACCATGAGCCACGTCGCGCGCGATAACAGGAAGCCGATAGTCTTCAACGTTGCCGTGGTCAGTCCGGGCACGCCGCTGCCGGCGACCGAGACCAAAGGCACAACGCTAGTGGAATCCAAGCCGAAGGCGCAGACCAAGGCCAAAGCGCCGGCCAAGGCCGAGCCCAAAAAGGGCTCGAACGTGGTCAAGCGGCAGGGACTCGGCGCGAGGATCGAAGGGGCCGAGGCGCTTGGTTATTCATACTACCTGAACGTGATCCTGTCCCGCATCTCCGACAACTGGCTCAATCCCTACGCGGGCGGTACGAAAGTGCTGACCGCTACGGTCATGTTCATCATTGAGCGGGACGGAACGGTCAAGGACGTGAAGGTCGAGAAGAAGTCCGGGGACGGGGCCTATGACGCGTCCTGCGAGCGTGCGTTGCTCGTCCTCGACCGGTTGCCGCCCCTGCCGCCCGAGTTCACCGGCCCGCGTCTCAAGCTGCACCTCGAGTTCGAGCAGAAACCCTAACCCGGGTCTACGACCCGGGAATTCCCAAGTCCCAATTGCCAATGACTAATCAATCCCCAATGCTTGAATGACGAATGCCGGGCGGCCCGCCTTCGGTACGCCGGGCCGGGAAACCGACTTCGGCCGGGATGAGTCTAATGCTGTGGTGAGGGTTGGGCCGTTGCGTAGTACGTCGAAACCTGTGGTCGGGGCCATAGCCGTACCCGCAATCGGGAAAGCAATGGGCAGAGCAGCTTGGAGAGCAACTCGGGAAGCAACTCTACCCGCAATCCGGAGAGCAACGTGGAGGGCAACGAGGACAGCAACTCGGCCGGCAACTCAGACCGCAATGGCCAGAACGACCGGTAGAGCAACGGCTGGAGCAATGGATGGAGCAACGGGGACCGCAACTCGGCCCGCAACCGGGACAGCAACCGGGGAAGCGATTCCGAGAGCAACCGGGACAGCAACGGGTAGAACGACCCACACCACAACTGGCAGAGCAACAGAGAGAACAACTGGACCCGCTACGGGGGGAACGGCGGAGGGGACTTTCGGAAAGGCCAAATAAGCAATTGTGAAGGCTGAAGTTATGACTCGGACGTGCTTGATGAAGCTGTATACTGTGGCTAAACTTCCGGTATGGGCTCCGGAGCGAAGCCTGCCGGTTCTAATGCCGCCTTACTCACGAAGGAAGTAGGGGCGAGGCTCAGGCAATTATGTCGGGAAGCCGGCCTCACCCATGGCCGCAAGGTCTTCGTCGCGCTGCGCCGGACGCGCAAGACCCGGCCGGTCTGGCGGGGAAAGGCGATGGCCAAGCTCGACGGGTGGGCCGTTGGCCATGAGCTTCCGCCCGAGCCGTTCACCATGATGAAGCAAGCCGTCATCGTCCTGTTCGGCGAGATGGAACTCCGTGGCGAGTTGGATTAGGCGCGACAAGACGGGGCGCGCTCCCGCGCGCCCCAATTAAGGCAATCGCAGTCTTCGTACCTACTCGGTCAGGACCACCTTTCGGCTGAAGCGCTTGTTCTCAGCACTCAACGTGCAGAAGTAGACGCCGCAGGCACAACTGCGCCCTTTCGTGTCCTGCCGGTTCCACGTCAGGTTGTAGTAGCCCGGCTTCTGCTCGCCGCTCGCGAGCGTAGCCACGAGCTTACCCGCGATGTCGTAGAGTTTGACGCTGACTCGGGTCTGTCTGGGCAGGGCATAGCTGATGTTAAGCCTTGTCCTTGCCGGGTTCGGGAAAGGTTGGGCGAGGCTCAGGAACTTGGGCAGGTTGAGGTCGCGTTGCGACTGCACGCCGCCGGGTATGCTGTCGTCACTCTGGATACGGAGCTTGTATACCGTGTTCGGTTGCGGCGCAAGCGTGAACACGCTGTGCCCGTTCTCGCTTGGGACCAGTCCCCGGAGCTTGCTGCCGCCCGATGCCGTACCGGCAACGATGTTGCCGCCCAATGGCGTGATGCCTTTGAGCTCGCCGTCAGAGCCGTCCGTGAGGTAGATTGCGCCCGAATCCGTGACCATGACCGCGGTCGGGTCTTGGAAGTCGCCCTTGATGGCTGCCACGTAGTTGCCGCTCGTGTCCCATACTGCTATGCGGCTATTCTTTGTGTCGGCCACGTAGACCAGGCCGCCTTTGACCGTGATGGCCTCAGGTGAGTTGAGGTTGGTCGAATCCTGGCCCGGTCCGCCTCTCGTGAAGACCAACGTGCCGTCCCTGCGGAACTTGCCGATCCTGCTGATGTCTCTGTCCACCAGCCATAGGTTGCCGTTGTCGTCTCTCGTGACGCCAACCGGGAGGGAGAGTCCCGAGACCAGCCTTCTGCCTTTCTGGCCGTTTCGGTGCAGCTTGTGGATGCGCCGGTTGCGGGCATCGAGGACGAGCAGGCTATCGTCCTTCGTCTCAAGGATGGCAGTCACATAGGCCTGGGAGCCCGAATCCGTGACCTGGAAGCAGTCGAGCGAGTCCAGGTCATCGCTCAAGTGCAGCACCTGGCCCGTGGCGGAGCCGACGTAGATCGACCCCTCTCCGAGGCCGGTCCCGCCGCCCTCAGGCCCGCCGCAGGAGTTACCGCCCATGCCCCCGTTGGAGACGACGACCCAGATGATGTGGCTCGACGAATGGCCGGCTGAATCGTCATCTGACGCCTTGATGTAGTAGTTACCAATCGGAAGCGAACCGGTGTTCCAGTACCCGAGGTGCACTGCCGGGCCGAAAAGGGGGTTCTCGTTCTTGTAGGCGGGTGAATAGGATACCGAATCAGGGGTCACGGGCAACCAGTTGGTCGAGTCCTGGTGCCGGTAGGAGAGCCGTCGGGACGCGAACCAAGTATCGCTGGCCGTTTCAATCGAGTCGTAGGCCCATCCGGTTATTTCGGTTATGCCGCTGACATATTGGCCGAGCTGTGGCAGGCTGATGTGGACGAACGGCGGCATCGTGTCGAGGATGACGGTGTCGGCAAAGGCGACTTCGTTCTCGGTGCCCGCGGAGTCGAGATACAGCGCGCGGATTACGTGCTGGCCGGCTGCACCGCCCATGCTCCATGCGGCCAGCGTGTCGTAAGCACCCCACCAGGCGCAGCCCGATTGAGGCTGGAACAAGTTCAACCCTACATTGTCGGCCCAGACGTTTCCGGTCCCGCTTTCGACTCCTTGAGCCCGGACTTTCACCATCCCGCCGCGCCAGACCCACTCCGAATCCGAGGCCGGTGGCGTCAGCAGGAACCGGGTCGCAAGGTTGTACCGACCGGTAAGCGACAGCAGGTCGCCGGAGTAGCAGGCGGAATCGACCAGTGACCAGAGCGTATCGTGCAGGCTCGTATCCTGTCTCGTCGAGTAGTACCAGAACGACACGTCGCCGGTAGCGTCGCCGTCGTGCATGTGGGCCAGGATGCTTGCCTCCAGAACGCACGAATCACCGTAGCGAGCCGAGATGGACTCGGCCGGCACGAACTGTCTTGCTCGGGACTCCTGCGACGGGCTGACCGAGAACACGGCCATCTGGAGGCTGGAATCGTACCCGCCATTTGTGAAACCCCATGAGCCGTCTGTTGCCACAAACGCGCCGTTTCGGGCCAGATTCACTGGAATTCGGTTGGAGAAGCGCATCTCGCAGACCCCTGATGCCGAGTCATAAGCAGCAAGCCGCAGCGTACAGGTCGCGCTCGGCGCGAACCGCGCTCCGGCGCCAACAACGATGCTGCCGGCCGGCGGCACGGAATCGAATACCACGACCGTGTCTGCGGAGTCAGGGTAGACCGGGCTATCGTTGGCACCGCTGTCACGGAACTGCGCATAGACCTTGAACTTACCGCACCCGCGCGGGAACTGAAGCGCCGTGTCCGCGCAGAACGGGAACCATGCGGTAGTATCTTCCGCCTGAACCACGCTGTCATGTTGGCCGAACCAGGCGAAGATAACACGGGCGCTGTCGGCGGACGTCAGCCCGGTGGAATCGCTCTCCCATGACGAACTGGTCAGTCTTATGGGCAGCAGTGCCGCATCGGTCTTCCCGCCCGGTGGCACCACGGCGTCGACCACGCCGGTCGGAAAGAGCGGAATGAAGACCCGCTTGTACGCTGAGTTGTCGTCCATGCCGTTTAGCTCGACGTACTTCTGTTTGTAGTTCGCGGTGGCGTCGAACAGCGCGGAACCGCGCCAGCTATCCGGCACCGAACTCACGTAAATCGAGACGGAGTCGGCATCGCCGTCGTGCAGCTCTTGTAGATACCATGCCTGGGCGACCGAGTCTCCGTTGTGCCGCAGCACGACCCAGGTGAGATATGGTGCGGGGGTCGGCGGGTCTGCCAGGGGTGTTGGTGCGTTGCCGACATTACGAAAGTAGACGTGCGCCGTCAGCGGTCTCCCGATGGCAGGCTGAGACGGCACGAGGCGAATGCTGTCCACTTTGAGGTCCGGCCTGCTCGTCGCCGAACTCTCTGTGATGAATACCGGCCGGTCTTCAATACTCCCATGCAACCACCCATTAGTGTCTACGAAGGCCTGATCTGACGACTCGCTTCCGTCGTAGTCCAGTTTGGTTGCCAGCGTCGTGTCCGACCGTGTCGGCAGCTTCACGTCTACGTTCTGCTCGGTTCCGTCCTCATTCCGCCAGCACACCCATGTCTTCTTGGCAGAGACCGGGTCCTCGAACTCATACATCCGCACCAGCGTGTCGGTGGCCGTGTCGCCCGTCATCACCCGCCCGTTGAACCGCTTGCCGGTGAGCGCGTGCGTCATCTGCTTGCAGGCGTAGAAGGACATGTACGGCTGAGTCATCGTCCAGTCCAGTAGTGGGAAATGTCCGCAATGCTCGGCGCCGCTCTCGCGAAACAACCACCAGCAGGCGAGATCATAGCCCCCTTCGGGCCACGCCTCTGATGCCTTGCTCGTCGCGAAGGTCTTGCAGAGATTCCGGGCATTGCGTTCCTGCGCCGCCGGCCACCCGTTCGCAGTATCCCAGCCGATCTCGGTGGACCATAGCGGCCCAAGGTGGTCCCCCATTATGGTCCGCAATGTGTCAGCATTCGCCTTGAAGGTCGAGTCAAAGTTGTCCTGCCATTGGTAGGGATGCACCGAGACGCCGTCCCAGAACGGTTCCACGCGGCCGCGCTGCGTGCCGATCTTGTAGCAGGTACGAAGCCAGTCCTTGCCTGCAACCAGACCCTGCAAGGTGTCCCCGTCGGTCACCCTGGCCAATGCGCCGATGAGAATCGTGTCTCCATCGTGCCCTTCAAGGCCGCTGTGGTGAATCACTGATTCGGCGACCTGGCAGAGGCGTACGTACAGCGAGCACAATCCTTCCAGACTATCGAAGCCAGTCTGATAGTCCAAGTTGGGCCGCTGCCACCAACCCATGATACCTAGCGAGTCACGAATCCGCACTGATGTGCATGTGTCGTTTACTTCGTTGAATATTTCGTAGGCGTGTATCGAGTGTCCCGTGTTGTCCAAGTGACGCACGGTCTGTTCGACGAACCGAGCCCAGTAGTTGGATGGACTATCAACCGACTCGAACAGACCACGCGGGGCACAGGTGATGCATGTGTACGTATCGCCCCCGGCCGTAGTATCCCACCGGCTGCTCGCCGTCGGAGCGCAGTAGTTGAGCAGGCAGAACACGCGGCAGCCTGCATTGTCCGTCAGGAATGAGAGTTCATCGTCCACTCCGCTGAAGTTGAAGTTCTCCAGGAGTCCAGGCTGCACCTGGTCCCATCGAATCTCAAACCTCGCGGCACCAACGCCGGCCTCGCTTGCCCGGTCTAACCACGTTTGCCTTAGGTCCGCGGAGTCCTCTGGCACCACCGGCACCATCGCCCAGTAGCTCGAATCTACCGCATCATAGGTGCCGTAAATGCGTAGGGCCAAATCCCAGCTACCGTGTCCGATGCTGCCGACCAGCAGGCAGCCGTACTTGTAGGGGTTTGTGTCGCAGTAGGCGAATGAGATCGGCTCGCCGTTCTCGCGGGTGACAATGACCTTGTAGTCCTTACCGCGGCCGGGCTCGATTGGACCTGGGTCCAGGTCGAAGTCAGTCCACTGCCACAGCCCTGCCGCCCGCACGTTGTACTTGGAGGCGACCAGATTCTCGTCCTCATCCTGAACTTCAACGCTGTATCTCCCGCCCGTGAAGGTGTCCCCAATCCAGACACTGACCTTCGTAACGTTGTCCAGCGTGTTGCGGTAGTATTGGGCGACGCCGAATTGCGCGCCTCCGGGCGCGGTCCCGATGCAGTTCTTGTATGGGACCACGTCATAGCTCTTGCTGAGCGGCAGTGCAACTGCCGCCACAGCAAGTAGCAGAACTGCTGTCCTTCTCATACTTTATCTCCTTGTTTTCACGACTTTCGTCGTGCTCATACCAACATCGGTCTTGACCATGACCAGATATGCACCGTCAGGGGCGCTGGTCAGGTCGATGGTCTGTGCCCCTCTCATCGAACCGGTCCTGCTCTGTATCAGGTTCCCTGTTACATCGAACACCTCCAGGTCAAATGCCTTGCCCGGGACGCAGAACGCGACGCGGACTGGACCCCGGGTCAGGCTCGGTGTCACTGAAATGCGACTTGCTGCTGGCCTTCGGGCTGGCTCACTGATTCCAGCCTGCAACGTCTCCATGATGCATACTCCACCGTCGGAACAAGCGACGTAGAGATAGGGTGCGGCGTACGTCAGTCTGGATATGTAGGACGACGGGGGATCCCAGCGTTCCCCGACCTCGCGCGGGTTCCTGGGGTCTGCGACGCTCACAGTCTTGAGATGCCAGCCCCCAATGTAAGCAATGGTGTCAAGCACTTCAATGTCAAGGTTGTACTCCGCATACTGCCGTCCACCGGAGAAATCGAGGCTGCCGAGCCGAACGGGCAGGGCAGGATTCGCTACGCTGTAGACAAACATCGAATCGTAGGACATGGCGAGATAAGCGAACGTATCTCGGACGTATACCCCGCCCAAGGGCATCGGGAAATTCCCGACTGCCTCGGGGTGCCCTGGGTCGCTGATGTTGATGATGGGCGACGGCCAGTTGCTGACGTAGGCTAGTGAATCGGCGACAAAGAGGTCCAGCGAGGCATTCTGCAGCGCGCACGTCCCCACGACTACGGGTGCACGCGGCCGGGCGACGTTGACGACCTGGAAACGGTAGTCCTCGGCGCAGTATAGGAAGCTGTCGCGCAGAACCATGTCTTCGGGGTGCCTGAACACGGAACAGGAAGCCACCATTTGCGGCTTCGCAGGGTCTGTCACGTCGATGGTGCGCAAGTAGGGATACGACCAGCAGGTGTAGGCGAAACTGTCTCTGGCAGCGACCGCCCACGAAGTCAGGTTGTTGTACGCGGTATCCAGGTCGCCGATCCACGTTGGCGCTGACGGGTCGCTCACGTCCAGCACCTTCATTCCTGCGGCGTCGCTCGCAACGTAGCAGATGTTTCCCGCGACGCTGATGTCCTTGGCAAAGCCGACACGAAGCGCCACCGAGTCAATTCGGGGCTGGTTGATGTTCGTGATGTCTATGACGTCCAAGCCGCCGAAGTCGTCGGCCACGAGCGCAGAACCGCTAGCAAGACTCGCCCACACGCCGAAGTTGTTGCTTAGTGTGGCACAGCTACCGACCCGCGTTGGGTGCGAGCTGTCTGCCAGGCTGACTATCTCAAACTCGTGGTTGCCCGTGTAGTAGCCGGACACGAAGGCCAGCGAGCCGTCAAGGCAGACGTCGTACCCACCGCAACTGTCGATGTAACCAATCTGACGCATGTTGGCAGGGTCCGAGACGTCCATCACCGAGAAGCGCAGCCAAGTCGGTTCGTTGGAGTTGCCCCAGGTGACACAGCAGATGTTTCCTCTTGCGGTCGCGGAAATGGCCCAGCCGGGATAGGAGCCGACCCGATGAGGCGACGCGGGGTTGCTGATGTCTATTGCGTACAGCCCGCCTCCCTCAGCGAGAAACGCCGTGTTGCCGGCCACGCTCACCGACCCACCGGAGTCCCGGCAGGCTCCCAGAAGTCGCGGGGCCGCCGGCTCGGCTATGCTGTAGACGCGGAAGCTGTCGTTGTTTCCGAGCGCATACAGCAGGGAGTCCCTCAGGTCGAAGCCGGTACACACCATGCCTATTGTCGAGAGTCGAATCGGATTGCTGACGTCGACTATGTTGTACAGATCGAGACCAGCGCCGGTGCTGACCAGCAGGAGAGAATCGCGAATCCGGACTTGATATGTAAGTCCGTCCGAGTTGATGTCAGAGAGCAGGCTCACCCTGAGCGACTCGCCCCGGCTGAGTCGGAGCAGGCTTACCCCGGAACCGCGCGCCAGTGCTACGATTGTCTCCGTGGGCGTCACCGAACCATCAACATCGGCAGCCGGGCCGAAGCTCCAGCGTCCGACTACACGTAAACTCTGAGAGTCGAGCGACGGCCGTGCGGCGTCGGGGAATCCTCGGGCACGCAGCCATGCGGCTCGGAGCCGAGGGTGGATAGACCGAAGCGAGTCCATTACCATCATTTCGTCCCGCATGGACTGCGCGGCAACGGCACTAGCCATCAACCCCAAGCTCAGCAGAAAGGCGGCTATCTTAATCCTGTTCACGAGACGATTATCGGCCCTGTTCCGTCATTGTCAAATAGCAGTCCTCGCCGCCAAATCCCATCTACCGTGTGCGATGCTGCCGACCGACAGGCAGCCGTACAGGTATTTGTCGGTCGTATCATACGCGAATGAAATCGGCTGGCCGTTCTCGCGGGTGACGATGACCTTGTAGTCCTTGCCGCGCACCGGCGAGACAAGGTTGGTGTCGAAGTCGAAGTCCAGCCAAGCCCACTGCTTGTACGTCGGTACGCCCAAGCGCCTCGCCACGACTGTGTTGCCATCCTTGACCTCGACGCTGTATGTCCCTCCAGTGAACGTATCTCCAATCCAGACGCTCACCCGCGTGATGTCGTCCAGCGTGTTGCGGTAGGATTGGGTGACGCCAACGTAACCTTGCGTCTGCGTGCCGATGCAGTTACTATAGGGCACCACATCGTAGCTTTTCGACAGCGGAAATGCCACTGCCGTCAGGCACAGAAACAGCATTGCTGCTCGGTGCATGAGTTACCTCCTTGCTGTTTTGACTACCTTCACGATACTGCTCCCTTTGTCCGTCTTGAGTCGCAGCAGGTAGACCCCTCCGGGAGCACTAGACAGGTCAATGTTCCTGCTGCCGTTGAAACCTGACGTCACGGCGCACTGGGCGCCCGTTGCGTCGTACACCGTGACTTGCCCCTGCCACGGTTCCGCGTCATTGGTCAGGAACCGAACCCAACCGGTGGTTACCGTGGGCGCAACCGTGACCTGCCCTACCACCGAGCGTTTCGCCTCCTCCGAGATGCCGGTTTCAAGCGTTTCGTGGATGCAGACTCCGCCATCGGTACAGCACGTGTAGATGTACGGCGGCGCGTAGATGACCCGCCGAATCCAGGACGGCGGCACCCAGCGGTCGGGCAGCCGGTGGAGGTTACGCGGGTCCGCAACGCTAACGAACGCCATCTCCCAACCCGCGCAATAGGCGATTGTATCCACAACCGCGACATCGTGCATGGTCCGCGGCACGATGACCGAGTCGAGCACGTAGGGAGCTGCAGGATTCGCGATGCTGAGACTGAGGAGCACATCGTCAGTGTCGTTCGAGTATGTTACCGCATAGAGCACGGTGTCTTGCATGTCGATTCCCGTGACCAATCTCGGCCAATTCGCCACAACACGCGGGTTGTCTGGGCGCGCCACACTCAGCACGAGGACTCCGCCGAAGTTCGCGACGTAGGCGAGCGTGTCAGAGAGGATGACTTCGCGAGACCGTTCCGGCAGCCCGCACGTCCCCACGACCTGGGGCGCACGCGGCCGGGCGACGTTGACTATCTGGAACACGTAGTCTTCGGCCACGTAGAGGAACGAGTCACGAAGCACCATGTCCTCCGGCCACGTCGTCGTCCCGCAGCCCGCAGCCATTCGCGGGTGCGAAGGGTCCGTGACATCAATCGAACGGAGTGGCGAACTCCCCGGGCCCCAAGACACATAAGCAAAACTATCCCGAGCGGCCACTGCCCAAGACACGAGGTCATCATAAGCTGTGTCCATGTCTCCGACCCAGCACGGCACGGAGGGCACGCTGATGTCCAACACCTTCAGCCCGGCCATCTCGCTGGCAACGTAGCAAAGGTTCCCGTCAATACTGACGTCCTTCGCGAAGCCGACGCGCAGCGCAACGGAATCGACCCTCGGATGGCCCAGGTCCACGATGTTGATGGCGTCCAAGCCGCAGTAGTCGTCAGCCACGAATGCCGCTCCGGTGGAAGCATTTGCCCACACGCCGAAGTTGTACCCCAACGTAGTACAATCACCAACCCGTACTGGGTGCGTGCTGTCCGCGATGCTCACTATTTGGAACTCGTGCCCGCCAGTGTAGTATCCGGAGATGAAGGCCAGCGAGCCGTCAAGGTAGACGTCGTACCCACCGCAACTGTCGATGTAGCCAATCTGCTGCATATTGGTCGGGTCGGATACATCAAGCACCGAGAAACGCAGCCAGCGCGGTTCGTTGGGATTCCCGAACGTGACGCAGCAGATGTCTCCTCTTGCGGTCGCGGAAATCGCCCAGCCGGGATAGGAGCCGACCCGATGAGGGGACGACGGATTGCTGACGTCTATCGCATACAGCCCGCCACCCTCGGCGATGAATGCCGTGTTGCCGGCCACGCTCACCGAGCCACCGGAGTCCCGGCAGGCTCCCAGAAGTCGCGGGGCCGCCGGCTCGGCTATGCTATAGACTCGGAAGCTGTCGTTGTTCCCGAGCGCATACAGCAGGGAGTCCCTGAAGTCGAAGCCGGTGCATACCATGCCTATTGTCGAGAGTCGAATCGGACTACGGACGTCGGCCACGCTGTACAGGTCGAGACCAGCGCCGGTGCTGACCAGCAGGAGAGAATCGCGAATCCTGACCTGATACGCAAGGCCGTCCGAGTTGATGTCAGAGAGCAGGTTAACCCTGAGCGACTCGCCCCGGCTGAGTCGGAGCAGGCTGACCCCGGAACCGCGAGCCAATGCCACGATTGTCTCGGTGGGTGTCACCGAACCATCAACATCTGAGGCCGGGCCGAAGCTCCAGCGGCCGACGACTCGCAAACCCTGAGAATCGAGCGACGGCCGTGTGACATCGGGGAATCCCCGGTCGTGCAGCCATGCAGCACGCAGCCGGGGATGAACTGCCCGTAGCGAGTCCATGACCGCCATCTCGTCCTGCCTGGACTGCACGGCAACGGCGCTGGCTATCAACCCCAAGCAGAACAGAAAGACGGCCATCCTAATCCTGTTCACGAGACGATTATCGGCCCCGCTTCGTCATTGTCAAACCGTAATCCTCGCCGCCAAATCCCAGTAACCGTGCGCGATGCTGCCGACCAGCAGACAGCCGTACGTGTAGGGGTTCGTCGTATCATACGCGAATGAGATCGGCGCACCGGACGGTCGGGTCACGACGACCTTGTAGGTCCGGCCCCGGACGGGTTTGTCCGGCTTCGGGGTCAAGTCGAAGTTGAGCCAACTCCAGGATTGCCCCGGCGCTTGCCCGAGCTTCTCCGCAACCACTACGCCGGTCACGCTGTCCTTGATTTGCACGTCAAAGACCGCCGGGTTGCTGGCGTCCCCAACCCAGACGCTTACTCTCGTGATGTCGTCCAGCGTATTCCGGTAGTATTGTGTGACGCCGACACGACCTTGAGGCTGCGTTCCGATGAAGTTCTTGTAGGGAACAACATCATATGCCTTGCTCAGTGGCAATGCCACAGCGACCAGCAATGCCAAGAGCGTTGCAGTCCGTTTCACGTTCTACCTCCTGGTTTTTATGACCTTTGCTGTTTGCGTGCCAGTCGCTGTCCTGGCACAAACCAGATAGACACCGACCGGCACGTTCTGCATGTCCACAAGATAGAGCCCACCGGTACGACTCAGCCGCGCGGCGACCTGGTTGCCCATGACATCATGGACGGCCAGTGCCAGGGGTTGTTCCTCCCCGACTGCGCGGACTCTGATGAACCTCCTTGTTACGCTTGGGGTCACGTTGATACCGGCCGCCAGTGTTCGCGGTTCGACCGGTTCAGCGACGCCCGTTTGTAGTGTTTCCATGATGCACACGCCGCCATCGGTAGCCGCGACGTAGACGTATGGCGGTTCGTAGAGCAGCCGCCGAATGCTGAGACTCGGCGGTACCCAGCGCTCGCCCAAGAGCCGCAGGTCGCGTGGGTCCGTGACACTGACGAACCTAAGTTCCCAGCCGCCTACGTATGCGACCGTGTCTATGACGACAACATCGAACATAGTCCTCGGCACAATCACTGAATCAAGCAGGTATGGTGCGGCGGGATTTGCGACACTCAGGCTTAGAAGCACATCCTCGGTGGGGCTCGAGTAGGTTACGGCGTAGAGAATCGTGTCGCGGAGGTCGATTCCAATGGCGTCTCTGGGCCAAGTCCCGACCACATACGGACTCTGCGGCCTGGCAACGCCTACAATCACGACTCCGGCGTAGGTCGCGGCGTAGGCAAACGTATCGGCGAGAATGAGTTCACCAGAACGCTCCGGCAACGACAGTGTCCCCACGACCTGCGGCTGGCGCGGCCGGGCGACGTTGACAATCTGGAGCTTGTCGTCCTCGGCCACGTACAACAGACTGTCCCGCAGGGCCATATCCTCGGCACGGTTGAAGATGATGCACGCACCAGCCTTGTCGGGCTTGGCTGGGTCAGTGACGGAGATGGACCGAAGATATGGGTACGCCCAGTCCGTGAACGCGAAGCTGTCCCTCGCAACAACCGATTGGGAGTAGCAGTCGCCGGTTGTGTCAACAGCGCCGATTTCCCTGGGACGCGTCGGGTCGGACAAATCCAGAATCCGCATGCCGGCAGGGCCGTCGGCCACGTAGCACACGGACTCGGCAACATGCACATCGTTGGCGAACGCTGCGGCGACGATGGTCGTGTCTAGAAGCGGAGCGGACAGGTTCTGCAGGTCGATGACGGAAAGCCCCTCGTAGTTGTCAGCCACGAAAGCCCGACGGCGCGCCATGCACGACCAGACTCCCCAGTTGTCGCCCGGAGTGGAACACGCGCCCACGCGCACCGGATGGCTGCTATCTGCGATGCTCACGACCCGAAACTCGTGGCCGCCAGTATAGTAGCCTGACACGAATGCCAGCGAGCTGTCCAAGTGAATGTCGTAACCGCCGCAACTGTCAATCGAGCCAAGCGGCACCATGTTTGCCGGGTTGGTCACGTCCAGCACCGTGAAGCGCAGCCACTCCGGTTGGTTCGGATTCCCAAACGTCACGCAGCAGATGTTGCCCCGGCCTTCGACCGAAATCGGCATGCCGGCGTACGTGCCCACCTGATGCGGGTTCCGCGGGTCCGAGACATCGATTGAGTACAGACCCCAGCGGTCGGCAAGGAAGGCGGCGTTGTTGGTTACGGTGACGGCGTCGCCGGAGTCCTGACAGGAACCAACCAAGCGAACGTTCGCGGGGTTTGCGACGCTGTAGATCTTGAAGGTGTCGTTCGGGCCGGACAGCGATTGGGTCAGATACAGGAACGTGTCTCTGATACAGAAGTCGGAGAGCAGGGTTGAGGTGCGGCTGCGGAACACGGGAGCGGACGGGTTCTGGACGTTCCAGACTTCAATGCCAGCCTGCCCGGAGTTGCACCCGACGTACAGGAACGAGTCGTGCGCTGCCGCCTGTGTGACCAGCCCCATTGCCTGCACTTCGGCGAGGACGTGCGGGTTGGCCGTGTCTGCGAAGTTAATGATGGCCACCTCGCTGCCAAGTGAGAGAAATACGAGAGAATCCTTCCCCGTCACTTCCACTGATGGCCCGCGGCCGTACTTGCCAACCAGTCGAAGTCCACTCGAGTCCGGTCGGTCCGCTTCCGGCACAGGAGCATTGTAGCCCGGAAGCTCCAGCCCTCGTTCATTCAGCCACCGGTTCCGCAGGCGAGGATGAACCGCACGGAGCGAATCCATCACCGCCATCTCGTCCCGCCTGGACTGCGCGGCAACGGCACTGACCATCAACCCCAAGCCCAACAGAAAGGTGGCTATCTTAATCCTGTTCACGAGACGATTATCGGCCCTGTTCCGTCATTGTCAAATAGCAGTCCTTGCCGCCAAATCCCAGTAACCGTGTGCGATGCTGCCGACAGTCAGCCAGCCGTACTTGTAGGGGTTTGTGTCGCAGTAGGCGAACGAGACCGCCCCGCCCGACGGCCGGGTCACGACCACCTTGTACGTCCGGCCACGGGTCAGCTTGTAGGTCGTCTCCGGCGTGAGGTCGAAGCGCAGCCACGCCCATGGTTGTGTGGGAACGACCCCCTCCGCGTAAGCCAGCCGATGGGTCGGGAACGCTGAGTCGAATACCCCAACGTTGAAGCCGGAGTGACTGAACGTATCCCCTATCCAAACATCTATGCGCGTCAACTCGTCCAGCGTGTTGCGGTAGTATTGGGAGACTCGGTTATTGGGCCAAGCGGTGTCAGTCTGGGCGATGCAGTTCTTGTATGGCACCACATCGTAGCTTTTCGTTAGCGCCGTCAACCAAGTCGGCGCTGCTATGGCCGCAATGACGGCCACAAGCATCAGACGTTTCATTTCTACCTCCTGTTATTGCTTCACTATCTTCAGCACACCGGGCTGGCCTTCCATGCCGGCTCTCAAGAAGTACAGGCCGGGTGCCAGGTGTCCGAGTTCGATTCTAGTCCTCCTTTCGTTGATAGAGCCGGGGGCTACGTTGACAGACGCGACTTCTCTGCCGGTCGCGTCAAACAGCGTGAACCGGCAGGGCGAAGTCAAAGGTGAAGTCACAATGATATCTACCCAGTTCCGCGCCGGGTTTGGCGCAAGGCGGATACCACCTCTTGGGTGCGACGGCTTGGTGGCTTCGGCGACACCGGTGGCCGTGGTCTCGAAGATGCACACCCCGGCGTCTTGCGTCGCCACGTACACGTATGGCGAGTCGTAGACCAGCCGCCAACCGATGTACGGCAAGCTGTGAAGCGCAATCACCCTCATGTTGTGCGGGTCGGCGACGTTAGCGAGTCGCAGCCCATCCGAGCAGGCCAGATACGCCAGCGAGTCAACGACCACTACGTCGTATACCATGTGACCAAATGTGAGCGAGTCAACCGGCGTCGGCGCGGCTGGATTGGCGACGTTCCAGACGAACAGACCAACGTTTGGCAGATAGGCAAGCATGTCCTTGACGAAGACGCTCCATGCTCCACGTGCTATCGAGCCGACGATTTCAGGTTGGCTGGGATTCGACACGTTGATGATTGCCAAAGGGTACGTGGATACGTAGGCCAGACTGTCCTGAACGCACAGCCCGGATGAGTAATCCGGCAGAGACAGCGTCCCCACGACCTGCGGCGCACGCGGCCGGGCGACGTTGACAATCTGGAACTGGTAGTTCTCGGCGATGTACAGGAAGCTGTCGCGCAGAACCATGTCTTGCGGTTGCCCGTCTACTGCCGAAGAGCCGCCGGCCATGACCGGGTGCGCCGGGTCGCTAACGTCCACAACGCGCAGGCACGGGTAGATTCGGTCGATGAACGCGAAGCTGTCGTGTGCGAGAACAGTGTGGCTCCAAGCCCCGTTCCATAGTGTGTCCAACTCTCCGACTTGGGTTGGCTGCGTCGGATTGGTGAGGTCGAGCACCTTCAACCCGGCCAACCCGTTCGCCACGTAGCAGTAGTGCCCGGCAATCGAAACGTCTTCTGCCGAGGCGGCAACGACAACACTGGTGTCGAACACAGGGCTGTTGATGTTGCTGATGTCCACGACTCCCAGGCCATCGTCTTCGTCAGCGACGAGGACGCGGTGCAGGCCGAGATTCGCCCACACCCCCCAGGGGTATCTGGCCGTCGTTCGGCAGGAGTCAAGAAACACTGGGTGCGCGGAATCAGCAATGCTCACTATCTGGAACGGCTGCGGCTCCACGCCCGGCCCGCGCCCCGACACAAACGCAAGCGAGCTGTCGAGGTAGATGTCGTAACCGCCCAAGTCGTTCAGCCGGGCCAGTTGGCGCGGCGAACTCGGCGTCGAGATGTCCAGGGTAATGAAGCGGACCGGATACGGGTCGCTGGTCTCCTCGAAGCTGACGCAGACCAGATTCCCTCGCGCCGTAGCAGAGAGCGTGTGACCGCAGGGATACGTGCCAACTTCGTGCGGGCTGGCTGGGTTGGACACGTCTACGAACGCGAAGCCCCCGCTCTGGCAGACAACCACTGTGTTGTCTGACCCGGTCGTGGCTGATCCCGCCTCAGCACAAGAACCTAGTTCACGCAGATTGGCTGGATTGGCAATACTGAGGACGTGGAACGTGTCGCTTCGGATGAAGTAGAGGAACGTATCCCGTATCCAGAAGTCCCCGACCGGGCCGAGCAGTTGGCCGCGTTTGACCGGTTGCGTCGGGTTAGCGACGTTCCACACCTCAAGGTCCGCGTTGCTGCTGGTGTAGAGCAGAGAATCTTCAAGGTAAGACTGCGCCGTGAGCGACGGGAACTGAATCTCCGACAGCACGCGTGGACTATCAGGATTCGCAAAGCTCAGCAGCGCCACTTCGCTGCCAAGGGTCAGCACAACCAGAGTATCCTTCCCCGTGACCTCGCCTGCCGGACCTCTGCCCCATTTACCAACAAGGGCTAGACCGGAATCAGTCATCCGGCTATTCGTGTAACCGGGCAACTCGATTCCCCGCTCGTGCATCCACTCCAGCCTCAGCTTCGGCGGCACTCGCGACAGGCTCTCCTGTACGGCCCGGAACTCGCCGAAGCCCGACTCTCGGGCAATGGCCGCGGACAGGACGCAGGCGAGCAGGACCAGCAGCCGGCCGGCCCGGAACGTCTTGGACCGCGACTCGGGCGCGACTCGAACCGGAACACCTTCCCCAACCCTTGTACAGAAAGAAACGATGCCTTTCATATAATCAGGCTACCACTGACTGGCTGGGTGTCAACAATCGTCGCAGGCGGCAGCCGCAGTGCATATCCCGCACCTGTCCGCCGCCGCCCTGACGTGACCGACAAGGCAGTCGCTCGTACCTCGAGCCTGAAGATTGTCTCGGCCAACGACACCTTTCCTTCCTTTCGTCCTGTTTGCGTTTTTGCCCACGCACGGAAGAGAATCCCTCGACAGGGTGCCGGAACGGCCATTCGCCGCACGTGGCCCCGCCACCGTGCCGCATGGTTGTAAGCTTGCTTGGAGGACCTTCTCCCTCACTTGACGACTGCACATCCTATGCCAAGGCCTGCAAAGTACGCTTAACTCATTCATGTCCGCCGAGTTAAGACAGGCTACTGCGCCACGCTGCACGGGGTGCGACTGTGGTTCTGGTCGCACCTGTCAAGTCCTTCAGTATGGCTCGGTTACGCGGAGCCTCAATTGACAGGCGGCATGGTCCAGGCCTGAATCGTTGCGCCGGCTGGCGTCAAGGTACGGAACTCACGTTACTTGCTGAGTTCGTGGGTCGCGTGAGATACAGTCTTTGGTCACCTGCGACAGTCCGGCGACAAGTTGCTGCGCGGTCGTCTCCGTCGCCATCAGCACAGACCATGATCCGCAGGCCGCAGTCCATTTCGCCTCTCGCGCGGTGGTCTCGTGTCAAACCGCCGTCGCGCCGGCCGTCGATCCCCGAAAGCTGAGATGGCACAGCCATTATCCCGGGCGAATCAGGTGTCGCTTCGACCAGACCCAGGGCGTGCCTTGCAGTGAGTTCCTGGTTCGGTTTCCGAGTCCTATTCTCCGTTCTTGACATGCCGGTGTGATTCCGCATTATAGGTTCGTGACCACGAATCCCCCGGACGTGGATTTCGTCCATCTCCATAACCACACCGAGTACAGCCTGCTCGACGGCGCGTCGAGCATCGAGGCGCTGGTCAAACTGGCGGCCGAGTTCCGGATGCCGGCGCTGGCAATCACCGACCACGGCAACATGTTCGGCGCCATCAAGTTCTACAAGGCGGCGCAGAAGGCCGGGGTGAAGCCGATTATCGGCGCCGAGCTGTACGTGGCCCCGCGTTCCCGTACCGAGAAGAAACCGGACGCCGACATCCACGAGGCGAGTTTCCACCTCACCCTGCTCTGCCGAAACGAAGTCGGCTACCACAACCTGATGAAGCTGACGACGCGGGCGTACCTCGAGGGGTTCTACTACCGGCCGCGGATCGACAAGGAGTTGCTGGCAGAGCACGCGGAAGGTCTCATCGGGTTATCCGGCTGCCTCAAGGGTGAGGTGAACTACTACCTGCGCCGCGACGACCCGGAGCGCGCGATGCAGGCCGCGTCCCAGTACCAGCAGATACTGGGGCGGGAGAACTTCTACCTCGAAGTGATGCGGGCGGGCTTTGCCGACCAGGAGAAGATCATCCCCGGAATCCGCGACCTGGGCGCAACGCTCGACATCCCGATAGTCGCCACGAACGACTGTCACTACCTGCGGCCCGGCGACGCGCGCGCCCACGATGCGCTGGTCTGCATCCAGACCGGCAAGAAGCTCTCCGACACGAACCGGATGAAGATGACATCGGGAGAGCTCTACTTCCGCTCGCAGGAGGAGATGAGCCGGGTCTTCGCCGACATGCCGAATGCGGTGCGGCGGACCCGCGAGGTCGCGGACCGGTGCAACCTGCTGCTCGATTTTGAGCACATCACGTTCCACCTGCCGTTCTACAAGCCGCCGGCCGGCTTTGCCGACGCGCTTGAGTACCTGAAGCACCTTGCGCGTGAGGGGCTGCACCGGCGCTACCATCGTGAAACGCCGGCGATTGAGCAGCGGATCGCCTTCGAGCTGGATGTCATCGCGAAGATGGGATTCCCCGGCTACTTCCTCGTGGTCAAGGACATCGTGGATTTCGCGCGGTCCAAGGGCATACCGGTCGGGCCGGGCCGGGGTTCGGCCGCGGGGAGTCTCGTGCTTTACTGCCTCGGCATCACCGACATCGACCCGCTGCGGTACGGGCTGCTCTTCGAGCGGTTCCTGACCACCGAGCGCGTCACCCTGCCGGACGTGGACGTCGATTTCGCGGACGCCCGGCGGCAGGAGGTGATTGACTACATCCGGCAGCGCTACGGCGAGGATTCGGTCGCGCAGATTATTACGTTCGGTACAATGCAGGCGCGCGCGGCGGTGCGCGACGTGGGCCGGGTGCTGGACGTTCCGATTGGCGAGGTCGACCGGATTGCGAAGCTGATTCCCCAGAACATGGAACTGGAGCCGGCGCTCAAGGGCGTGGCTGAACTGCGCGAGGCGGTCGATGAACGGCCGGAGTACAAGGAGATGATGGAGATTGCGCGGAAGGTCGAAGGACTCTCCCGCCACGCATCGATTCACGCCTCGGCCGTCGTGATCGCGCCGCAGCCGCTGATTGAACTGGTGCCGCTCTACCGGTCGCCGGGTGAGGACATTTGCACGCAGTACGACATGTACGCGCTGGAAGCGGCCGGGCTCTTGAAGATGGACATCCTCGGCCTGCGGACCCTGACCGTAGTGGAGGAGGCGGCGAAACTGGTCCGGAACACGGGCACGAGCTTCGACATCGAGACGATGCCGCTGGACGATGCCGCGACGTTCAAGCTGCTGCAGCGGGCCGACACTGTCGGCGTGTTCCAGCTCGAGAGCGCGGGGATGCGCGACCTGTGCCGGCAGATGATGCCCGACCGGATTGAGCACATCATCGCGTTGATTGCCCTCTACCGGCCCGGCCCGATGGAGCTGATTCCGCAATACCTGGCGCGCAAGGCCGGCAAGGAGCCGATTCAGTACGAGCATCCCCTGCTCGAGCCAATCTGCAGTGAGACCTACGGCATCATGATTTACCAGGAGCAGGTGATGCAGGCGGCGCAGGCGCTGGCCGGGTACTCGCTGGGCAAGGCCGACCTGCTGCGCCGGGCAATGGGTAAGAAGAAGCCGGAGGAGATGGCGGCCCAGCACGACGTGTTTGTCGAAGGCTGCGAGAAGTACAACAAGATACCCGAGGCAAAGGCGGAACGGGTCTTCGACCTGCTGGCCAAGTTCGCCGGCTACGGGTTTAACAAGTCCCACGCCGCGGGCTACGCCTACCTCTCGTACATCACCGCGTACCTGAAGGCGAACTTCCCGGTCGAGTTCATCGCCGCGACCCTGACGAGCGAACTCGGCGACTTCAAGAAACTGGCGAAGTTCGTGAACGAGGCGCGGCGCATGGGAATTGCCGTGCTGGCCCCGGACGTGAACTCGAGCTTCGTGCCGTTTACGATTGACGGCGGCAACGTCCGGTTCGGGCTGGCCGGGGTCAAGAACCTCGGGACCGGGGCGAGTGAGTTCATCGTGAAGGAGCGGAAGGAGAGCGGGCCGTACGAGAGCATGCTCGACTTCCTGGTCCGGACCAAGGGCACCGTGAACCGCAAGGCGGCCGAGTCGCTCATCAAGGCGGGCGCGTTCGACTGGTTCGAGCCGAACCGGACCGTGCTCCTCGGCTCGCTGGAATGGGAGATGAACAAGGCGGCGTCCGAGAGGCTGCAGTTCGCCGAGCGCCAGTGCGACATGTTCGGCGCCGCCGAGGACAAGCCGAAGCCGGCCCCGGTGAAGTTCGACACCCACGACTTGCTGGTGTACGAGAAAGACGCGTTCGGGTTCTACTTCTCGTCCCATCCGCTCGAACCGTACCGGGCCGAATACGAGGCTCTGGGCCTTTCGACCATCGCCCAGATTGAAACGATGCGCGACGGGGCGAAGGCGTCGCTCGGTGGGGTCATCACCGGGCGCCGGTCGCGTAAGGACAAGCGGGACCGGGAGTATGCGATTCTCACGGTCGAGGACTTCGACGGCGGGATTGAGGTGATGGTATTCTCCGACGTGCTCGAAGGATGCCGGGCGATGCTGAAGACCGACAACCTGGTGGCAATCCAGGGCACGGTGAAGGTGCGGGCGGCGGATGCGTCCGGCCGCGGCCACGGCGTGCCGCAGTTCTGGGCCGAACGGGTGATGTTATTTAACGATTGCAGCCGGTTCCTGACGGCGATCGTGGTCGTGGCTCCGGAGAAGGACGTGGACGAGGTGATGCTGATGAAGCTCAAGGAGCGGCTCGAAGAGCATCCGGGCAACGGTCTTGTCTACCTGAGGCTGCTCCGGCCGGACGGCTCGCACCGGGAGATGAAGCTGCGCGAGCAACGGGTGGCGCTGAACAACGAGCTGATTGTGTCACTGCGTGAGGTTTTCGGCCCGGAATCGGTCAGGTTCAAGGGCGAGATGCCGCCGTGCGTCAGGAACGGGGACCGGTTCCGCAAGGGCGGGCAATACAGGGGCAAGAAGCCGGGCGGGCAGTGAGGAATGGAACAGCAGAGCGGCGCGGCCTAACTTGCGGTGTGCTCTTCCGGGATGGTCAACTGTTCGAGCCGCTGAATCCGTTCCTCAATCGGCGGGTGCGACGCAAACAGGTTCATTGACGGACCACGGTCTTTGCCGAACGGGTTGGCGATGAACATGTGGGCGGTTGCGGCCGATGCGGTGCGCAGCTTGCCCTGGTAGGTCCCCAGCTTCCTCAAGGCCGAACTGAGCCCGTACGGGTTGCGGACGATGAGCGCGCCGGATGCGTCAGCCAGGTACTCGCGCTGTCGTGATATGGCCGCGCGGATAAGGGCAATCAGCAGCGGCGAGAGGATGGCGAGTGCGATAGCGCCGACCACCAGAACCAGCCCGAGTTGACCTCCGCCCCGGGAATTGCGGCGCCGGCCTCCGCCGAACAGGCCCCAACGCAGGAACACGTCCCGGAATAAAACGAGCAGGCCGCCGATGATGGCGACGATGGTCATTATCAGGATGTCGTAGTTGCGGACGTGGGACATCTCGTGCGCGATTACGCCCTGCAGTTCCTCGCGGTTCATGATTCCGAGCAGGCCGCGGGTCACCGCGATCGAAGCGTGGCTCGGGTTGCGACCGGTCGCAAAGGCATTGGGCGCGTCGGCCTCAATGACATAGACTTTCGGCTTCGGCGTGCCCGCGGCAATCGCGACTTCCTCGACGATGTTGTGCAACTGGCGAAACTCAGCCGGGTCAGCGGGCTTGGCCCCGTTGACGGCCAGGGCCAGCTTGTCCGAGTTGTAGTAGAGGATAAGGTTGTACCCGACGATGAACAAGCCGAACAGCGCGTAGATGCCGGCTCCCCAGTGGAAGTACCAGCCGAACGCGTAGCCGACCAGCCCGAGCAGCAGCGAGAATGCGATGATGAAGACGGCGGTCTTCACCTTGTTCGCGCCAATGAGCTGGTAGAGGTTCCTGCGTTCCGCCATCTTCAGCCCCTCCGGAGCAGGTATCCACAGATTACACAGATGGCTCCGGGCAGGAATCTGTGGAATCTGCGGATGGAGACTTCCCGGTTCCGGCCTAGAACTTCACCTTGGGCGGTTCGCGCTCGGCCTCAGGCACGTTGTAGAACTCGGCCTGCTTGAACCCGAACATCCCGGCGAAGACGCTCGACGGGAACATCTGGGTCGAGTTGTTGTAGTCCATCACGACGTCGTTATAGAACTGGCGGGCAAAGGATATCTTGTTCTCGGTGCCGGAGAGCTCTTCCTGCAGCTTGAGGAAGTTCTCATTCGCCTTCAGGTTCGGGTAGTTCTCGACCACGGCGAACAGGGTCTTCAGCGTATCCGAGAGCGCGTTGTTGGCTTTGGCCGACTCGGCCGGACCCTTGGCGCTAATGGCCTGGGACCGAGCCTCGGCAAGACGCTCGAATATGGCCTTCTCGTGTGCGGCGTAACCCTTGACCGTTTCGACCAGGTTGGGAATCAGGTCGATCCGGCGCTTGAGCTGGACGTCAATCTGGGACCAACCGTTCTTAACGCGATTGCGCTTCACCACCAGCGTGTTGTATATCCCGATGGCGACGAACACTAGCAGGACAATCAGGGCAAGGACTACTATAAGGGCTATCATATTTTTCTCCTCCGTAAGCTGAACTAGCATAACGTCTTTCCGGTTACAGTCAAACGCCGACCCGGTAACGTGCCGGCTTGACCACCGGCCATCCTCGTTCTATATTGATGTCCTCATCCGTTTCGGGTGAGGACTAGAACAGGAGGCCCCTATGGATTACAAATACCTGATTGTCAGAAAAGAAGACGGCATCGGTTGGCTGAAGATGAACCGGCCGCCGATGAACGCGCTCAACACCGAGGTCGTGCTCGAGATCGAGCGCACGATGGACTGGTTCGCGCACGAGGACGACGTGCTGGTCGTCATTATCTATGCCGAGGGCAAGATGTTCGTGGCCGGGGCCGACATCGCCGAGATGTCGAAGTTCACGCCCATGCAGGCGCGAGAATTCGCCAGGAACGGCCACCGCGCGCTCGGGAAGATAGCGGGTTCCGAGAAACCGGTCATCGCCGCGGTGAACGGCTTCGCGCTTGGTGGCGGGTGCGAGATTGCCATCGCATGCGACATCCGCGTGCTGGCGGATACGGTGAAAATCGGGCAGCCCGAGGTGAACCTCGGCCTGATACCGGGTTTCGGCGGCACGCAGCGGCTGGCGCGGCTCGTCGGGCCGGGAATCGCGAAGGAGTTGATATTCACGGCGGACGCGATTGACGCTACCGAGGCCCTGCGAATCGGCCTTGCGAACAAGGTCGTGCCGGCCGACAAGTTGATGGAGACCGTGACCGAAATGGCGAAGAAGATTGCAGCTAAAGGCCCGACCGCGGTGAGACTGGCCAAGGCCTGCATCAATCTCGGCCAGGACACCGATCTGGCAACTGGGAATTCATACGAAGTTGAAGCGTTCGGCGTCTGCTTCTCAACCAAGGAGCCGGCCATCGGCACCAGTGCGTTCCTGGCGAAGCAGAAGCCGGATTGGAAGGCAGCAAAGGAGTAGATGATGACGATAGGAAAAGCGAAGGATACGTTGATTGTCGGCGCCGCGCGGACGGCCGTGGGCCGGTTCCATGGTTCGCTGGTCTCGCTGCGTGCACCGGAACTGGGAGCCGTGGCGATCAAGGCGGCGGTCGAGCGGTCGGGAGTAAACCCGGCTGAGGTCGAAGGCGTGATTATGGGCAACGTCTGCCCGGCCGGCATCGGCCAGGCTCCGGCCCGTCAGGCAGCGGTCAAGTCGGGTCTGTCGGTCGAGATTCCGGCCCTGACCGTGAATAAGGTCTGCGGCTCGGGCATGATTGCCACCGCCCTTGGATGCCAGATGATAAAGGCCGGAGACGCCAGGGTGGTCGTGACCGGCGGGCAGGAGTCCATGTCCAACGTACCGTACTACATGAAGCAACTCCGCACCGGCAACAAGATGGGCGACGTGAAGCTGCAGGACGGGATGATTTACGACGGCATCTGGGATTTCTTCGGCGACGTGCACATGGGCGTGCTCGGCGACTTCACGGCCACCGAGGCCGGAATCACCCGCGAGGAGCAGGACAAGTGGGCTGCGGGCAGCCATGCCAAGGCGATTGCGGCAATCAAGGCCGGCAAGTTCAAGGCCGAGATTACACCGGTCGTGATTCCGCAGCGCAAGGGTGACCCGGTCGTATTCGAGACCGACGAGGGACCGCGCGCGGACTCGACGTTCGAGAGGCTCTCTGCCTTGAAGCCGGTGTTCACCAAGGACGGTACTGTTACCGCAGGCAATGCGTCTTCAATCAATGACGCCGGCGCGGCGCTGGTCCTGGCCGATGGCGCGTACGCAGAGGCCAAAGGTCTGAAACCGCTGGCGCGTGTCGTCGCATACGCAACCGGCAGCGTCGAGCCGAAGCGGCTCTTCTTCGCGCCAATCAAGGCGATCAACAACCTGCTCAACGTGCAGGGCGTGAAGATTGATCACTTCGACCTGATTGAGCTCAACGAGGCGTTCGCATCGCAGGTGTTGGCCGACGGCAAGGGCCTGGGCTGGAACTGGGACAAGGTGAACGTGAACGGCGGCGCGATAGCGCTTGGGCACCCGATCGGCTGCTCCGGCGCGCGCATCATCGTGTCCATCATCCACGCCCTGAAGGACCGCGGCCTGAAGACGGGTCTCTGCGCGGCGTGCCTCGGTGGCGGCGAAGCGACCGCAATCAGCGTAGAGTTAGTTTAGACGGAGCGACAAGCGCCGAGCGTTTTCGTAACTGCGAGTGCGGCCGAGACGATAGAGCTCGGCCGCACTCTTGCTTCGCATCTCAGGGCGGGTGATGTCGTAGCCTTCTATGGTGAACTCGGGGCGGGTAAGACCACCATGATAAAAGGCATCGCCTCCGGCCTCGGCGTGACCGGCGTGGTAAGGAGCCCATCGTTCGTCGTTGTCACCGAGTACCCGGGCCGCGTTCCCGTGTATCACATCGACCTGTATCGGCTCGGACAGAGAAGCGAGAGGCGAATGGCGAATGGCGAATTGCGGGCATCAGTCGAAGAGCTTGAGGGCATCGGGTTCGATGCGTACCTCGGCGGTGATGGAGTCTGTCTGATTGAGTGGGCCGAGCGGGCGGAGCAGGTACTCTCGGACAAGACAATACGAGTGCGGATGAGTGTCGAGGGTACGGGTCGCCGGATAGAGATTGCCGGTCTACGCGTCCCGCTTCAGCCAGACAAGTAGCTCGTCGATTCCGCCCTTAGCCGTGACCGTCTTGTCAGCGCGGACAATCGTCGCGACGTGGTTCTTGAGGCTGACCTTGAGCAGTCCGAGTCTGCGGCTGCGGACGCGGACCAGCGCGATGAGGAAAAGGGTCTCGACCGGGGCCGGGTAGCGGCCGAAGCGGTCGACCAGTTCGGCCCGCAGTTCTTCGAGTTCCGGTTCGCTCTCGACCGCGA
>CAZQZR010000007.1:0-50273 GCA_964597845.1 uncultured bacterium | reverse complement strand
GGCCGCGAGATGTGGAGCCTCTCCCGGAAGGACATCTCCGGTGAGTCGCTGGCGCAGGAAGCCGCGGTGCTGATCACGAAGTGGACCGCAAGAGGTCTGACTCAGGCGGTGCTGCAGGCGGTCCGGACCGACGTGTTCAACGTCGCGGCACCGGTCGCGCCGTGAGAAGGCCACGAACGATGCGGGCGGAGTTCCGCTGCCGGACTCCGCCCGCGCATTGCGTAGTAGGCCGCGCTAGAGGCGCGGCCTTTCGTAGTCTATTCCCGCTTCAACGCGGCGGTGGTCTTTTCGTGGCGGGTGAAGGATATGGCGGCGAAGAGGCAGAGGAGCGGTTCGATTGGCGCGCGGAAGCGGGCATCGCCGACCGTGCCGGTCAGGAGCGTGAAGTAGAGAATCGGCAGGAGCAGCCAGAGCAGGCTTCGAGAACGGCGCAGGAACAGGCTCGCGAGTCCGAACCAGATGAGAATGAGGTTGAATAGCGCCGCGAGCGCAAGCACGACAAGTATGAACAGCGGGGCACCGCCTACGCGTACCTGCCACGCGGTTCGGAATGCGTCAACGAATCTGCCTTTGGCCAGCAGGCCGAGCGATGATTGGAGCAGGTTCGCGCTGCCCGGCGCGGGTGAGGAACCGGCGTGGATGAGCAATGGGCCCGGGCTGATGGGATTCAGGAAGTCGGCAAAGACCCCGAACAGCCAGACCGGAACTGCAAGCGCGGGCTTGGCGAGGAAATGGGGCCGGGCTATTGCGGCGAGTTTCTGCCACATCGTCGCTTCGTCATTGGTGTCGATCGGGCCGAACTTCGCCGTTGCCTCGGCCATCATCGTGTCGCGCGCCTGCGGGATGGTGATGCCTTTCTGCGCGGCCAGTACGGTTGCAGCGTCGTACAGGTAGATATTGTGCTCGGATGCGGTGGAGATGATGTAGCGGCCGGTCTTGATGCCGTTGCGAATGACCCAGGGCGCGACAACGACCGAGGCGCAGGCGAGGAGGATCAGGGGAGCCCAGAGAGGGACGCGCCGGCGGACAGCGGGCTTTGGGGACAGTCCCCGTGTGGGGACAGTCCCCTTCAGAGAGAGGACGTAGGCGGCGAGGAGGAGGGGGAAGAAGGTGGCGATAGGCCGGGTGAGGACCAGGAGCCCGGAGCAGACCCCGGCTGCGATGAGGTCGGGAACGCGGCCGGCCTGCCGGAAGCGGTTGAGCAGCAGCAGGCAGACCAGCAGCAGGGGCGCGAACAGGGTTTCCGAGATCAACTTGGATGAGAGGAACGCGAGGTTGGGGCTGAGCGCGACGAGCAGCGCCGCAACCGCAGCCGCCGTTGACGTAAGCTCAAGCTCAAGCGCAAGCTTCCACGTCAGCCAGACTGTGGCGAGCGAGAGGAGGAGCCCGACGAGGAGGAGAAGATAGAGGAGTGAAGAGTGAAGAGTGAAAGTGGAATGGGGAGCAAGGAGAAGCGGGAGGGCGAGAAGGAGGGGGTAGGCGGGAGTGCGGAAGATTTCAGGACGGTAGGGCGGGACCGAGTCGCGGGAGAAGGTCTGGTGTTGGGCGAGGTTGCGGGCGAGTGCAACGTACTCGCGACTGTCTCCGATTGAGTCGATTGCTTTGGTGGCGATCGGAACACCGGGCAGCAGGATGAACGCCAGCCGTGTCAGGACGGTCAGCAGGAGTGCGGCTGTGAGAAGGGGGGTTGCCCTGCGTCGCAACCAGGAATCGGGAGTTCCGGTTTTGGGGACAGTAGGCGGCCCGGTTTTGGGGACAGTCCCCATGCGGGGACAGTCCCCACGGGGACAGTCCCCGCTAACTGATTTCATACCACGGCCGGCGCACGCGGTTGCGCACTATAAGACCGAGTATTATGCCGCTGGCAAACCCGCCGATGTGCGCGAAGTACGCGACGCCGCCGCCCGTGCCCGGAGCCGAACTGCAGCCGGACAGGACCTGGAATAGTATCCAGAACCCGAGCAGGAGCGGGGCAGGTAGGTAGATGAGGCGGATGAAGAAGAATATCGGAATCAGGGTCAGGACCCGGGCGCGCGGGAACAGGACGAAGTAGGCGCCCATCACGCCGGAGATGGCGCCGGAAGCGCCGATAGTCGGAATCAGCGAATGGGGCTGCATGGCTATCTGCAGGAGGCTGCCGGCGATGCCGGCAAACAGGTAGACAATCAGGTACCAGTAGTGGCCGAACGCATCCTCGACGTTGTCACCGAATATCCAAAGATAGAGCATGTTGCCGATGATGTGAAAGAAGCCGCCGTGCAGGAACATCGAAGTCAGGAGTGTCCAGAGGTGGCGGCCGGAGCTGACGTCGTTCGGTATCATGCCGTAGGCTCGGACGAAGAGGTCCCCGGCTGCCGGGTCGCGGTACTCGGTGAGCGTCTGGTAGATGAACACGGCGACACAGGCCGCCATCAGGGTCCAGTTGACATAGGGCCGCTTCTCGGAGCGGATGTCGTCGCGGAGAGGAATCACTTCGGCTTTGAGGACAGTCCCGCACGCGCCCGGCGCGCGGCTTTGGGGACAGTCCCCGTGCGGGGACAGTCCCCTTCGACGAGCACGATCGCGAAGGCCGCTATGCTCTTGCGTTTCAGGGCGAGCTGCGTGCCCTCGGTGGTCTTGGCCTGGAGGCCGATTCGGTCCGGCGGCACACCGAGCATCCGGGCGATGCTCGTCCGTATCGCGGCGGAATGGGGCACGAGTTTGGGCTGGTCACAGACGAGGATGCAGTCTGCATTCACGAGCCGGAAGCCTTTGGCTTTGACCCGCTTGTACGCGCCCCTGAGCATCAGTTCGCTGGGGGCGTCCTTCCACTTCGAATCAGTGTCCGGAAAGAGCGTGCCGATGTCAGGCAGGGCGAGCGCTCCCAGCAGGGCATCGGTCAGGGCGTGGAGGAGCACGTCCGCATCCGAATGGCCGGCAAGGCCGAGCTTCGACGGGACATGGACTCCGCCGAGCATCAGCCGCCTGCCCGAAACGAGTTCATGGGCATCAAAGCCGAGTCCGGTCCGGTACTTGGGCATGGGGTTCAAGTTCGATGATTCTAGTGTCGCACGCTGGCCGGTCAAGGCAAGCGGGCGAACTAGTGGTCGAGTGATCTAGTGGTCTAGTGCTCCAGCGCCGGAGAACACAGTGCACTCGATCACTGGGCCACTGGACCACTTCGCTGTCTGGGTTGACTCTCGCACGCGCCTATGTATGATTGCCACGTGATTTCAGTGACTGTCAACGGTGAGACCCGGCAGGTCGAGCCGGGAACTCCCGTCGGCCAGATCTTGGGGACAGCGGGCACTGGGGACAGTCCCCATGCGGGGACAGTCCCCCATGGGCAGTCCCCTGCGGTCGCGGCCTGCGTTGACGGCCGGCTTGTTGACCTGACCACCAGACTCGACCATGATGCCAAAGTCGAGCCCGTGACATTCGACTCCGACGAGGGGCGCGAGCTGTACTGGCACTCAGCTTCCCACCTGATGGCACAGGCGGTGAAGCAGCTCTATCCCGACGCCAAGGTGACCATCGGCCCGGCAGTCGCCGAGGGATTCTACTACGATTTCGACGTGGACAAGCCCTTCACCGAGGCCGACCTCGCAAAGATCGAGGAGCGGATGGCTGAACTGGCGAAGCAGCGGATTCCCGTGGTCCACAAGCTGCTGCCGCGCCAGGAGGCGATTGAGCTGTTCCGGACCCGAGGTGAGACCTACAAGCTTGAGCTAATCGAAGGCATACCGGACGAGACCATTTCGGTCTATGAGCAGGGCGACTTCGTTGACCTGTGCCGGGGCCCGCACGTTACCAGCACCGGCAAGATCAAGGCCGCGAAGCTGCTTTCGGTGGCGGGCGCATACTGGCACGCGGATGAGAAGAACCGGATGCTCTCGCGCGTGTACGGCGTGGCCTTTCCGTCGAAGGAACTGCTCAAGGCGCACCTGGAGAAACTCGAGGAGGCCAAGCGCCGGGACCACCGCAAGCTCGGGCCCGCGCTCGACCTGTTCAGTTTCCACGAGGAAGCCGGGGCCGGGCTCGCGTTCTGGCATCCGAAAGGCACGACCGTCCGTCGCCTGATTCAGCTCTACTGGGAAAAGGAACACCTCGCCGCCGGTTATCAACTGGTCTTGACGCCGCACATCGCGCGCGCCGGGCTGTGGAAGACCTCGGGTCATCTCGACTACTACGCTGAGAACATGTACCTCATGGAGGTCGATAAGGAGCAGTACGTCCTGAAGCCGATGAACTGCCCGGGACACATGCTCATCTACCGGACCAAGGTCCATTCCTATCGCGACCTGCCCCTGCGCATGGGCGAGTGGGGGACAGTCTATCGCCGCGAGCGGTCGGGCGTGCTCCACGGCATGATGCGCGTGCGTGGGTTCACCCAGGACGACGCCCACATTTTCTGCACCCCGGAACAGGTGGAAGACGAGGTCTTCGGCGTTGTGAGTCTGTCGGTCAAGATACTGCGGGCGTTCGGGTTCGACAAGTTCAAGGTCGAACTCTCCGTGCGCGACCCCCTTCATCTGGACAAGTACCTCGGCACCGATGAGCAGTGGACTTTGGGCGAGCAGTCGCTGGTCCGCGCGCTCGATCGTGTCGGCCTGCCGTACAAGCGGGCCGAGGGCGAGGCCGTCTTCTATGGCCCGAAGATCGACATCAAGCTGCTCGACTCTCTCGGCCGCGAGTGGCAGTGTCCGACCTGCCAGTTCGACTTCAACGAGGGCCCGCGGTTTGACCTCTACTATACGGGGCAGGATGGGCAGCACCACCCGGTCTACCTCGTGCACCGTACGATTCTCGGCGGCATCGAGCGTTTCATGGGAATACTCGTTGAACACTATGCCGGCGCATTCCCGGTCTGGCTGGCGCCGGTCCAGGTGCGCGTAATGTCGGTTACCGACGCCCAGACCGGCTACGCCCAGGCAATCGGGCAGAAACTGCAGGCCGCAGGGTTAAGGGTTGAAATCGACCTGAAGTCTGATAAGATTAACCTCAAAGTAAGTGAAGCTGAACGCCAGAAGATTCCATTCATGCTCGTAGTGGGCGGCCGCGAGGCCGAACAGGGCACTGTGTCGGTTCGCCGGCACGGCAAGGGAAATCTGGGCGTGGTTTCCATCGACGTAGCGCTCGCACAAATCAAGGAGGAAGACAACGTACCCGGGTAGAGTCCCTCGCGACGGTTTCAAAGACAGGCCCAGAGTAAACGAACAGATACGCGTACCGTATGTCAAAGTCATCGGATCGGACAAGAAACTCATCGGCATCCTGCCGACGCGCGACGCCGTCGGGCTGGCGCGAAGGCAGGGGCTCGACCTCGTCATGCTCGTCCCGACCGAAGAGCCGCCGGTCTGCGGCATCGTGGACTTCGGTAAGTACCTGTATGAGCAGAAGGTCCGCATGCGCGAATCCAAGAAGAAGCAGCACGCGACCGAGGTCAGGGAAATGCGCATGAAGATGAAAATCGGGCCCGGCGACTATGAGGTCAAGATTCGGAAGATGCGCGAGTTCCTTGCCGAAAAGGACCGCATCCGCATCACGCTGTTCGTGCGCGGCCGCGAAATCGTCCACGCCGACCTGGGCATGAAGCTGATGGACAAGCTCAGCCAGGACCTGGCGGACGTCGCCCGCATCGAATCGCCTCCCCGACTTCAGACCGAAGGAAGAAAATCAATCCAGATGATGTTGGTGCCAAAATGAAACAGAAAACCAAATCCCTCAGTTCGCTCAAGAAGCGCATCAAGCGCAGCGCCGGTGGCAAGTTCATCCATCGCGGCTGCGGCGTCAGCCACAACAACGCGTCCAAGAGCAAGCGGAGAAAGCGCGGCCTGCACGTGCCGGCAGTGTGCGAAGGCAGGCTGGGCGAGCGGATGAGCGAGCTTGTTCCCTACAAGTAAGGAGATAAGATGCCGAGAGTGAAGAACGGACCCGCCACCAAGCAGCGCCGCAAGAAGTGGCTGCACGACGCCAAAGGTTACTGGGGCGGCCGGTCCCGGCTGTTCCGGACCGCGCACCAGGCGGTCATCCATGCCGGCGTCAGCGCGTACAAGGAACGCCGGCGCAAGAAGCGCACGTTCCGCTCGCTGGCGATTATCCGGCTGGGCGCCGCGCTCAAGCCGCTAGAGATGAGCTACTCGAAGTTCATCCACGGTCTGAATATTTCCGGAATCACCATGGACCGTTTCGTCCTGTCCGAGATGGCGATTCACCAGCCGGAGGACTTCGCCCAGGTCGTCGCTCTGGCGAGGGAAGCACTGGCCAAAGAAGCAGCGGACAGGGCCAGAGCCAAGGCCGAAGCCTAGTCCGGAACCGTCCAATTGCGCGGGCGCGTCTTCGACGCGCCCGCTGCTGCGTACGCCCGACATGGTCGCACCGGACCAACCCCTCGGACAATACCGGTTCGGACGGACGCCCACAGACACCCCAGAACCGGACCCAGCCGGATTCTCGACCCGCACTCGGACCTCGTCAGCCGGCATTCGCGAATCGGCATTCGTCACTCCGGCAATCGGTAGAACCACCGCCCGTAACCGGCAATCGGGAGTCTGTGGCCCGCTCCGATACTGGCAACTGGAAACCGACGCGCAGCGTCGCCCCTTCGACAAGCTTAGGGCAGGCTCTGACGCTGATGGAAGGGTCTCGTCTGCAAACTCGCGGCGAAGCCGCGTGGGACTTGGGCAGACTACCGGTCGAACAGCGGCACGGATAGTTGGGATGACTGCAGAGCCGATAACCGGACCAACTATTTGCCCGACAACCGGTCGAGCCACCGGTGCAACTGCCGCACCGGTAACCGGACGAGTAACCCGTCCTATGGCTCTTCCGGCAATCGGACTGACTGCGGCTCAGGTTGCCCGTGGAATTGCCGGCCTGACTACCGGTGAGGCAACTTGACCAGTAGTTGATGTAATCACCGGTCCGGCAAACCGGCCGACAACCGGTTGAACCACGGGTCGAACTGCTGGGCGAAGAATCGGGCCAACCATTGGTCGAACTCTTGGGTAAATGGCCCCCATACGGACTTACGTCACTTACGCGACTTTCCGGCGTGGTTCCGCGAAATCGGCTCGCCCCGGCAGATTACATGGCGAGGAACAGAATGGAACCAACCCTTGAGTCTGCGGACGTGTCAACCCGGTACGGGCTCGTTCTAGAGCGGATCCGGGGCGAGGCCGACTCACTTGCGCTCGATGACGTTGGTGCCTGGGATGAGGATGAGCGAGTGCGTCGCCTGGCCATGCCGGTACTGCGACGGAGCGGACTAAGCCGGGTCGGGCTGGTCATGTATGGCTCCTTTGTCCGCGAGACGAGCGGTGTGATGCGCCGATGGTTCGGACTTGAGCTTGTGCTTGAGCTTGAGTTGCTCGTGACCAAATGGTCCCTGCGCCGCTTGGACCCGGACCTGCTCAAGACCCTCATCTGCCACTGCTATACGAGTCTCGCTCTGCCGTCAGCGGCCCGTCAATCTGAAATCTGCAATCTGCAATCTGAAATGAGTGACCCGGAGGCTCGACGTGTCACGCCATAGCCATCGCCACCATCGGCATCATCCTCATCGGCAGCCCAGACCGTCGCTTGAGGCCCTTGTCCGTGCCTGCGGCTGCGATGGAGAGCAACTCCCGGCCTACCTTGCCTTCGCCCGCGAGTTCAGCCGCACAATGCGTGAACCGGCCGGGCTGTTCCTGCCCATGCGCCAGCGCCGAATCATCCAGAAGTGGTTTGAGAGAGGGCTATCGGGGCACGTGCTCAAACGTATCCTCGACGCCCTGTTCGCAAGTCGGCAATCGTCAAAGCCCGAAAGAAGGAGAAGACCACGAAGAAGTCCAAAGTCCCGAGTCCGGAGTCCGTTGCCCAAAGTCCGGCGGCCGAAGTTAGTCCGGCTGACCGCGCCTGCGCCAAGTATGAGGCCAAGCTGCGTGCCGGCCACGGTACCTTGGCCCGCCACGGCTCAATCGAGCTACAGATGGGCAACTTCCGGGTCGCGTTCGAGCATGCACGCGAACTGGAAGGCCGGGTGCGCGAGGTCCTGCACGCGACCGGGGTCGAAACCATCTCGTACCCGTTCTACTTCGCCTTTGCCCGGAGGCTCGACCGGCTGAGCCGAATCTGCTCAGGCGAAAGCCTGCGCATGGAAGCGCAGGCATACCTCGCGTACTGGGTTGCCCGTGGACTGATCCAGTCCGTGCTCAAGGCAGTCTGCGCGCAAGCCCTCGACATCGTCATCTAGCCGCTACTTCTGCCCCGCTGTCCCAAGCCCGGCCGCCCTTGGGCCGGGCGTTTCCCTTCACGCGCACGCGATCAGGCCGCGCGACGCGCTGCGGTGCCCGGCGTGCAGCGTGGCACTTGACCACGCACGGTTGGCGCCGACATTTCGGTTTGGTCGAGACTGGTGTGCCCCGACACGGGCTGAGACAGAGTGCCGCGATCTCGGTCGGTCCGTTCAGTGGCAGGCGAGATTCCCGACTCACGCGGAGGCGGTTGTGTGCACGACCCACAAGAACCATTGGAAGCAAAGGTGCAGTTCCTGTTCGGCTGTTGAACCGCCTCGTGACCGAGACCTGAGCCGTCAGATCATGCTTGACTGACTATCCGTGGAAGCTACACTTGGTTTGATATGTGTGAGTCGCGCCGGACGCTGGCATGATGTACGAACCTGACGCTGCGGTTCAGTCTTGGCTGGTCGATCTCAGGCGGTGGTTTCATCGTCATCCAGAGGTCAGCTTCAAGGAGCACGGCACCCAGGAGAAGGTCATGGAAGTCCTAGGCGCACTCGGGGTTGAGCACCTGAAGGTCGCCGGTACGGGTGTCATTGGTTCTATCCGTGGACTCAGGGTCGGAAAGACGATTGCCCTCAGGGCAGACATGGACGCTCTGAAGATACAAGAGCCAGAGACCGAATTGAACCGCGACTATCGATCTGAGAACGACGCCGTCATGCATGCCTGTGGCCACGACGGACACATGGCCATGCTCTTGGGGGCTGCAAAGTGGTTTCAGGAACACCGGGACAGTCTGACCGGGAATGTCTTGCTGGTCTTTCAGCCTGCTGAGGAAGTGCCGCCGGGCGGAGCGCGAGACGTCATTACTGAGGGCGGCCTTCGCGGCGTTGATGCCGTCCTTGGGCTGCACCTGCGGGGAGACCTGCCAGTAGGCAAGGTGGCGTTCTGCCCGGGGCCGATGTTCGCGATGGGGCGGATGTTCGAGTTGGTCGTGAAGGGGAAGCCGGGGCACCACATGTGCCCGCAGGACTGCGTGGACCCGATCCAGATTGCCGCGCGGTTCGTCTCGACTATTCACACTGACATCAAGCAGAAGCTCGCCCCCGGCGACCGGTACGCGCTGGGCTTCGGCTCGATACGTGGAGGTGCTCAGTTCAACCAGACGCCCGACGCCGTCACTTTAACCGGTACCTACCGGGCGTTTGAACCGCAGGTCGTCGGCGTGATTGACGCGGCGATCAGGGCGTCTCTCGACTCGCTGACGAGCTTGTTTGCCGCGGCGGCAGCGACTGGCACGGCCGGCTACGAAATGAAGGTCGAGGACGGGTATCCCGCATTGGTCAACGACCGGCGTTTCTGCGCGCGCGCGGCCGAAGTGCTGAGGCACCACCTTTCCGACGTCGATGACGACATTGCTGCCAACTTCGGGTCTGAGGACTTCGCGCGCTATCTGGAGGTAGTTCCGGGAATGTTCATGTTTCTTGGGTCCGGCAATAGCGCCAAGGGCATTGACGCCGCGAACCACTCCAACCGCTTCGACATTGACGAGGCCGTACTTGGGTTGGGCGTCACGTTGCTGACTGCTCTCTCCATGGATTTCCTCTCCGAACCGGAGAACTACCTCGGTCGATAGCCTCGCAACGCGTTCCGACTACTTGGTAGCAGTTCTGTTACATCTTCGTAACGTTGCCACACTCGCCACCAAGGCTGGCGTCCACAACCATTTGTCACACCATGCTTTACGTCTACGACTGACTGCGGCATGGGTCGTGCACTTCACGACGGTAGTGACCATCCATGGTCGTTCCGTCCGGCGACGCCGACTGCCTAGCAGTGGGGGACCCGCACGGAACTTCCAGTCGGCTGTTCGCCGGGAGTTCCGGGCGGCGGCAAGCATCAATTGATGTCCGAAGGAAAGGAGAAATTACGATGGCAGCAGGACGACAGGCGAAGTACCTCATAGGAGTAGTCCTTGTTTTGGCAGTGGCGCTGGTCGGGCTGGTTCTTTTCAGGAGCAGGCCAACTGGTGAAGTCCGCATCGGCTTCATGGGTCCGCTCACCGGCGAGGTCGGCAGCATTGGTATGAGGATGAAGAACGCCGCGGCGCTGGCTGTGGACGAGGCCAACGCTACCGGCGGAGTCGCCGGCCGCAAGCTGGAACTGGTGTCACGGGACGACCTGATGGACCCGAAGACCGCCACGGCAGCGCTCTACGGGATGATTGACGCCGACAAAATCGCATGTGTACTCGGGACGGGCATGAGCGCCATCGTAACGGCAGAAGCGTCGGTCGCGGGCGAGAAGAAGATCCCGCTTGTTACTTCCTCGGCAACCGCCATGGCCCTCACCGGCATGAACCCGTACGTATTCCGCGTGATTCCGTCCAACTACTTCCAGGCCGCTTCGCTGGCCAAGGTGGCGTGGCAGAAGTACAACTTCAAGAGAATCGCCATCCTGTTCATGCAGGATGATTACAGCAAAGACCTGAAGGATGCCTTCACCAAGGAGTACACGGCCCTCGGCGGGGTCGTCACCGAAGCCAAGGGATTCGAACCGACGGATACCGACTTCAGAGTGCAACTCACCGCTCTCGCGGCCACGCGGCCCGACGCGCTGTTCATTCCCGCTCAGCACGTAGCTACGGCCCGGATACTGCTGCGGGCGCGCGAGATGGGTCTGCGCTTCCCCTTCCTGGCCGGCGAGACGGCGTTCACCGAAGAAGTTCTGAAGAACGCCGGCCGAGCCGCCGAAGGCATGGCGGTCGCCGGTTCGGCCCTCGACATCAAGAACCCCGGAGCCGGACTGAAGAAGTTCACAGACGACTTCAAGGGGAAGTATGGTGAGGACCCGGATGCGTATGCCGCTTACACATATGACGCCACTCTTGCGCTCATCGCTGCGCTCAAGGCCACCAAGGGTGCGGGTGGCGTGAAGCTCCGGGATGAACTGGCCAAGGTGAGCGGCGTCCCCGGAGTCACAGGGACCATCACCTTTGATAAGAACCGAGAGGTGCCGAAGGACTACCAGATAATCGAGGTCAAAGCGGGCAAGTTCGTACCGGTCCAGTAGCCGGCGGGCACATTGGGCACACTCATCCTTCAGGCGGTACTCTACGGGCTGGTGACCGGCTCAGTCTACGCGCTGGTCGCCCTGGGGTACTCCCTGATTTTCGGTGTGTTGAGGTTCATCAACTTCGCCCACGGCGAGATGATGACTCTCGGAGCCTATGTCACCATAGTCCTGGTCAGCGCCAACGTCCCGCTCCTCTGGGCTGCCCTTGCAGCCATCGTGCTGGTTGCTTTGTTCGGCATGGCAATCGAGCGGGTCGTCTACCGTCCGCTCCGCGGGATGTCGGGCGCAGCGCCACTGCTGACCGCGATCGGTCTCTCGGTGTTGCTGCAGAACGCGATGGCCCTGGCGTTCGGCAACAACCCGAGGGCCTTCTCGAGTTCACTGAGCGATACATCCGTTCGCCTGCTCGGGCTGTCGCTGACTCCGCTGCACGTCGCTATCCCGCTGGTCGTGGCGGCCGTGATGCTGGTTCTGCTTGTCGTGTTCAAACGCACAACCATCGGCAGGTTCGTCCGGGCGAGCGCCGACAATCCCCAACTGGCCGCGGCGCTCGGCTTCGACGTCAATCGTGCGTCGAGCTTCACGTTCTTGCTCAGCTCAGGGCTGGCCGCACTCGCCGGCATAATGGTGGCGATGGACGTGCACATCATGATGCCGAACACCGGCTTCTCGTTCGGGATAAAGGCCTTCATCGCGACGGTCTTGGGCGGCATAGGCAGCATACCGGGCGCCGTCATCGGTGGGCTTGCTCTCGGCGTCATCGAGAACCTGGGCTTTCTGGCACTCCCCTCCAAAGATGCGGTGGCGTTCATTGTGCTGATACTGGTGCTCCTGATAAGGCCGGCCGGGCTGCTGAAGGTCTTCCCGGCGGAGCGGGTGTGAAAGCGCGGACCTGAGGAGCCGGCATGGACTACCTTTTTAGTCTCCTGAACTACGTGGCCATCTATGCCGTGTTCGCGCTGAGCCTTACGTTCTTCTCAGGTGAGCTGGGTTTGCTGTCGCTCGGCCACGTCGGGTTCTTCGGCATCGGCGCGTACGCATCGGCAATCGTCAGCCTGAAGCTCGGGTTGTCCTTTCCGCTCGCTGCCGGCATCGGAGTGGGCGCCGCGGCTCTCGCCGGGTTCCTCCTCGGGCTGCCGGTGCTGAGGTTGCTCAAGGGCGACTATTTCGTCCTTGTCACCCTTGGATTCGCCGAAATCCTGAGGACGCTTGCCCGGGACCTGTCATCTTTCACGGGCGGTGCGTACGGCCTGTCCGGTATCAGGCATGCAAGTCTGCCCGGCGTGTACTTCGGAACGCAGTGGTCCCAGTTGTTGTTCCATGCCGTGCTCCTTGCCGCCGTCTTCTTGGTCGTGCGGGGCATGGTCAGGTCGTCGTTCGGACGCGCCCTCAATTGCATCAGGCTCGATGAAATCGCTTACGTCAGTCTGGGCAAGAACGCCTTTGCCGCCAAGCTGAGAGCGCTGTCCGTAAGCGCGGCCATCGCCGGACTGAGCGGGGTGATGTTCGCGCACTACACTTCGGTTATCAGCCCTTCTTCGCTAGGCGTGGACGCTACCGTGCTCGTGCTTTGCATGGTACTCGTCGGAGGCCTGGGCAGCGTCTGGGGAGCAGTGGCCGGGGCCGCGATTGTAACCGTTGTTCCAGAGGTCCTGGCAAGGACCCTCGGCACCGTTGTCGCAAACCAAGTCTTCTTCGTTAACCAGATGCTGTTCGGGCTTGCGCTGATTCTTATTATCCGCTTCCGGCGTGACCGCGCCGGTCGACCGGCCAGACTGGCGGCGGTGTCGAGTTCATGATGATTACGCTGAACGGCGTGGCCAAGCGTTTCGGTGGGGTTCTGGCGCTGAACGACGTTACGGTAGGTTTCGAGCGCTCCGCCGTGTCGGCGATTGTCGGCCCGAACGGCAGCGGCAAGACTACGCTGCTGAATGTCGTTTCCGGGTTCTGCCGGCCGGACCGCGGGAAGGTCCTGTTTGACGGCGGAGTCGACCTGCTCCGGTATGCGCCATACCGCCGCGCCCGTCTGGGAATCGGCCGGACGTTCCAGGAGCCGCGCCCGTTCCTTGAGTTGTCCGTGTTGGACAACGTCCTTGCCGCGCTTCCCGGTGACGCTGACCAGACAGCCGAGACGGCGAATGCTGATGCCGACCACGTACCGAGCCTGCGCCACGGCGTTGACGGAATCCTGCGGCTGACCGACCTTGATTCCGAGACTGCCAAGCCTGCGGCATCGCTTTCCTTCGGCAAGCGGAAGCTCCTCGACCTCGCCAGGGCGCTCGTGCTCAACCCCATGTGCCTTCTGCTCGACGAGCCGTTCGCCGGGGTGGATCCGCGCAACTCCCGGACCGTCATTTCAGCCATCGAACGGCTTCGCTGTGCGGGCAAGACAATCGTGATGATATCACACGAGATCGACATAGTCCTCAGCCTTGCCGACCAGGTTTTCCTCATGGATGAGGGCAGGCTGGTCACCTCCGGCCTGCCGGATGACGTGCGTGCGAACAGGTTGTTCGCTGACACGTTCATGGGTACGGCGAATGCTTGAACTCAAGCAAGTCGCAGCCGGGTACAACGGACGCAGCGTTCTCTCCGACGTGAGCCTGCGCGTCAATGCCGGCGAGGCTGTGGCAATCGTCGGCCGCAACGGCTCAGGCAAGTCGACGCTGCTCAAGGCAGTGGCCGGCTTCGCATGCGTGACGGCCGGTAGCGTGCTCATCGGTGGCAAGGACGTCACATCCTTAAGACCCGAAGTCAGGGCCAGGATGGGTTTGGGCTATGTCATGCAGCACGGCGGCACGTTCCGGTCAATGTCCGTGAGGGAGCACTTCGAGCTCGGGGGACATGCGCTCAATGATGCAGTGGCGTTCAAGCGCCAGCGCGACTTCGCGTTGGGCGCGTTTCCGCAGCTTGAGGCCGTGATGAATCGGCCGGTGGCCGAGCTCAGCGGCGGCCTGCAGAGGATGACGGGCATCGCCACCGTGCTGATGACCAGACCGGCGCTGGTCCTGCTTGATGAACCTTCATTGGGGTTGTCTCCGGCGATGCTGTCCGCAATGACGCGGGCGCTGAAGCTACTGGCCGAAACGGGACTCGGCGTCGTCGTTGCCGAACAGAAACCCTTGTCCGTCTTCCCGATCTGCACCGGCGCCCATCTGCTTGCCGAGGGGAAGCTGAGATTGAGCGGTACGCCGACAGAGTTGCTGGGCCATGCGCTTTTCAGGCGCGTGTATCTCGGAGAACCCGAATCAGGCGGTATGGAGACCGCCGAAGAGACAGAATGTCCTGTGAGTGAATAGGAGGAAACCATGAAGAGCAAAGACAGTCCACAGAACACCGGCAAAGCGCTTGTCGACCGGGGCTTTGACTCGGATTTCAACGCCGAACGGCTCGCGGAGATCTCCCGCCTCTTTACCGATGACCGGCGGGTGCTTGATTACATCGTCCAGATGCACGAGGACGACCGAACCTTCGATCTGAAGCGTGGCGAGCTGTACCCGGAGATACTCAGGGCGAACATCAGCCTGAAGCGGACGCTCGCCGGAATCTACGGCATCGACCCGGCCCAGGCCCAGCCCAACTTCGGCAGCAACGGCTCGATAGATACCATCATCACCGCTGTCAAGGTACGCGAGGCGGAGCGGGGCGTCGGCCGAGCGGGGGGCGAGGGCAACGGTCTGATGGTTCCGACCCCGACCTACTTCCGGAATTACAACTCGGCCGAGGCCAGGAAGCTGTTCATGCACAAAGTGCCGCTGGACAAGGACTACAACTTCGACGCGCAACGCTTCGTTGCGGAGATGAGGCACGTGCGGCCGAGCGTAGTTTTCCTGGTCACGCCGAACAACCCCACCGGCATGCCGCTTGAGGACGCCGCGATAACGGCAGTTCTGGACAACCTGCCGGACGACTCGTGGGCGGTGATGGACCGGACGCTGGTCAACGTCAGGCCTGAAATCGGAACCAAAGAGCTCCTGCATCGGTACAAGCACAAGAACCTTGTAGTCCTGCACTCCTTCTCGAAATTCGCCCGCATGTCGCAGCAGCGAATCGGGTATGCACTCTATTCGAACCCGGAGATGGCGGAAATCGTCCGGCCCTGCCTGCCCCTGGGGATGAACATGGAGGCGACGATGAAGGCAAACAGCATCCTGCTGCGGGACAAGGGCCTGTTTCCCAACTCCGAGGTGGTGCAGAACATCAAGGACAGCCGCGTCCTGCTGGACGGCTTCACCGCTGAGTTCCCCCGGTTCCGAATCACCGACTTCGCCGCGAACTACTGCCTGCTGTCGCTGCCTGAGGGGCTGGCGTCCGAGGAGTTCAGCGCGGCCACGGAGGCCAAAGGGCTGTACGTCATGGCCGGCCACGCTTTGCCCGAGCCGGACAGCCGCGTTGTCCGGCTGTACACGGCCGGTCCGTCCAAGTACCTGAAGACGCTGCTGGATGAGGTCGCTGCTGTCTTCGGGAAAGGCAGGTAACTGGTTGATGTCGGATGCGCAGATTGCATCGTGCGGATTCGCGGGTAAGATTCCCCACGAACCGGCAGTCAGAGATGCAATGCACTACCAGCAAGACATGACGGAAACTGGCAGCATGCCGCTTGGCCGACGGGTTTGGTCGTATTTCATACTGTCTAAACCCTACTCGGCTATGGACAACGCGACTCGTGGCGTGCTCGCGGCATACACTGCTATGGGCGCCGCGGCTGGCGGCAGGGACGTGCTGCGAGCAGCCGTCCTGTCGGTCCTCATGTGGCTGTTCTTCAACTGGTACAGCGACTCACTTCAGCGTAACCCCGGCCGAATCGTTCCGCCTGTCTGGCTGGTAGTCGCCCCGCTGACCGCATCAGCGGTGATTGTCGGGCTTGCGCGGCCCAGCGCTTTGGTCGGGCTTCTCATCTACGTGGCGTTCATCCTTGCCTATCCACTGAAGGCGATGCGACGGTGGGCCGGTCCGCTCGGTCCGGTGCTCCGGGGTTTTTCCGCGTCCGCGCAGTTCGCAATGGTCATCTGGCTGTTTCAGCCGCTGTTCCAGCTCAGCCGACTGCAATGGCTGCTCATTGCCGTAATCACCCTTGCTCAGGCTGCGAGGAATCTCTTGGGCGACATCCGGGACATGAAGACCGACAAGTTTGAGCTCCCGGCAAGGTCTGGCGCTCTGGCAAGCTATCTTGCGGTCCTGGCCCTGCTGGCTGTCGCGATTGTGGTTCTGGCCGTGCCTTTGGGCTGGCCGACGGAGATCTACCCGTTTGTACTGCAGTTCGTTGCTACATTGGCACTCGCCCTCTGGCTTGGCCGTCGCGGCGTTCCGGCTGCAGCCTACATCTTGCACATGTTGTTTGTGTTGACGCTGACTGTGCTGCAGCTGAACCTGGCAATGCGCTTGGGCTTTCCGCCGGCCTTCGTCCTCCCGACCGCTCTGGCTGCTGTTGCCGGGCTTGTGACTTATCCGCTTCTTCCGAGGCGCAGCAATGCGGAAGTGACGAATCTGCGTATACTGGGCAGTAGAACCAAACGGGGAGAGGGAACTCAATGAGCCTCAGAGGCCCTTGGTCGATCGCCTACGCTGACGTGAAGCGACGGCTTGCGGCCGAACGTGCGCGCGTCGGTAGAGTCACGCAGGATGACTTCGTGCGTGCCTGCGTCGCCCAAATGCAGCTCGTTGCTGACCAACTGAATGGTGACACGGATTGCGAAGTTTCACTGGCAATTGGCTGGGCGAAGGGGATCGGGGGCAGCAGTTTGGGCGGGCACGACTGGCCGTACACGGTCCACTTCAGTTCCTTTGCCGAGCTGCTCACTGCACTGGGCACGGACAAGATGAACCTTGACGACATGCTCCAGGCTCTTCGGACCATAGTCCTTCCCGATGCGCCTGCGGGCGGGGAACACCCCGACTCGCGTCTAGACATCTTCGAACTGCATATTGACAGTCTGCTTCGTGTGGCCAGGAATGGGATTGAACTGCCTGAAGTTTCGGGGAAACTGCGTCCCATCGTAGCTAGGCTGGGTGAACTCTGGGGCGCCGGTGACAACAAAGACCGGTTGGACGGCAACTGGAGCGGCGCGAAGAGATACCTCCGGATTGTCCATATGATGAGCCGTATCGAAAGGCTGTTTGGCACGCAGGTCGCACAGGGCGACCCAGGAGCGTGCCAACTAGGCAACTTGACTATTCCACGGTTCAGCGTTCCGGAAGGCCTCCGCAACTTCGACATGGTGTACCGAATCTTCGTTGAGGCGTCAGGGGTACGCGTGGAGCCAATATCCCAAGCCTGCGATAATGCGCTATTCTCGCCATTCAAGAGCGGCCTCGTTGACTTCGTCCGCGAGGCCGCCGTCCGTTCCGCGAACCTTGGCGCCAACATCGACGACGCTGGGTTCTTGGTATTCATGCGTTGCTACCACCCCGCAGCCACCACTCGCGTGAACCTAGACATCTCCTCCTCCGGTAGGAAGGATCTGGGGGACCTGTGGACCGTCACCGATGTTCTCGAGGCAATGCAGCGTGAACTCATCGCCGTAGCGACAGACCCGTGCTCAGTTCGGATGCTTCCCATGTTTGCATTGAGAGAAACCACCGAAAAAGGCACACAACTACGCTTTGAACTCACGAGGCTTCAGAACCAGGGCCTCAGTGAAGGGCGGGAGCCGTTTCGGCTCCAGGAAGTCGAGACGAAGGACTATGATCATCAGGTCGACGATGGTGTTGGACGGTTACAGAGAGAAGTCCGTCAGTGCACTAACTGCGACGACCCGCTGCGTGCAGTTCTGAATGTTGTCGAGCAGATACTGAAGAGCGTACCGGCCACTAGCGCGGCGCTACCGTTTGTGCCTGCGTTCCTGGAGAACGTCCTCTCGCCGCTGGTAACTGGCTTGGTTCAGCTTCACGAAATGAAGGAGGAGAACCTCGTTTCCTGCTGGCGATACACTGGACTGGTCGGTACATTCGGCCGCTTCGCGGACTGGCTGCTGTCTGAAGCGTTGCCTGTCCTCAGCGACTACCCCAAACGCGCCCCCAAAGCCAGCCTCGAATCCGCCCTTCGAACCGGATGGGCTGACTCCATGGCTCAGGGCGCGGCCGTCGCACACTCGGGCTTGGTAGAGATCGCGTGGCAATGGGCAACCGATCCTCACACGATAGAGAGGATAGCGGAGTACCCGAAGGAGTTGTATGTCAGCGAATTGCTCCCGTCGAGGGGCTTGCTCTATATACCGCTCGTGCTTGAGCACCCGACGCGCATAGTCGGGCTTTGTGGAGTCGACGTGGGAGACTACAGGGGCGTGGGACGCCAGTTGGTCCGTTCGATCATAGGCAAATACGTGCCATCGCTCTTCGAGGCGATTGTGGAGGGTGAAGTGCGCGCTCTCCTCGGACAGACAACGGGGCAACTTCAGGCGTACCTTCCGCAGTACCGTCAGGGAATCCTGCCGCCCAAATTCAGAGCGGGCATGGAAGGGTCATTGAGGCAATTCCGCCTCAAGCTGACACACTTGGTGCCCACCGACCAACTCAAGAAGCGTTACATCGAACCATACGAGAAGCTGGTTAACTTGCTGGTGGACATGGTATTCGGGGGGTCGGATGCGCGACTCAGGGAAGAGGCGGCGGCACTGGCGACCCAAAACCTTGCGCACAACATCGGTGAGCACGTCATTGACATAATACCAAGCGACGATGGCAGCCTCGACCTAAAACACTTTCTGGAGTATCTGCGGGCGAGGATGCGCTACCTTCCGGTTCTCCCGCTAGGTAGCCACACGGATCTCAAGAAGCAGTTCAGGGGTACGTTCACTTGCGAAGATCTCGATGCTGCCCTCCGCTGTTTCTTCACCCAACGTTACCTCTTCGAGGGCCTGCTTGACGGTGCCAGGGGGGCAGAGGGCAGGAGCCTGCTCATCGAGTATGGTGACTCGGTGCGTCTGCAGTTCGTGCGCACGGGAAACCGCTGGGGTATGGTTGGCCAAGAGCCAAGGGAAGGCGAAGGCGACTACACGAGGTTTCACCACGTCTTCACAGTCATCGAGAACCTGCTGCGTAACATGGCCAAGCACGCACTCACGCAGGATCTGGCGCACGAAGTGCGAGTCACGGTCGCCTTGGAACGGGGAGGAGATGCCGTAACCGTCGTGTACAAGGAACAGACTGGGTTCAACTACTCAGCTCCCACGAGCAAGGGCGAAGTGCCTTCACGCGAGAATCCCAAAGATGCCGCGGAGTGGTGCGTGTACAGCATGAGGTCGTCCGCGCGCCGTGAGAAAGACGGAGCAATCGATAACCGCGCCGCTGGCTATGGTGGACTACGTATTTCAGAGCTGCTGCTCCAAGAGTTTGCGGGAACGAGGACCCGGCTAAGCTTCTTGGCGGGTCAGGGCATGCTGCAGTGTTCCTTCAGTCTGCCAGTCCAGCCCGAGGCAGGGCGGGCCGAACGGCATAGCCACTAGGAGTCAGCATCCAGTACACGTACATCATCGCTTTTGAACCTCTTCTGAGGAAGCTCAACACGGAACGTGAGAACCGGAAGCACGAACTAACCCTTCCAGACTGGCTTGCGGTCGTGGATCAGACGGATGCCGAGGTGCAGGGGCAGATTGACAAGCTAAGGCATTCTGGGAGCAGAATCGCGGTCATCTATCACAAGGGGTGGCTGAGCGACGAGGCGTCAGCCGGGGCAGATGTCGTCATTCCACGTAGCACGACAGATCCAGAGTACGCGTCGATAGCCGCGCACATTACGCCCACCAAGGGTAGCGACTGGAGCAAGGCCGCCCGTGAGCTTGAAACTCTGGCTCGGGCGCATGATGCACGCGTGTTGTACGAGACGTTGATTCGTCACCTGCTGCCTGCGCACATCGGCGTACAGGCGTTCTATGGCACAGAGGCTGATGAAGACGGACCGGACCCGAATGGAGATGCCCTCAGGTTGCCTTTGGAAGCCAATGGATGTGACTACTTCGCCGACCTGCTCGACTTTCTCAGAGAAGCTGACTGGCGCCAAGATGCCTGCGCCGACCCGAGCTTCGTCGGTCTCATCCATCTGCTCATGGATGTCTGCAGAGGGGACTACGCGTATGTCGAGGATGTCTCTAGCGCTGTGAAATCCGTGTACGCACGTGCCGATTTGAAGCCCAAGGTTCTACCGGACGAGTTGCGCTCACGTCTGAGCTGGCTTGCCGCCCTGCTGGCCAACACCGTAGACTACAAAGGTGACAGGGGCCGGCGTGACAGCATACTCCGCGACCATTGCCGAACTAGTTGCATACACAAGAACCGGCCCTGCACGCTGCGCAGGGAGTCAGACGAAGCGCCAAGAGAGCACAGCAAGCTGCCCGGTGATGACCGCTATGACACCCTGAAACAGCAACTGCAGTCCCGCTGCTTCACGGCTGCTGACGCAAAGGTGGTCGTGGACGGGGTCATTGAACTGGCCGAAGCCATGAGAGTATGCCTGCAACGCAAAGGAACCAATGAAGACCAATAAGAACAAACCCTGCCTGTACTTCTCCGCCAGCCTGATAAGCGCCCCGAACAACGCCTACATCACTCGGGTTCTAAGAAAAGCTGGGCTCAAAGTGATGCTTCCCCAGGAGTTCGTGCCGTCGCCTCAGGCGCACGAGACATACGAACTGTCCATCTACCGGGCCTGCATTGATGCGATGAAGAGCAGTGATGCCTACTTCCTGAACCTTGATGCCTTCCGCGAGGACTCTTCAATGGAATGCGGCTGGGCCGCACATGCGGGACAGCCAGCCATAGGCTACGTTGAATCTTCGCTGAAGTTCCTAGAGGTCTGGATGGTCAAGGGTGCCCTGGATGCTGTCTTTACGCCGAACCGGCGCATATACCAGGTATGCCGGAAAGACCCTATGCTCGCGGGAAAGAAGCTCGTCCTCCTCCGGGCGCCCGAAGAACTGGGCCGCGGGCTGAAACGGTACCTTGACTCACTCCCCGGGAGGTAAGCGGCTCGACGAGCCGGTCATGCAGATAACGCAACATCGGAGCCTCAGTGAAACATCGGCGTTCTGTCCCACAACGTGCGACAGTCGTGTCTGTCAAAGGACGTTCCGGCGACACGGCTCAACCTGAGGCAGGTGGCGCGAGTCGAGAAATGGTGGACTGCTCCAACGAGACCCGGGATTCTATCTCTCGGTGTGCTTTCGTTGGGAGGAACCCCGTGACACTGACAATGGAGCGAATCCTGGGCGATCCGGCTACGGTGTTCTGGGAACGCAATGGTACCCCCGTTCCCGACTGCCATATCGAGTTCGTATTCTTTGACCACTGCCGCGGCGAAGACTACCGTGAGTTTCTGTGGAGCAGGCTGAGGCTCACTGAGGTCAGTTTGGGCCAACTTTCCCCCGTCCCGTTTGTGCTCTTGGGGCTCGCGTCGCGAAGCGACTTCCTGTCGGACGAACGCAACATTGCATTCCGCCAGCCGTCACTTGGCTACTGCTACTTGGAGCTGCCTATCGCGCTTGCGTCCCTGCGGGAGGCGTTGCGTCAAGTCGAGCGATACAGCTTTGATGCAAGGGCTGCGTTTGAGGGCCACATCCGACGGTTCGGCACGTCGGCGGGCGTCGTGCGCTTGATTGCTCACGGCTTACGGCGGGCGGATGTGGCGGTGTTGGACGGTGAGCTGAGGCGCATTGAGCCGCTACTCAACGACAAGCTTCGCACCAAGGTCGCGGGCTGTAGGTCAAGAGGATTCCAGAAACAGGAGGTAGCGGTCCTCCTAGATGAAATCGAGAACTCAGACAAGGAGGAGGCATGAGTACAATCAGGGTTCTAGTCGTCGAGGATCGGAAGCCCGATAGGCTGTATATGGTTGCCTTCGTGCAGGAGGTGCTATTGCCGATCGCTCGGAGAGTCTACCCCGATCTCTTCAGTGGAGGCGATCTCAAGATTGACGAAGCGGACTGCGCACAGGCGGCCCTGGAATCCGCTGCGGACGGGCAGGCAGCGGTGGACACACTGGCAGTGTTCCTGGACCTGAACCTGCCGAACAAGAGGGGCGATACGGATCCGGCGCCCGAACACGGCGTGAAGGTGCTGAGGGAACTGGCCGACGGGTCTTACCCGGTTCTGGTAATGTCCGACTACCCTGACCAGGCTGCTGAAGCCCTGTTGAGTCGGCGCGGCCCCTTCTGTGCGTTCAGGCGGAAGCGAACCATTCTCGACCTGATGGAGAAGCACAAGACATGTCCCGATGCCAACACGAAGGAGGCTCTGGAGCTTGAGGCCCACGGGATATTGGCCTTTATCCTCAGCAGTCACGAGACCTACAACACAGCATTGAAGATTGCGCAGCGGCAGAAGTTGAGAGACGAGCCCGGCGACCTTCTGTCCTTCTCTCGGGATGTGTCGGAGCACGTTTACGGGCTGTCTGTGCTGCGGCCTCTCGGTGGGACGCGCGAGTTCCACAAGACGCCCTGCAGCGATGACGTCGGGGCTTCAGTCAGGGACGAGACTGCCCCATTGACGCAGGTTATCGTACATTCGCCAGGCGGGGAGGTTTCGGACATACCCCAGAAAGAGTGCAGCGACTTCCTGGTGGACCAGCCTCTCCATTCCGTCACGTTCCGATACCAGCACGAGGTGTTCAAGAGCGTTCTCAAAAGGACTGCCGGCGCTGTGCTGGAGATTACTGACCTGTTGAAGGACGTGCTGGACTCCAGTCCGGATATCCTGCGGAGATTCGCGTGGGAGGTCACGCGGCTGGACAACGCACCGCCCAACACGTTCTTTGATCTGGTTTCCAAGCCTACCGAGGATATCGTAAGGTATGCCGTTGAAGGCGTTAGGGCAGGTGGCATCGACAGCCCCTGGCTGCTCCGGCCGGTTCCAAACCTCGTGTTTACGCGGGATGTGGGGTTCTGTGTTCACGACAAGGTGTTTTCCTTCATAACCGCCCAGCCCGCCCGGATGAAAGAACAACTCATGTCGACCTTCGTCCTCAAGCACCATCCGGCGTTCAAGGGGCGCTTCATCGAACTGGACCTCAGGGGGCGGAGTAACGGCGATGACCTCAGCGAGGAGGCGTGTATCGAGGGTGGGGACGTTGTCCTCCTGAACAAGGAGAACGTCATGATTGGCATCTCGGACAGGACGAGCCTGAAGGCAGTCCAGATTGCTGCGAGGGAGATTCTGGCCAACACATCCGTGAAGAGAGTATTTGCGACCGAGGCACCGCTTCAAGACGTGCGGAGCATGCATCTCGACACCTACCTGGGTGTTGTAGACAAGAACCTCTTGCTCGTGTACGAACGTCCCTTCAAGCGCCGTCGCCAGGTGTTCTACGAGTTCACCCGTGATGCTCACGACCCAAAACTACACCTGCTCTGGCTTGCTGACCTGGTTAAGTCCGAGACCTACGGCATGGACTATGATGACATCGTTTGGGTGAGCGACCCACAGGAGCACTGGGAAGACGGCTGCAACGTGCTAGCCCTTGCTCCTGGCCACATCGTGGTGTACAAGCGCGCCAGCAAGACAATCAGCGAGTTTGTGAAACGCGGCTGGGAGACAGTCCCCGCCGACGAGTTCTCAACAGACAACCCGCCGACCCTCGTTCCCGGCAAGAAGTCTCTCGTAGTCCTCGACGGCTATGAACTCGCGCTGGCGCGTGGTGGACCCCACTGCATGACATTCCCCGTTGGTCGCAAGGAGGCGTGACGTGCCGCCATATGCGTGGGACAAGTTGAGGGCAGACGCGCGGCGTGTGGTGGCGGCGGCCACAAAGGACGATTCCGCAGCGCGACTCGAAATCATAACTCCACCCGCAGGTGTGGAGGCAGATTTGGCGTCCCCTCTCTTTGGGCTTGCGAAGGCACATGGCAGGAACCCGCTTCAGTTTGCCGAAGAGATCGAGCGGGCCGCCAGCATCGTCGGCTCACCGTTCGCCCGAGTTCAAGCGCAGCGGGGTTATCTGAACTTCTTCATTGACTGGCCGGCGTTCAGCACCAGTGTCTTTGCCGATTTCGCAGCTTCCGGGGACAACTACGGGCGTTCAGAGGCCGGGGACGGCAAGACCATCGTCATTGACTACTCTTCACCCAACATCGCCAAGCCGTTCTCCATCGGTCACCTCCGGTCCACAGTCATCGGCCAATCGCTGTACAACATCCTCAGCTACGTCGGCTACAAGGTGGTCGGCGACAACCATCTCGGCGACTGGGGCACGCAGTTCGGCAAGCTCATGGCTGCGTACAAACGGTGGAGTGACACGGTGACCATGGAGGCCACTCCGATCAAAGCCATGCTGGAGCTCTACGTCAGGTTTCACAATGAGGCCAAGACGAACCCCGAATTGGAGCGCGATGGCCGGGATTGGTTCAGGAAGCTCGAAGAGGGCGACGCCGAAGCGATCTCTCTCTGGACGTGGTTCAGGGAGCTAAGCGTTCGGGAGTTCGATCGGATATACACGATGCTGGGGGTCAAGTTCGACTGCGTCTTGGGAGAGAGCTTCTACAACGACCGACTGGCCGACGTTGTTGCGAAGGCCTTCGAGAAGGGCATCGCCGAGTGGGCGCCGGCCCTGGTATCCCAGAAGTCAGGTGCCATCGATGAACCCATCAAGGAAGAGGAGAAGGTTGCCCTCGTGCGACTCGCGGCGTACGGGATACCCACGCCCCTGCTGCTGCAGAAGAGCGACGGCACAAGCCTCTATGCGACGCGGGACATCGCCGCAATCGCGCACCGCATGAGAACTTGGAAACCGGCGCAGGTCCTCTACGTTGTCGGCGGAGAGCAGAAGCTCTACTTCCAGCAGTGCTTCAAGGTCTTTGAATTGCTTGGCTACGACGCCAAGTGCGTTCACGTTTGGTTCGGGCTGATCCGGCTGCCGGAGGGAAGAATGAGCACCCGAGAAGGACGCGTTGTGTTTCTTGAGGATGTGCTCCGCGAAGCTGTCGAACGAGCCCATACGGTTATCCAGGACAGGGACATGACTCCAGACATGAAGGACCAGGTAGCGCGCATGGTCGGGATTGGGGCCGTGAAGTATGCTGACCTGTCGCAGGACCGGACCAAAGACGTGGTGTTTGACTGGAACAGGATGCTGAGTCTGGGAGGAGATAGCGCACCGTACATCCAGTACGCCCACACCCGAGCCGTCTCAATACTGAGAAAGGCAGGCGCAGAAGCCTTGGACCTGCAGAGTGTCGTCCCGGGACAGCTTGTAGACGAAACGGAGAGGCATTTGGTCAAGACGCTCGCACGTTTTCCCGAGGTGGTCGAACTGGCCGCAGCCGACTACGCCCCACACCGGGTCGCCAGTTACTTGTTTGAACTTGCCCAGGGCTTCAATCGCTTCTATCGGGAGGTTCCGGTGTTGAAGGCAGAGGAGGGCAGCCTCGTTGCCACGCGGCTCAAGTTGGTGGATTTCGTGAGAATTGTCATTCGGAATGGCATGGCGTTGCTTGGGATAGAATGCCCGGAGTCCATGTAGTGCTGTCGGTATGGTGACTCCGTCGCCCAGGATGTCGCACAGCGGAACGCGGGGAACCAGCGGAGGCTGCAAAACCATGGTTGTCAGCCAACCCGGCCCGGTTTCATGGACGCTCGTGCGCTGTCTTGGTGCTTCAGGCCCGGTTCCCTGCGACCGATTGACATCTGACAGTCTCGCGGGCGTGCACGCGGTCGTGGTCTTGAGTCCAGAGGACGACCCCGACCGGCGTCTCACACCTATCTTGGGGCAGGTGAGGCGAATGGGGCACACCGGGTACGTGCTTGTTCTCGACTTGGGGCTTGGCGGAGACAGATCATGTCTGCCTGCGGACGATGCCCTGGTGGACATTGTGGAACTGCCGGCGTCACTGGCTGACGTACACGCCAAGCTTGCGGCTGGCCGCGGTCGAAGACCGTCGTCCGCCGCGGCCGCGGCGGTCAGGGCAAGGTACGATGACAGCGAACTGTACATGTTCCTGCGCAACAGCCTTGGGCACAGCAGTCTGGCCAGCATCAGGCGGACGTTCACGCAAGCAGAGCACAGCCTTGCCGCTGGAGACCGGGCGCTGGCAGACCGGTACTTTGCACGGTGTGGCGAGAGCTGCCGCAAAGCGATAGACTCCCTCGCAGCCGTAATGGCGCGGCTCTCGTTGAAGCCCAGTGTCCGACACGAGTTGGACGGGATGAGGCTGGCACTGGAGGAAGCCGTCTCGTTGGTTGCGCAACTTGGCTCTGGTGGAGGCTCAGCGGAGATGGTGTCGAGGATTGCGGGGCTGATCGCCGAAGTGCGGGACGCGATTGACAGAGCGGCTCCGAAGAAGGAGGCGACGGTTGACGCCTAGAGTTCTGTTCATCGACGACTTCTACGGGGACTTTGAGGATGGACTGAAGCAACGCTTCGGAGTCGACAATGTCCACTGTCTGCGGTATCCCAACGCGCGGGAAGCACTCCGGATCATCCGCACCGCAGGGATCAGTGCGGTGCTCCTCGATATTCAGTTCGAGCGGGATGACCATGACCGGGTAATCACGCCCGCCGTAAACGTTGGCCATAAGCTCTTGCACGCCATCAAGCGCGCGTACCCGGATCTGCCAGTATTCATGTTGACGTCGTACGCGAGAACGATTGACCCGGCGGACTTCGGGCTCGACGACGGCAGGCAACAGAAGCCGGACCCTGAGGCAAGCGGGGAGGAGTATGCCGAGTTCTACGATACTCTGTTCAAAGAGGTGTCCCTCTCCGTAAGGCTCGCCGCGACACGAGACTGGGACGCGGAGATGGGTTTCGTCGTGGGCAGCAACCCGGCAATGGTCGAAGTGGCGCGCAAGATCATGCGATGGGTACACCTTGGTGAGCGGTTCTTCCTTGTCACCGGCGAGTATGGTACGGGCAAGGAACAGGTCGGCAGGGCGCTGCATCTGCTCTTCGGCTACTCCGACCGTGACGAATCGTACCAGGCGATGCTCTGTCACGCAGTCTCGCCCCGGGACTTTAGGATTAACCTCGGCGGTTTCCCGAAACAGGCAGGTTCCGAGGCAGCAAGAGGGCACCTTGCCCCGCTAGAGGATTTGGGCTGGCGCGGTACGATGTTCTTCGACCAGATTGATGACCTTGGCGAAGATTCGCAACTCGTGCTCAACCGCATGCTGGAGGGCCAAGGTTTCCCGCAGGAGAACAACCCGGGCAAGGTGTTCTTTCCGGAGTGCAAGATCGCCTTCACTGCCCAGTTGCCACCTGAGCAGTTGCAGGAACGCATGCGCGGCGATTCGTTCCAGCGCTGTTTCCGCAATCACGTCCATCTCCCGCCGCTGCGGGAGCGAAAGGACACGATACCCGCGTTGTTTGAGGACTTTGTCCGAGTGGCCACTCAGGGCCGGCACTTTGACTCGTTCCTGCGCGATGACGTGAAGGAGAAACTGGTGTCCTACGACTTTCCGGGCAACATCCGCGAACTCAAGCACATGGTCGAGCGGGCTATTGCCAAGACCCGCAACTCCCCGCTTCAGGCAGATGACATTGAGATTCCACATCGGGCGCCGGAAACATCGCTTTCCCAGCCAGAAGGACAGGCTGCCGAGGCAGAACTCCGGCGTCTGCTCGATGACGCAGAGGCGGTTCGGTCGCAGTTTGCCGCCAATCCCGGCGGCTACCCCAAAGACCCTGAGGATTATGTGCCCGGAAAGAAGAGCGGGACCAAGAGCCGGGTGCGTGGCCGAGACTACACGATTGACGAGACACGCTACCCCCGACGGGTCATTGAGAGCCTGATAGCGCGAGACCCCGAGGTTTCTGGGAAGAAGCTGGCCTTCACGCTTGGTAAATCAGAGCGCGCAACACGCAAACTGATGAGTGACCTTGGCATTAGTCTGCGCGAGCGCCGAACTCAGTAGCCCGGTCCGGTTCTACAGCCGTCCAAGCAGTCCACCGCTCAATTGTGCCCACGACGTAAGTTCATTGTAGGTAGTTAGTCACCAACTGCAACCCGCCTGAGCTTCCTTCCTGCGCTGAGGTTACGTGGCCGCTGACGCAACTAGCAGACCCAGTTGCACTTGCGGGCCGTGGCCGCAACGAGCGGCGAACCCGCCGAGCGGTGGCACACCAAGTGCTAATCATGACGCCATGGGTGCAATGAGCAACCAGCGGCTGCGCCGGCCGAATGAATCAGGTGTGCCAGCGGTGCGATGGCGCGCAAGAACAAAGGAGTCAAAGTGGCGTACCCGTTCGATGATTCGGATGAAACGGTTTCCGGGTGGCGGAAGCGGAAGAGTGGAGTCGACCGGCAGTGGGAGAATCTCGGGCTCATGAATGCGAACCGGCTGCGTTCGATGGCGCTCGACGCGATGCGCGGCAATACCTTCGCGCAATTCCAGATGCGCGACCCGGTTTTCCTCGGGTCGTGCAGGCCGCTGTCGCCGTTCTTCACGCTGCCTCGGTCACCGTTCGGACTGAGGTAGAAGCGATGCGGCACCGGCAGCGGTATTCGCGAACACCTTGGTGCCGGGTGTTCGCACAAAGGAACCAGCAGGAGGCAAAATGAGACTGGCAGTTTCAGTGGTGGCTCTGAAGGGCAGCGGCGAACACCGGGTTACCACCCGTGGTCTGGTATTCCCGGACCAAGCGACGGCAAGGCTGTTTGCTCAGTATATCGCAGACGGGCTGAGGCTCTACGACGCCCAGATGGGCGAGAAGGCAGGCGAGCCGGGGTTTGCGTTCGCGCTGCCCCAGGCCGCGGGGCCTGCAGCGGCTCCGGGCAACGGCGTCGGCGCTGACGAGGACCTTCTGGCCGGGTTCAACTGGTCCGAGAAGAAGGGTGCCAGCAGTGGCACTTGAGTTGAGGACGACGGAGGCGCAGTGGTAGTCGAGAAGGCGAATCAGGATATTCGGATCTGCCAGGGACTGGTTCGCGGCGGCGAGATCAGGGGCGTGGACTGGTCCAGCAACCCCAATGACCCTTGGATTACGGTCAAGGGTGCGTTCCGGCTGCCTCAGAACCGGTTCAACCTGCCGGACTGCAACCTGAAGTTGCCGATGCCGGACAATCTGTACGAGCCGGCCGGACCGAACCGACTCTGGTTCTACAACCTTATCTTCATTGACGAGGCGTTGAGGATGAGGGGACCGGGTGGAAGCTGGGTCATGATTCCGAGGCAGATTCCATCAATGTATACGCACGAGACAGCCAAAGGATGGGCGTTTCTGTGTGTGTACCCGCGGCCGGTGCGGTCGGAGGCCGACATCAGGGCCGTGTTTCCGATAGTGCAGCGATTTCTGTTCAAGCCGAGGTAGAAAGGAGTCAAGATGGGCAATCTCGCACGGAGAACCGAAGGCGGCACGAGGCTCGTGCCTGCCAAGAACGCGACCTTGCAGGAACTGCTCAAGGAGCGGGAGATAGATAAGGATGAGGTCGTGTACGAAGTCACGGATACCGGCACCAAGGAGATGAAGTTGAACGATATGCTCCAGCCGGGAAAGACCTACGGCGTGGTGCCGCATGATGACCGGGGATAAGGCAGGTTGCGGGGGAAGGGTTCGACCCCTTCCCCCGTGGGAGGTGCCGCGCATAGCGGCCCCCACCGTCCTGACCGCATCGATACCCGGCTTCATGGACTGGGACTTCAAGGACGCGGAGACCATCAGGTACGGGCTCGCGGGAATTTCCAACTCGGCCAGTAGGAGTGAGCTCCTGCTGCGCGAGGTCATCCGGCCCGGGCCAAACGACCTGGCCCGGCCGCCGTCCGGCGGCAGCATCACCGTGAAGCCGAGGTTCGTTCACGGCGTGTACGCGCGCGCGGTCGAACTGGGATTGCCGGTGGTTGTTTCGCTGCACACGCACTCGTGTGGCGCATTCTTCAGCGGCACGGACCAGACGAGCACCCGCCGCCATGCCGCGGTGGCCCGGGACTTCGGGTTGCACTACGCACAGGTGGTTGTCGCCAAGAGCGGGGTCGCCGCATCCTTCCTGCGCGATGGCAGCGAACGTCCGATTGACCTGGTCAAGGTCATCAAGCCTCGGGGCATCGAACTGCTCTGGACCGTCAACGGGACCTGCGAGCGGGGCGAGCAGGTTGATAGAACTGTGCATGATCGTTCTCTGCAGATTGGTGGCGGAATTGAGGAGGCGCTCCGGCTGTTCGGCACGCTGAGGGTCGGGTTTGTCGGCGCGGGCGGCGTTGGCGCGGCGGCGATCAGCACGCTTAAGTTCCTGAACGTGAAGCGGTTCGTAATCGTGGACCCGGACGCGCTCGAGGTGTCAAACGCCAACCGCTACATTGGATACCGGGCAGGAGACATCGGGACACCGAAGGTCGAGGTCCAGAAACGGGAACTGCTGGCCTACGACCCGACGTGCGACATCGAACTGGTTCGTGAGCAGTTTCCCTCGCCGGCTTCGGTCGAGGCGTTGAAGGCGTGCGATGTCATCGTGAGCACGCCGGACAATCACTGGTGCCGCGCACAGGTAGCAGAGTTCGCTGCCCGATACCTGAAGCCGGTCTTCGACGCGGGCGCCGGCGTGTACGTGAACGAGGCCGGGGAGCCATACCGGATTTCGAGTACGACACACATCCAACTGCCGCCGCCGCTTGGCCCCTGCCTGAAATGTCAGGGCGTGCGCGCGGACCACCCGCCCCACGTGGAAGCCGCAGTGGAAGCGGCACGGAAGAGCTACATCAAGGGGTACAGGCATTCAGGCCCGACTCCGGCGTCCGTGGCCACGCTCGTCACGCACGCTGGAAACCAGCTTGCCCGGCACATGCTCTACTACCTGTCAGGGGTCGGCGGTAGCGAGGCAAGAGTGCCGCTCCATTTCGTGAACGAGGAGATTACGCTCAAGGCCGAGGACCTTTCCGGGCTCTGGTCCCGGCAGAGCGAATGCCCGGTCTGTGGTGAGCAGGCCCAATGGGGGTTTGGCGACGCCGCGACCAGGTTGTTGGAGAGCCCGGTTAAGGCAGCATTGGAGACTGAAACCCACGAGGAGGCAGTATGCACAGGATAGCAGCAATAGCAGCGCTGTTCGTGTCAGTGGTCGTGGGTCAGCCGCACGACCTGACCGCAATCGTCGTGGACGTCACCGGAAGCATGCACGACCACGACTTCCCGGCAATTCAGGAACAGGTGTGCGGCCGGATTGCGACCTTCAGCCCAGGAACCGTCCTTTTCGTAATCCCGTTCGCCGAGGATGCGCTGGATGTGTTCCGGGTCAAACTCGACGCCGACAGCTTCGAAAGCCGCGTGGCCGAGGCCCAGCGGTACGTGAAGGGCCTTCGAGCAGGCGGCAGCAAGCGTGGCTTTCCATACGGCAACCACACGAACATAGATGAGGGAATTGACGCCGCGGTGCTGGCGCTCGCCGGTGAGCAGTCTGACGGTCGAAAGCAGATTCTCCTGATATCGGACGGGATTTCCCAGCCCGATACGTTTCACAAGCCGGTGAAGCTGGAGGATTTGGCCCTGAAGGCCAAGAAGTTGGGAGTGGACCTCGTCATGCTTGACGTGTCGGGGACGCCGGTGCCGGATATCGAGCCGGAACTGCACGAGGGGTTCAAGATATACCGGTTTCCGACCCCGAACCTGCAGGTGATCACCCCAGACGGTCCCAGCCAATGGCAACTCGTCTGGCCGGTGCTGGACTCAGTGCGCGGAGCGAAGGCCAAGACACCCAGCTCACGACCGGTCCGATGGTGGTACGCACTCGTGGCCGCCGCTGCCTTGGCGCTCATCATCTGGCTGCTCGCCGGTCGGAAAGCACGGCCCCAGGTCGCGGCTGCGGTACGGAAGCTCTTGTGTGTTTCGGTCAACAAGGGCCGGGAGCAGCAGTACGACCTGCCCCAAGTTGTGACTGTCGGTGGCGATCCGGATGACACGCTCAAGATTGCGACCGCCAAGCCGAAAGAGCTCACGCTGACCGCGGACGATCAGGGCGGATGCCGATTCCGCCTCAAGAAGGACGACCGGGACGAGGCTGGCGTTGTCTACGGCAGTCGCGAGTTCAGGCTGGCCTGCGGGGCGCCGGTCGCAGTCCGGGTTCAGAGCCAGACAGATCGGCGCGTCGAGAAGTTCCGCTATTTCAGAAGATAAGGGAGGCATCAATGCGTACATACGTAGAGCTTCACAACGGCACCTACGGCAAGCTCATCGGGGAGAAGGCCGGCGTGCTGGAGACACTGTACAAGAAAAACGGCGCAGCCCGAGGTTGCTTTGACTCCGACAGCAACCGGTTCGGGTCAGGATCATTCCTGCGCTGCCCGCCACTCGTGCATACCGACGTGTCGGTGAACGGCCAGGAACTCAGGGAAGCCCTTGCCCGGGGCGAGTATCCCGGGTGCCAATTCATTGACCGCGAACTCCTGCGGAATGCGGCGGTCAACAACGGGTTCGGGCTCTATCCTCAGATTGGCTACATCGCGGGCCTGCATCATCGCGACAGAATCGGTGACACACAGCGCCGGCTCTGTGAGGCGGCGGCACACATATTGAAGAAGTCAGGCGGCGGGCAACTGGTTGTCACGCGCGACGGGTCGGCCCTGGGCGGGACAACCCGCGGCATCTTGTGGCAGGAGAATGAATCGCTGCTTGACTTCACACAGAAGGGCGGTCTCAAGCTGACCGCGATGGACTTCATCGCCGTGCCGTCCTTCAGCATAAGCACGAGTCAGTTCGCCGACCGGTTCCTCACTAACGTGTTTGCCTTCGTCAAAGAAACTGCCGCGCTCAGGAGCGAGAGGTTCACCCGGGTCGTGCTCGACTCCAAAGGTAGGTATCAGAGCATCGTTCGCGCCTTCGCACCGAACACACTTGTTCTGGTGGGGGACACCACCGAGGACGGGAGTTACATAGACATGCAGCTCCAGGCAGCGATGATCGCGCGATTCCAGGCGTTACTCAGGCACGAGCAGTTCTCGGATATGTACTGGGGAGTCAAGGTTGACCTAGACAACCATGTGACCAAGGAACCGCGTGCGGCACGGCTCGGGATGTTTTCGGTATACCAGCCCAACCGCGAGGAGAACGTCCACCGTCAATATCTGGTCGGACGCGCGGTTCTGGACACGTTTGTGAATGGTACTGGCGATAACGCATACGCGCAGGCAACGCGCCTCCTGGAGCGGCTCGGCCTCTGGGCTGCGGAAGCCACGCAACTGCCCATGCGCAATCAGATCGAGGGTGCCATTGTCGCCAAGCTGGGCGAGGACCCGAGGCGCAGGTTTGACGTGCTGCATCTCTCTCGTCCAGAACCCTACTTCAGCGAGTACCAGGAAGCGTGCAAGGCTCTCGACGCCGTTGACATCAATGAAATCGCACAGCAGTTTGCGGACGGGTTCAGGGAGAGCGACGCGCTCAAGGCTGAACTGGCCGCGCTCAAGAAGAGCTGTGTGCCGGGCGACCTGGTCAGGATACTCGCGACTGCGGCTACCGAACTGGCGCGGGACCGCGACAAGATTGATGAGTACGTTCGCGGTGACGATCCATTGGCGAACCAACTTATTGTCCAGATTGAGGAAAGCGCCAACAAGGCACAGGCCGATTTCAGGCAGAAACCCGGGCTCCTCGCTCAGTTGTTTGGGACTCAAGACCGAACACACGATGCGCTGGACGAGGCCAAGCGTTTGCTGGTCGAGGCGGTCGAGAAGAGGCTTGAGGCCATATCCATGAACTGCTTCTCGCGTGTACTGGAGAGAATCGTCGACGGGATGGCCAGCGGCGACGTGCGAGCTTGGGCCGCGACGCGGACGCAGGCCGAGACTCTCGTCGCAGTGCTTGATACGGTGAAGGCGGACGTCGCCGGCAGGGATGAATTGTTGCTCGGCGGTGCATTCTCGGAGTATCGCGGTCCCGGCATGGCGTTGTGCAGCCCCGCAGAGTTCAAGGCCCAGCCGGACCTGTACAGGCGAACACCGCTTGCGGACTTCGTGGCTGCGGCAAAGGACGACCTGGAGCCTCTATATGGCAGCGCCGAGAGCCGCGTCCAGGACTGGGTCTGGATGAAGCTCATGCCCCGAATCGAGACAATGCTGTTGCCGGTCAGGAGACCGCTGGAGCCGGCCGCGCTGTCTCCTAAGGTTCTGGCCGAGGCGGTGCGCAAGGCGCTCCCGTCTGCGGCCGTGGACAGCACCATGCACGATGGTATGCGTGCTTTGTTCGTGGTCGCTCCCGGCGGAGAGGGTACTAGCCTCAAGGACATGGTCAGCGGGGCGCTCGCTGACGCAGGCATCAAGGTGGACCGGGAACGTTGGACCGACCTTGGCGAGGACCACTCCGACGAAGTGATCTTCGTAACGTACGAAGAAGGCGTGCCGCTCAGGGCATACAAGGCGGTCGCCGCCGCACGGGAACGCTACTTGAGATCAACCGAGCGCTGGAAGAGCCATCTGCAGCCGCTCTACGAACTGCTGCCGGACCCCACGGTATCACCGGATGAAGCGGGACGAAAGCGGTTGTTCCTGATGGCCTGTGCCACAGGAGTTGTGAACCGGGTGGCAAACGACTTCTTCTACACCACGTCCGACAACGAGTCTTGTGCGCTGGACAAGGCGACGCTCGATAACTACGACCTCGCCGTGGACATAGCCAGTAGGTTCATTGTGAAGCTGCAGACGGACGGGTTCGCTCGAGTGATATCTGCGTTGAGACAAGCGGAGCAGACAGAGGGTCTGGTGCAGGAAGCAGAGGCTCTTAGGCTCGAAATCGAGGAATACGCAAAGCTGCACGATAAGCATTCCACCAGTTGGCAGGAGGCGAAGGTCTCAGCATGAGAGTCAAGCTCAGAACGACGGCTGGCGGCATCCAGAGCGTTGTGTTGACCGGGCGAAAGCGCGGGACAGTTCAATCGGACCCGGGCGCAGGAATACCTGCGGCCGGTTCGGTCGGTGCGCCCCCCCGCGGGCAGGCCGAACAAGCCGAGCCCGTGCGGCCGCCTCCACTTTGGGGCGAGGATATGGCTGCCCCGCCGCCCGGCCATGACCCGGAGGGGAGGAACGAAAGATGACGGCACGTGGGGTAGTCGCGGACTTGTCCGGGTCCGCGACAGCATAGGGAACCCATGTTCCTGACTTTGGCGATATTCGCCGGGCTGTTCCTGTTCTTTCTGCTTCTCGGCGTGCGCAGAAGTCTGAAGCTGCTTGTGCGTTCGTTGGTCGCCGTCGCGCTGGCTGGGTTTCTCGTAGCCTGTTACCTGTTCGTTCGGCTTGTGGTCAGTTAGGGGCAGGCGGACCTGGTCGTGGGCGGTCCCATTCACGGTGGGCTAGCCCGGCTGCCGACGCAGTCGGGTTGACGTTCGAGCGATGAGAACTCCGGGGCTGTAACCGGATTGGGCGCACGGGAATAGGCGGTTTCCGATTGCCGATTCCCGATTGCCGACCTTCGATCCGCACACGGAAATCCGTGATTTTGGGGACGGGCGGTAGATAATAGCATGTAGGCAGAGAGATTCTGCCGGCGGTCGGCACATCGAGAATCAGTTGGCCGGCTGGCCGGTCCGGCGGTTGCCCGCCGGCCGCCATGAAGCGAAGCCGGAAGACCAGCCACAAGAGAGTGTTGAAGAGAGGAGGTGCGTCGTGGATGACGCACAGCTTGTGGCCGGGGCATTGGCCGGTAAGGCCGAGTGCTATGATGAGTTGTACCGGCGGTATCGAGGCCGGGTTCAGGGCTGGATGACGAGCACGGGGATGCCCGGGCCTGAAGCCGAGGACCGGGCGCAGAAGGTGCTGGCTGCGGTTTGTCGGAAGCTCGCCCAGTTCGACCCGAGCCGAGCCATGTTCGGCACCTGGGTCTACGGTTTCGTTCGGAATGAGCTGTTCTCGTACTGGCGGGAGCATGGGCGGCATCCTGAGCCGGATTCGCTGGATGAGTCTGCCGAGGAGTGTATTCCGAGCGACACAGACGGTCCGGAGACCGTGCATGAGCGGAGGCAGGTGCAGGAGGGGGTGAGAGAGTTGGTTTGCCTGCTGCCGGCAAAGCTGCGGGAACCGGTGGTGCTGTTCTGGTTCAAGGAGATGACCGTGGCCGAGATTGCCCGGCTCCTGAAGCGGCCGGATTCGACGGTGCGGGACCAGTTGAAGGAGGCGATGCGGGAGTTACGGAAGTTGATTGCGACACGACCGGACCTTGCGGCAATGCGATAACGTGCTCAGTGCGATGAAAGGAGATTCAATGGAGTTGGAACGTGACAATAGTGGCGATGAGCGTGGATGCGAGACCATGGAGTTGAGCGAGGAGGAGGATGCGCTGGCCGATGAGTTCCTGGAGTTGGCGCGGGCCGGGGCCAGGCCGGACCCGGAGCAGTATCTGAGCAAGCTGCCTGCGTCTGAGGCGCGGCTGCGGCCGATTCTGGAGGGTGCGGCGCTGTTCAGCGGCGAGGTGGAGCGGTTCAAGCGCGAGCATCCGGGGACGAGCATCTTCGAGTGGCTGTGCAGGGGCGAGGAAGGGACAAAGGGAGAGAGGGAACGAAGGACATAGTGAGGAAAGAGAGTTCGCAAGCCCGGCCGAGAGGCCGGGTTTCTGTTTCCGCGACGCCCGTCCGGGTGCCGGCAGATAAGAGAGGTGAAGGCAGCAGGAAGTGCTCTTTGACAATCTGGAATGGGACTGTCCCAACGTGGACGGTCCCCAAAGCCGTGGCCGGGAGCGGCAGCCAACCCCGGCCCGGCCATGCGGCAACCGCCGCTCTCCCTTTCTGTCGCCATGAACCTCACTTCTGTCATGCTGAGCGACCGCAGGGAGTCGAAGCATCTCTCCGGAACTGAGAGACTCCTCGATTCGCCAGGCTCACTCGGAGTGACAGGTGCGGTCGGAATGACGAAGAGGGGGCGGCGGCAATCAACCGCAGAAAGCGAGGTGATACATATGCCGATTGATCCGGTGAAGCGACTGGAGAACTGGGATACCAAGTACAACATCGAGCGCGTGACCGCCATCCTGACCTCGAAGCGGCCGAAGATGCTGGAGCGGATGGGCAATGCCATCGTCGCTCTGTCGTCGATGGAGAACCAGGTGAAGCAGGTCTGCGATGGATCGGGAGTGTCGACCATCCTGTACCCGTTCTACCTCAGTTTCGGGCGGGAGATGTGGAGCCTGAGACAGAAGGAGATATCGGGTGAGTCCATGGCGAAGGAAGTTGCGGTCCTTGTCACCAAGTGGACCGCAAGAGGCCTGACGCAGGCGGTGTTGCAGGCCATCCGCACCGACGTCTTCGACGTGGCTGCGCCGGTTGCGCCGTAGGACAGCTTACGGCTAACGCCCGACGGCTGACAGCGAAGGCCAGAGACGGCCGGCGGGCAGGCTGCCAACCCGCCGGCTGTTTTCATACCAGTGAAACTGTCCTGGGGTCGGAACCGGACGGTGGTTCTACCGATTGGCGATTGCCGAGTGACGAATGCCGATTTGCGAATGCCGGCTGACGAGGTCCGAGTGCGGGTCGAGAATCCGGCTGGGTCCGGTTCTGGGGTGTCTGTGGGCGGCCGTCCGAACCGGTATTGTCCGAGGGGTTGTCCGGTGCGACCATGCCGGGTGCACCCAGCAGCGGGCGCGTCTCTGACGCGCCCGCGGCTACATACGCCCCGACAGTGCCCCAACCCGGCTTTTGACTTCCGGCTCGCCGGACAGTATCATCTGGCGGTGAAGATACTCCAGCGCTACGCGCTGAGGCAATTCGTCCCGCCGTTCTTCCTCGCGATTCTCGTTCTGACATTCGTGTTGCTGATGGACCGGCTGTTCCTGCTCGCCGACATGCTGGTGCGCAAGGGCGTGGCGGTCGCGAACGTGTCGGAAGTCATGGTGCTATCCCTTCCGTTCGTGGTTCAGATTTGCGCGCCGCTCGGCACCCTGATCGCGGGAGTGATTTCGTTCGGCCGGATGGCGCAGGACAACGAAATCCGGGTCATTCGCGCGGCCGGTATCAGGATTGTGCGGCTGTTCATCCCGGTCGCGTTTGCCTGCCTCTTGCTGCTGGTGGCAATGGTCGGGTTCAACGGCTACATCGTGCCCGAGTCCCAGCACCGGGTGCGGAACCTGCTTACCGACGTGGCGCGGAAGAAGCCGGCGATGCGCGTGCGCGAGGGCGTATTCATGGACGACTTTCCCGGGTACATGATATACATCGGCTCGATGGACGAGCGGCACTCGACCGTGCGTAACGTGGCGATATTCGAGACCGGAGCGAGCAAGGGTACGCCCGGGTTCGTGACCGCGCCGCGCGGAGACATTTCGTACACTGCGGATGACGGGTACATGGTGATGACTCTGTTTGACGGCGAGATGCACGAGCTGGTCGACGCCGAAACCTACCGGCGCCTGTTGTTCAAGCGGCACGTCATCAACGTCGCCATGGACGATGAACTGGTTCGGCGCGACCGGGAGTACCGCAACGATGAGGAGATGATGCTGCCGCAACTCGCGGCCACGATGAAGCAGCTCAACAAGGACGTCGGTGACCTCAAGCGCAAGGCGGCCGAGGCCGGGAAGAAAGCTAAGCTCAGCGAGCCGGACAGGCTGAAGTACGACGAACTGCAGTCCCGAGCCAGGTACAAGGGCCTGGAGGCCGTACGCTACGACGTGGAGTTGCAGAAGCGGCTGTCGCTCGCGTTCTCCGCGTTCTTCTTTCTCCTGTTCGGCGCGCCGGTCGGCTTGCTCCTGAGGCGGGGAGGGGTCGGCACCGGTTTCATCATCGGGCTCGTCTTCTTCGCCGTCTACTACGTCCTGTTGCTGGCCGGCGAGAACATGGCCGAGTCTGGCAAGCTGTCGCCGTTCGTCGGGATGTGGTTGCCGAACATCATCCTCGTGCTGCCGGTTACCGAGTTGTTCCTGCGGGCATTCTATGAGAAGTCGGTGCTGCGCCTGGTGGGTCTCAGGATATGAAGATCCTCGACCGGCACCTGCTCAAGGAGTTGGTGAAGTTCGCCCTCATCGCGGTCACGAGCGTTGTCGTCATCTACCTGCTGATCGACCTGTTTGAGGAGCTGGGTTACTTCACCGGCCGCAAGGTGAGCCTGCTCGTCATCCTGCTCTACTACTTCTACAGCCTGCCGTCGGCGATCAGCCTGCTCTACCCGGTCAGCATGGTGCTGGCGGTGTTCATGGTCTACGGCCAGTTGACGCGCAATCGGGAGCTACATGCGCTGGAGAGCGCCGGAGTATCCCTGCTGCGGTTGTTCGCGCCGGCCATCGGCCTGGGCCTGGCGTCAATAGTGATCTACCTGGGAGCCAACGAACTGATTACGATTCCTTTCAACGCCCGGCTCACCGACCTGCGCCGGCAGAAGATTGAGAGACGCCAGACCAGCGACGTGCAGAAACGGCAGAACCTGTACTTCGTCGGCGAGGAGGGTCGGGTCTTCTACATACGCGAACTGTCTTCCGACGGCGTGATGAAGAACTTCGAGGTCAGCGAGCTCGGCGCCGACCGTAGTGTGAAGCGCCGCTTCGATGTGGCCGAGGCGGTGTGGCGCGACGGGGCGTGGTTCGGCCGGGGCGTTGACGTACGGACGTTCGATGCCCTCGGCGGCGAAATGCTGGAGCATCACGACAGCCTCAGGCTCGATGTGATTCGCGAGACCCCGGCGGACTTCGCGAGTAATTCGAGGCCGGTCGAGGAGACTTCGACCCGGGCTCTGCGCAGCTTCATTACCCGCATGAAGCGCGCGGGAGAGAACGTGGCCCGGGAAGAGGTCGAGTACTACTATCGCTTTTCGTATTCGCTCATCGGGCTGGTGGTCGTGCTGCTTGGGTTGCCGCTGTCGGTCCGCCTGAGGCGCGGCGGTGTGATGTTCGGGCTGGGCCTCGGCCTGCTGCTCTCGTTCATGTACTGGGGCGCGATTCAGACCAGCCGGGCCTTCGGCACGTCGCACGTCATCAGCACCGCTCTCGCGGCCTGGCTGCCCAACATTGTGTTCGGGACGTTCGCGCTTATACTTGTGCTCAATGTTGACAGGTAGGAGTCAAGGGGTCAAGGAGTCCAGGATTCCAGTGTTCGGCATCGGGCCCCTCGAATCATTGAATCCTCGAATCATCCTCCTGTTCGCGGCGCTCGTCGGCACGGCCTGCGCCGGCAGCCTGCCCAAGGGCATCGTCTGCGACGCGGACTTGGACTGCTTCTACGTGCCGGAGTTGGTAGCAAAGGCGGGTGTGCGGGTCCCGGCCCTGTTGATACTCCACTGCAACGGGGCGGTGCCGAAGGACCTTGATACGTTCCGGCTGATAGCCGACTCGCTCGGCTGGGTCGAGGCCACGTGCCACGCGACGCGCAACCACCGGAGCACGGACTCGAACGACGTTGACATCGTGCGCACGATTCACAAGCTGCTGGCGCGTTACCCGGTCGATTCCAGCCAATTGTTTCTGTTCGGTTTCTCCGGGCAGGGCGTCCAGGCGCTGGCCACGATGTTCCTGCATCCTGACCTTGTACGTGGGTTGGTCGCGGTCTGTCCTCATTCGGCAGCAGTGCCGCTCGCGGTCTGGGATGAACTCCAGGGGCATTTCGTCTACCTCGTAACTCGGCAGCAGGACTGGAACCGGGCCGAGAACGAGAAGATGTACCAGTTGTTCAACGAGAATGGTGTCCGGACGGAGCTTCTCACGACACCGGGCGAACACGGGAACGGACCAGCTACGGAAGTCCTGGCCGGTTGTCGCTGGCTGAAACAGGCGGCCGGGAAGTAGGCGAGAGCACTCGACCGAAGTCAGAAGGCAGAAGTCAGAATAGCGAATTCAGAAGTCGGAACGCGGAGATGACGAACCGCAGATTGCGCTGATCTCCTGCCAGAACCCTAGAACCCTAGAACCCTAGAACCCCGGAACCCTGGAACCCTGGAACCCTGGAACCCTGGAACCCCAGAACCCCAGAACCCTAGAACCTCGCCCTGATTGCGCCGAGCAGTTTCATGAGTCGCGCATAGCTCAGGCAATTCACGACGTCGGCCTTTGTCAACCACGCCCGTCGTGCGGTGATGACGCCGTAGCGCATCCAGTCCAGGTCGCCCAGCGCATGCGCGTCAGTGTTGATGGCCAGCTTGACCCCGGCCTGCATCGCCCGGCGTGCCCAGACGTCGTTGAGGTCGAGGCGTCCGTAGAAGGCATTCATTTCCAGTATCTTGTGGTGCTTTGCCGCACAATCTATCACCTGTTCGAGGTCGATGTCATAGCCCTCGCGGCGGCCGATGATTCGGCCGGTAGGATGTGCTATAAGATGTACGAGCGGATGCGCAAGCGCGGCGCACATCCGCTTCGTGGCTTCCTTCTTGAAGCCCTGGTGAATCGACCCGATGACAAGGTCGAGTCGCTCCAGCACCTTGTCCGGATAGTCCATTCCGCCGTCGGCTTTGATGTCGACCTCGCTCGACTTGAGAACCTTGAAGCCGCGGGACTTTGAGTTGAACCGGTCCACGCGGTCACAGTGGCGCAGGAGCGCGTCTTCCTTCAGACCGCCGGCATAGCCGGCCGAGACAGAGTGGTCGGTAATGGCGACGTAGGTATAACCTCTGTTCTTGCAGGCCTCGACAACTTCATCGAACCCGGCTGCACCGTCTGACGCGGAAGTGTGGACGTGCAGGTCGGCTTTGATGTCCTTCAGAGCGACCAGTACGGGCAGGCGGCCTTCGGCGGCGGCATCAAGCTCGCCCCGGTTCTCTCGCAGCTCGGGCTCGATGTAGGGGAGACCGAGTTTCCGATAGACTTCTTCCTCTGTCTTGCCCGCGACGCGCTTCTCACCCCGGAACAGACCGTATTCTGAGAGCTTCAGCCCGCGCTTCTGGGTCAGTGCACGGAGAGCGACGTTATGGTCCTTTGAGCCCGTGAAGTACTGGAGGGCGGCGCCGTATTCGGCATCAGCTACGACCCGCAGGTCAACCTGTCTTGTCCTGTCCCGGCTTTCGAACAGGACCGACGCCTTGGTGTCCCCGGCTCCGAGGACCTGCCTGACTTTCGGGTGCGTGGTGAAGTACTTGACGATCTCCCCGGCCCGCGCGCCTGTCGCGAGGATATCGATGTCGCCGACCGTTTCTTTGCCCCGGCGCAGCGAGCCGCCGAAGGCGAGCCGGCCGATGTCAGGATCAAGTTTCATGTGCGACATGACGGTGTCAGCCAGCTCGAACGCCTCATCGAGGTACATTCGTTCTCCGGTCTGCTCACCGGTCCTGATGCCTTTCAGGATGTTAGCGCCCTTCTTCTCTCCCATGCCCGGCAGCTCGGCGAGCCGGCCGCTCTCGATTGCCTGCTTGAGCTCGGCCGGAGTCGTCACCCCGAGCTTGTCGTACAACTGCTTCACGGTCTTGGGGCCGACGCCCTGGATATTCAGCATCTCGAACAGGCCGGCCGGGAGGCCGCCAACCGCCTCGTCGTACTTCTGCATCCGGCCGGTGGCCAGATATTCGTGAATCTTCTTCGCGATACCTGAACCGATGCCGGGCACTTCTTCCAGCTTACCATCGGCGTCGAGCGCTTCGATGTCAGCGCCGAGGTCGGTCAGGGTGCGGGCGGCCTTCCGGTACGCGAGGACGCGGAAACCAGTCTCGCCCTTGATTTCGAGCGCATCCGCGATGCGGTCAAACCGGCGGGCGAGTTCCTGGTTCTTCAATCGGCTACTTGACCACCCAGTTGAGCGTAATCGTCCCGACGGTGTTGATGGCCTCCGAATCGCGGGTGACGCCGTCGGACACCAACTTCGCAGTCAGCTCGCCGACGCCGGCGTACACAAGCTGGGCGGCGACGATGTCGTACTGCTTCCGGGCCTCGAACGTGAACGACTTCGGTGGCGATCCCGAAATCTGAGTCTGACCATTCGTGGTCGTTTCATAGTAGCCAGTGAAGACGGCGAGCGGGCTGCCGGTAATATCGAGCGTCACGTCGGCAGTCTTCAACGCGTTGCAGGTCATCAGGCTGAACCCGGCCAGAGCGACCGCGAGTGTCATGAGTAGGGACAGTCTGCGCATATCAAGCCTCCAGTTTCAGGTATTCGGTCAGAGTCTCATTCTTGTAGGTACACGTGCCGCCGCGGAAGGTCGCCACCACCTGACAGCGAGAGGTCGTGCGCGGGTCGGCGGTCAGTACCGTAATGTCTGCGTCCTTGCCCACCTCGATGCTGCCGCAGGCACCTTCCCGGATCAAAGCAAATGCTGCAATTGACGTGAACATCGCCAGAGCTTCCTCGCCAGTGATGGTCTGGTGAGGATTCGGGCGCTCGACGGCAGCCCGGATTCCGGCGACCGGGTCAATCGGCGTTATTGGTGCGTCGGAGCCTCCCGCCAGTCGTATGCCGGAATCTAACAGGCGGCGATACGGATTGGTGCTGCGCCAGCGCTCTCCGAGCCGCTGTGCGTACATCCGGTCCGGCCCGCCCCATTCCGCCTCGAACGCGGGCTGGACGCCGAGCACAAGGCCGAGCCGGGCGATTCGGTCTGCCAGGGAATCATTGAGCAGTTCCGCGTGCTCGATCCGGTGTCGAAGCGGGTTGTCCGAGCCGGCCTTCGCAATCCGTTCGTGGCAGCGCACGACCTGCTCTACAGCCCGGTCGCCAATCGCATGTACCGCGGTCTGCAGGCCTGCGTCCGCGGCCGTCCCAAGGAACGAAAGCAGCTTCTCGTCGGTCACGTAGCTCGCGCCATTGTTGCCCGGCGCATCCGCATAGCCTTGAGAGATGGCAGCCGTGTGCGAGCCGAATGAACCATCAATGAGCAGGCACCCGCCGGCCTGCCTGAGCCCGAACCGGAGCGGCACTTCGGTGTTCCACGTTTGCAGGAACGGGACGGTCCGCACTGCCATGGACTCGAGGCCGTCCAGGAGTACACGCCACTCATCATCGGTCGTGTCCTCGACGCCGACCAGCGCACCGATTGTCGTCACGCCACGGGCAGCGGCCTCGGTTCCGGCGAGCCGGAGTGCCTCGCGTACCTGTTCCGGGCCCAACCTGTGCTTGAATACTCGTGAGGCCTTCTCATAGGCTTCGCCGCGCAGGACCCCGGTCGGCCGGCCGTTGCAGTCGCCTTCCATGCCCGGCGGTTTCACGCCCGGGTATTTGGCGAGTATCAGTTGCAGCCCGGCCGTATTGGTTACGGCGGAATGGCCGTCAACCCGGTACACAAAGACCGGGATTTCCGGAAGCACCGCGTCCAACTCGTGCCGGGTCGGGTATCGGCGCTCACTCAGCCGGTCCGGCTCAAGGTTGAACCCGAGCATCATCCCGTGTTCCAGAGCGTCCTGCCTTCGGGCCCGCAGTCGTTCATGCACCTCGGCTATCGAGGCCACGCCGCTCAGGTTCGCGAACAACATCTGCAGCCCCGTTTCCAGCGGATGGGTGTGTGAGTCAATCAGGCCCGGCACGATGAACCCGAGGGGACTGTCCCCGAACGGGGACTGTACCCTCGGCCGGACTATCCCCATGTCGGGCGCGTCCAGCACCGCCTTGACTTGCTCGTCGAACACCAGCGTCGCCGCCTTTGGCCGGGCAGAGGCATCGACGATTGTGTAACCGGTTACTTTCACTCGTCAGCCGACCCGAGCGGGCCGAGCCGGGCAATTACCTCGACGTGGAAGGTCTGCGGGAACATGTCGACCGGCTCGATCTCGTAGGTCGTGTATCCGAGTTGTTCCAGCGTTGCGAGGTCCCGTGCCAGTGTCGCCGGGTTGCAGGAGACGTAGATGATGCGCTTCGGCTTCAGGGCCGCGATCCGGCGCAGGGTTTCGGCCGGGCAGCCTTTGCGCGGCGGGTCGAGAATGACGACATCGATAGAGGCGACCTGGCTTATTGCCCGGCTCACGTCGCCGCACACGAACTCTACGTTGCGGACACCCTGAGCCTGCGCGTTCACCATCGCGTCTTCAACCGCAGTCGAGTCGAACTCGATGGCGGTGACCTGCTGGACAAAAGGCGCGACAATCAGTGAGATCATGCCCACGCCGCTGTACAGGTCCAGTACCAGCTCGTCGCCCTTGGGCGCGACATGCTTAAGTACCTTGCGGCACAACTCCTCAGCTTGTTCGGCGTTCACCTGGAAGAACGACGGCGCCGAAACCCGGAACGTCTTGTCCAGCACCGACTGGTGCAGGTAGCCGCGGCCGGCCAGTACCCTTGTGCGGGAGCCCATGATTCGGTTGGTGCGCGACGGAACCATGCTCTGCGCCACGCCGACAACGCCAGGTTGTTCCGCGATCAACTCCGCCGCCCGCGGGCTGAATTCAGGGGTCCGGGTGACGACAATCGCCAGCAGCCCGCCGTCCTGCGTGCCCTGGCGCAGGACGACGTGTCGGATGTTGCCGTTGTGCTTCGCTTCATCATACCCGGTCTCACCGGCTGCGGCAAAGACGGCGCGCATGGCCTCGCGCAGCCGGTCGAACTCCACCGGGTGCAGCAGGCACGCCGGCACATCAAGCAGGTCGTGGGTACCGCGTTTGTAGAACCCGATCGCCATGCCGTCGCCGGTGGTGCCGACCGGGTACTGGGTCTTGTTCCGGTAGTGCCAGGGCTCGGCTTCGACGGTCACGTGTCTTACCGGCACGAATATCCGGCCGATACGCTGCAGCGCCTCATTAATGTAGAGTCGCTTGACGACGAGCTGTCCCTGGTAGCTGATGTGCTGGAGCTGGCAGCCGCCGCAGGCTCCGTAGTAGGGGCACGGCGCGGAAACGCGCAGCGGCGAGGGCTCCAGGATTTCCTGGATTTCCGCTACCGCGTAGTCGCGTTTCTGCGTGACGATGCGGGCGCGCACGCGCTCCTGCGGCGCGGAATACGGCACGAACACCTTCATGCCTTCGTGCGTGGCCAGCCCGTCGCCGCCCTGTACCAGCTTGTCAATCAGCAGCTCAACTACCATGCAATCAGCACCTGGCGTACAATTTCCGATGCCAGCTTCTTTAATGTCTCCGCCGCGGCCAACTCCTCGGTGTTCACGTTTGGGGGCGTCGCGTTCGGGTCGTAGGTGAACCTTGCCGACGCAGTGCCCGAGTAGAATTCCTCATCCCGGGTCTGGTCCCGGGCTTCCACCTGCGCGCTTATGCTCAGTTCATACGCGGACACGGCCTGATCGCCGGTGTACGACGAGGCGGTCCGGGTGTAGCTCGATACGGTCGTGTTCACGACGAGGTCAGCGGCCTCAGCGTTGGTTACGTGGAGGGTGCGGTCGGAAGTAAATGCGGCTGTCAGGTCATCGGTCAGGGCTTCGGCCAGGCCGGGTTGAGTTGTAGTGTTCGTCGCCGGCGGCACCGCCACGGTCTTCAGGTGGGAGGGCAGCAGCGAACGGGTCGAGTAGCCGCAGCAGCCGACCACGAGCAGTAGAAATCCGAGCGCGAGAAATCGCACAATAGGATTCTCGCCGGGCAGGCCGGAAAGTCAAGAAAGCGAGGGGCGGGTGCTGAGTGGAGGGCGGCTTGGCCGGAAAGAAGAGAGCCGAATCAGAAGTCAGGTATCGTAGGACAGAAGGCAGAACTGCCGGACGGCGGGCGGCCCGACGTCACTCACTCAAGCGAAGAGCCTCCGTAGGCTTCATCAATTGCCTTCCTTATACCCTCGAATGTGAAGGACATCGCACAGGTCGCGGCGACATCGGACAACACCTCGGGGACGGTGCAGTCACGGTTTGCCCTGACCGCGACCATCCGCTTGCCAAGTTCGTCGGCCTTCTTGATCTCCCATTCTACCCAGGGATTGCCGAAGGTCTTTGTCCCGACGACGCAGAGAAACCCGCTCGCGGCGCCAATCCTCTCGGCGATTGCGCGTTTGAGCGGCTCGGCAGCTTCGCTGTCTACCGATACTGTGACAGGTTGGTCATAGAGCGAGAAGTGCGCGAAGCCCGGCTGCTTTGACCATGTAACAAGGACGTCTTTGAGGTTGCCGTCATTCTCGTGGTCGTAGCTGAGGAATACCCGCTTCGTGTCGGGGGTCGCCAGTTCTTCAGCAGCCGATAGAAGCGGGGCGGCCGGTGGACGGTGAACGGCGGGCGGCCGACGCACAGCCGGCGGCGGATGGGCCGGTTCTGTGACGGGACGTCCCTGGACACAGTCCTTGACGTTCTCGCAGGCCCGGTTCCAGCCAAGACCGTGGAAGTCGGCGAAGGGCTGTTTCCTCAGAAAGGCAGCCAGCGGGCAACCATCAATCCTCGCCGGGAACACGACGACTCGCCCAGCGAGTTCCTTCGTCATAATCGGCTCGAGTTCGCGCTGCACCCATCCGGACTTGACCGACGTGGCCGAGATAATCGGGATAACGAAGTCGATAGGCCGGGTTGCTTTCAGTATCCTCGTGGTTAGAGACACCCCTGTCGACATGTCGACTTCATCAATCCACGGGCTGACTCCGCCCCGGCGCAGCGTCCCGGCCAGCCTGCCGGCGAACTCCCGGTCCACGAAGCTATACGGAATGACGACGTGCGGCTGGCCGCCGGGTCTACGGGGCACGTTCGGGAAATCCATATTCATCTTCGCCTCCAATCAAAGGACGCGGGCTGCTTGCACAGCTTCATCTTCGTCGGTTGAGTGTCTTTCATCGGATACCTTCGCGAAGATGGTAGCGGACGGGCCGGGCTTGTCAAATCGGGGACAGGGGCTAGAACCGAGATAGGAGTTGAGCAGGCCCGGACGGCTCCCTGCGAGGACGCAGTGCACCACAAAGGCACGAAGACACAAGCGGGTGACGAGTTGCGGGTTGCGGGTTCCGAGTCTCCACTTGGCGGTCTTGGCGTCCTTGGTGGTTCAATGTCGGATTCAGGGTAGGGGCTAAGGACCGGGATCGGAGTGCGGCCGGACGCCGATGGACATCAGCCGTCGGCCATGAGCTGACCTAGTCAGTTGCGCAGGAAATCAGGAGGTGTGGGGCTGTTGAAGAAGCCGCCTCTTGTCATTCTGAGCGCAGCGAAGAATCTTCGCGATGATGATTCTACGAGAGTTAGAAGACCCTTCACTTCGTTCAGGGTGACATGAATGGGGTTTCTCAACAGCCCCGGTGTCCCGGCCCCGCGGCGGCGCCGCACCGTCAGAACCCGAACCCGTCCTCTTCAGCACGAGAGACGGTCCTTCCGAAGCGAAGCCCGATTTGCAGGGCGAAACCACTCAAGCTGAACGCCGGGGGGTCCTTGTCTCCGAACCACGAAGGCCCCGAGACCGGTATGAAGTAGCTGGCCTTGACGAACAGCCCGATGGAGGATTCGGACGACGTCGGCAGGCTGCCCATCAACTCGATGCCGGGCGCGGCGCCGACGTTCCAAGCGGCGAACCACATCTTGGAGTCCGCGTTGAGGGTCTGCGCGTAGACGACCATACCGTTGCCACCGAGCTCGACGCACGGCCTGACCGAGAACCACGCATTCGGGCTGTACGGGAATCCGGCCTCGAAGTTCGCGCGAATGGCGAACAGCCTGCTCTCCAGAGAATCAGCCTGGGAGTGGTGCCATATTGAAAGCGCCCCGGAACCGCCCAGCGTGACCGGGCCAACGTACTCGCCGCCGTGCCCGCCGAGCCACCACATCGGGGACCTGTATGTAAATCTGCCGGTCCCGTTCCTCTCCTGATTGAGCGAGTCCAGCTTTTGATTCAGGCCTCCCATGTTGTTAAATGTGGTGGTTACCTCGAACCCGCCGTACCCGAGGCAAGATGCCGCCAAGAGCAGAACGCCGACGATGACCGCCTCAATCGTGTGTCTCAAGACTGCCTCCTTACAAGTGCACAGTGCCCTGAAGCACGGGCTTAGAACAGTAACGTGGATTTCGGAAACACATCGCCGCCGTCACAATGGCCGGGCGGGTTTCGAGGTTCATAGTGAAGCGAATACTACTTCCGTGGGCCGAGATGTCAATCCGGGGCGGCGGGGACGAGACGGCCGACAGCCTGCGGCTGACCGTGCACGGTACACGGTGTACGGTTTGCGGTTCACGGCTTACGGTGTACGGTTTACGGTGCACGGTTCACGGACAGCAGGGGAGACGCCCGCGCGCGTCAGGAATCGCCTGTTGCGTCCGTGGAATTCCCCATGCGTTCCCTCACCGGTCCTTCGCTTTGTAGATCACCTTATTCTCGTGGCGCACAAACGCCGCGAATCCGCCGTCGACCGCTATCACTTTCTTCTCGAGCAGCACTTCCCATGTACATAGCAGCAGGAACATCCAGACTCCGAGGTAATTCACGTCATGCTCGTGCCCGCAGTGCGGGCACGTGATCTTGGGGTGCGACGGGTGCTCCCGCACCGGCGAACCATGCGCCCGCGCTGCGTCCTGGAACTCCTGCCGCGTCAGGTCGAAGCTCTCGAGCAGGCCGAGGTGGCCGAACGGTTTTTCGCAGTCGGGGCATGCGATTGGCGTTTCCTCGTAGTCCGCCTCTGACCAGTGCTTCGACTGCTGCTTCAGCAGATCATCAAGCAGTGCCATACTACGCTCTGGTCCGTTCTACGGCTGGTGTCTGCTCGGCGGGCCGGCGGACGCATGAGACGTCTTCACGCCAGGATTCTAGGACTCGCGGGCGGGCGTGTCAAATCGGCGGGGTGGGAAGGCCGACAGCCTGCGGCTGACCGGGTACGGTACACGGTGTACGGTTTGCGGTACACGGTTCACGGTTTACGGTTTACGCTTCGTGGTCGCGCGAGGTCAGCAGTTGCTTGTTGCGTCCCCGGGACTATCCCTAATTTCTTGGGTCCTCAATATACTATCTGCACTTGGAGCCCAAGATGATGCACCCGGGTTTGGCCGACCGCATCCCAACCCGAAAAACGGAGGATTTCTCTCGCTGTGTCTCGCTAAGTGCCAGAATCTCAGCAATCTACAATCGGCAATCGTCAATCAACAATGCGGAGGGGCCCCGACAGGGGGAGTGGCTCTGAGCGCGATTCGAAGAGCAATTCTGACCGAGACTCTGAGATAGAATCCAAGATAGAATCCGACCGAGAATCCAAGATAGACTCCAAGATAGAATCTAGCCGAGACTCTGTCCGAGAATCCAAGATAGACTCTGACCGAGACTCTAACCGAGACTCCGAGATAGAATCTGCCCTAAACTCTAACCGAGGCTCCAAGATAGACTCTAAGATAGAATCTGCCCGAGACTCCAAGATAGACTCTAACCGAGACTCTGTCCTAGACTCTAAGATAGAA
>CAZQZR010000006.1:0-51786 GCA_964597845.1 uncultured bacterium | reverse complement strand
ATTGCCGGCAAGCTCGACTTCAGCTTACCCACATGAAACAGCGAGGAACCATGAACTCCTTTGGGTCCGTCTTCCACTTTACGTTGGCGAACCGGATGCAGAGCCGGTCAGTGAGAATGTCAGTGTGCAGGAAAGAGACTTGGTTCATCCTTTCCGAGATGTCGCGGAACACGACTTGGCCTGCTGGCTCGATGATTTGGCCTTTCTTGTGCCCCTCCTGCATCGTGATGTCCGATGTGCCGTGAACGAAGTTCAGGGCCCAGAGCAAGACCTTCGCCTTCTCGCCGAATACCGTGCCCTCGAACAACAGCCGGTTGCGCAACGTGGCATGGGAGAAGTCAAGCACGCCATTGACTGTTGCCCGCGTTAGGTACGCTGGCCCGGAGAACGTCGCGTGCCAGAAGTAGGCCCCGGCGCTGAACGTCGCGCTCCAGAATTGGGCCTCGCCGCTGAACTCCGCGAACGTGAAGTAGGCCCCGGCGCTGAACGTCGCTTTCCAGAAGTCGGCCTCGCCGCTGAACTTCGCGCCCGAGAAGTCGGCCTCGCCGTTGAACTTCGCGTACCTGAAGTCGGCCTTGCCGTCGAACGTTGCTTCCCTGAAGTTGGCCTGGGTGCTGAATGTCGCGCCAAAGAAGTCAACCGCAGGGAAAACGAAACCGCTGAAGTTGTGGTTCTTGTCCATCGCGGGGAACACGAAGCCGGTGAGGTGCCAGGGCAGCGTCCGCGCCGCGAGGTCCCGATACGCCCTCCAGTTGTTGCCCTGCGCCCTCAGCCAATGGCTCGAAGGCAGGTGTGCGACGAACTCCTCGACCTCTTGGTTGTTCGGGGCCATCATCAGCGCAAACAAATAGCAGGCCAGTTCATGCCAGAAGTCTTCGGGGTTCTTTTTGTCAACCGGCAGGTGGAAGATGCAGAGTTCGTGGCTAAGCTCTGCGTCGAACGGGCAGCGCCAGTCTTGATGCTCATAGCTGCAGGGCTTCCTTGCTTCGGTTGGCGCGGTTGACATTGAGTGGAGTCTAGGACTGTCAGGCGGCCGTGTCAATGGTGGAGCGAGAGTGGTCACCGCAGCCTGCCCTAGTCATATCTATATTTCGAGAAATATGGAAATATACTAGGTGGGTTGGAGGGAAGGCTGGACGGGTTCCTTACGCGGACTCTCTCTCTGGAGAGGAAAAGAGAGGAGAGAGGGCGCGTGTGCCGGTGCGGGCAGCGATTCGGGGTGGGGGCAGCGGACAGCGGAAGGCGGTGAGCGGTCAGCGGGAAGCTCTGCGCCTCCCGCATGTTCACCGACTTGGGGGTGACGCTGGGGGACGCGGCGTCGAGCGCTGCCTTGACGGGACGGTTCTTCAGTCTAGAATCAGTTCAGATGAGCAAGCTGCTGGAGCGATACCGTCTTGACATTCTGCGCATCGCCCGGTCACACGGCGCTCGGCGCATACGGGTATTCGGTTCGTTTGCCCGCGGGGAGGAAGGCCCGGACAGCGACCTGGACGTGCTGGTTGACCTTGAGCCAGGCCGCGACCTCCTTGACATCGTGGCTATCAAGCAGGACCTGGAGGATCTGCTGGGCCGCAAGGTTGATGTCGTGACCGAGCGCGCGGTCAGCCCGTACATCAGAGAAACGGTGCTGAGGGAAGCGGCGACGCTTTGAACTCCGACCGGGCGTACTTGCTGCACATCCGGGACGCGATCGAGCGGATTGAGCAGTATGCGTCTCACGGCCACGAAGCCTTCTCGAAGGAGTATCACTGGCAGGATGGGATAGTCCGCCAGCTTGAGATCATCGGCGAGGCAACCAAGCGTCTCTCGTCGCAGTTCCGTGAAGCTCACCCCCAGATTCCCTAGCAGCGAGTAGCCGGTCTGCGAGACGTGCTGATTCACGACTACATGGGCGTTGACCTGACTGCGGTCTGGGACGTCGTCCAGAACCGGATTCCTGAGCTGAAGGCCCACGTTCTTGCCGCGCTTGGGGAATCAACAGAGCACGGCTAGGCGGACTCGGCGCCGCGTGCGAGGTCATATTGTAGTAGCCCCCGAAGCGGCGGTTGACATTGGGCGGAGTCCAGGACTGGCATGCGGCCGTGTCAATGGTGGAGCGACAGTGGCCACCATTGCCTGCCCTAGTCATATCCATATTTCGAGAAATATGGAAATGTATTAAGTGGGTTGGGGGGGAAGGCTGGACGGGTTCCCTACGCTGACTCTCTCTGGAGAGGAAAAGGGAGGAGAGAGGGCGCGCGTGCCGATGCGGGCGGCGATTCGGGGCGGGGGCAGCGGATTGCGGTTGGCGGAAGGCGGTCAGGTTGCGCGAGCCGCCGGTCTTATGCGGACGCCGTCGCGAGTGATGATGATCAGACGGCCGCGTATTTGGTCCTCGGTCAACGATTGGAAGTGGCGCCGGAACTCTGCGGTCGCCTGGGTGACGGTCATCCGGTAGAGCTTGGCCACGATGATGCCGCCGCACTTCGCAGGTGGGAACCTGAGTGAACGCGTGAAGTCCTTGTCCATTGTGACGACAACCAGTTGCTCTTTGACTGCCCGCTCGTAGACCGCTTCGTCGGGAGCTCCGGCCAGTTCAGTACGTTTGGTGTCGAAGACCGAGTGGCCGGCAGTCCGCAGATACTCTACGATTGGGTCGTAGAGATTCTCATTCGCCAGTATCCTCACACCGCGACACCGGCTTCTTCTTCGGCCAGCATTGCCGCATAGCCGATGCAGGCCTGGATGTCTTCGTCGGCGATGTCGGGATAGGCCTTTCTGATGCCGGCATAGGTCTCACCTGCTGCCAGCAGGTCAAGGATGATATGGACGGGAATCCTGGTTCCTTTGATACAAGGCTTGCCGCTGCAGATGCGCGGGTCAGAGGAAATCCTGTCTTGCCAGACCATTCTTCAGTCTAGGCCGAGTGTCTGGATAGTCAAGGAACGAGCTGAACCCTGAAACCGACATAGGAGCCACGAAAGCACGAAGGCCACGAAACTGATGGGTGCGAAGGGACAATGCTCCGTTTCATCCTATTTCGTGGCTTCGTGGCTTTCAATATCGGGTTTGGGGCTGAACGAGCTGAAGCGGCGGATGACACCCGGTGCGGGCAGCGGATAGCGGTGCGGTCCTGTCCGAATCCGGCTGCGTGTCAAGCACGCGTGGCGTGCATCCGTCTTCTCGGCGCTGCCGGGTCCGGACACCGGCTGCGCCTTTACTCGCCCGCGCGGACGGCTATCATCTGTCACAGGCCGTATCGGATCCAGAACCGAGAGGAGAAACCGTGAGACGCTACATCTTTGCAGTTGCCGCAACGTTCATCCTTGCCGTTGGTGCAGGCGCGCAGAACCAGGATGCCGGCGCGCCGGTAGCGGCCGCATTGACGACCAGCAACCTGCCGTTCGACACCGTCAAGCTTGTTCCGCCCGACCTGGACCGGTCCGCGCCGCTGATGCGGGCGCTCAAGGAACGGCGGTCCGTGCGCGAGTACGATGCCCGGCCGCTCGCGCTGCGCCAGTTGTCCGAGCTGCTGTGGGCCGCCAACGGCATGAACCGGGATGACGGTAAGCGTACCTCGCCCGCGGCCGTGAACCAGCAGATGGTCGATATCTACGTCGTCCTTCCGGTCGGGGCATTTTTGTACGACGCGCCCGGTGCGCGGTTGCTGCCGGTCGCGGGCGGCGACCTCAGGAAGCTGGCGGGCAGGCAGGAGTTTGTCACGTCGGCCCCGGTCAACCTCATATACGTCGCCGACCCGGCGCGGTTCAAGCCGCGGCCCGGCCCGGGGCCGGAAATCCCGGTCGAGGAGGAGCTGAACTGGAGCCGGATTGCCGTCGGTGCGATGGCGCAGAACGTCGGCCTCTACTGCGCGGCCGAGAAACTGGGCAACGTAGTGCGCGGCATGGTTGACCGGGAGAAGCTCGGCCCGTCGCTCAAGCTGCGGCCGGACCAGGCGATAATCCTGGCCCAGACCATCGGCTGCCTGAAGCCTTAGGCGCGGCGGAGCAGGCCGAGTTCAGGTCGGGGCCGGGAACCAGTTGCGGGCCTTGAGGCAGATGCGGATGCGGAGGAGCGCGGCCCGGACACCCATGGAGGATAGACGCGCCCGCGAGGCGCTACCAGATGACCTTGACGCCGTATTCCCGGGAGACCGGGTCGGCTGAGACCAGCGATAGGCGCTCGGCAAGCGCCTGCGCTGCCAGCAGCCGGTCGAAGGGGTCGCGGTGGAGGAACGGGAGCTTCTCTACCGCTGCGGCATGGGGCCAGTCGATTGACAATATGCTGAACCCGTCAGCCAGCTTCTCGGCCACGTATTCCTCGACCGAGGCCGGCAGCACGAGCCGCCCGAGACTCGCCTTTATCGCCATCTCCCAGACACTGGCGGCGCTCAAGTAGAGTTCCGCGCCGCCGGCCTCAAGGGCGCGGCGGGCGCGACGGCTCAGGCGCGGGTCGCCGGTCACGAACCAAAGGAAGGCATGCGTGTCCAGCAGGAGCTTCATTTCGTGTACGGTTCCATCCCCGGCAGCGGGTCGTCGAAGTTCGACTTGACCGTCACCCGACCTTTGTCACACCCGAATCGGGGTCGGTGGTTCGGATGCGTCAGCGGACGCAGTTCCGCGACCGGGCACCCGCGCTTGGAAATGTAGTACACGCGCCCTTTGCGGACCTGCTCCAACAGCTCGGACAGGCGTGTCTTGGCTTCAAAGGCGCCAATCGTCTCAGTCTTCATATTAACTAGTCTATTGAACTAGTTGGTTAGGTCAAGCTCGGCGGCCGCCCGCGTGCGGGGGCAGCGGATAGCGGTTGGCGGAAAGCGGTCAGCGGGTAGCCGTCAGGCCCGTGCCGGGAACCAGCGCCTGGTCTTGAGGCAGATGCGGACGAGGAGGAGCATCACCGGGACCTCGATGAGAACGCCGACCACCGTGGCTAGGGCTGCGCCGGAGGAGAGGCCGAAGAGCATCGTGGCGGTGGCGATGGCGACTTCGAAGTGGTTGGAGGCGCCAATCATGGCCGAGGGCGCGGCGTCCTCGTATGAGAGCTTGAGCCAGCGGGCGAGGACGTAACCTAGCCAGAAGATAAGGTTCGTCTGGATGAAGAGCGGAATAGCAATCCAGAGAATCGTCAGCGGGTTGGAGAGGATGACGTCGCCCTTGAATGAGAAGAGCAGGATGAGCGTCAGGAGCAGAGCGATGATCGTCACCGGTGTGAGCAGGTGGAGGAACTTGTCGCGGAACCACCGCTCGCCTTTGGCCCGGATGATGAGCTTGCGGCTGGCATAGCCGGCCGCAAGCGGCAGGGCGACGTAGATGGCAATAGAGAGCACGAGCGCCTGCCAGGGCACCGGCAGCCGGCCCACCCCGAGTAGAAAGCCGCCCAGCACGCCGTAGAGCAGCAGCATGGTCAGTGAGTTGATGGCGACCATCACCAGGGTGTGGCCGTCGTTGCCCTTGGCCAGGTAGCCCCAGACGAGGACCATCGCGGTGCAGGGTGCGACGCCCAGCAGAATGCAGCCGGCAAGATAGCTGCGCCAGAGCGGGACTTCGAGCATCTTTACTCCGTTGAGGAGTATAACCTTGCCGACGCCGTAGGTAGCGCCGACCGCAAGGTCGAGCCCCAATGGCATCTTCACATGGTCAACCGCGTTCGGGCCGATGAGGCCCCGAAAGACGACGCCGAGGAAGAGGATGGCGAGGGCGTACATGGTGAACGGTTTGATCGCCCAGTTGACGAAGAGGGTCAGCGCTACCGGCTTGGCGTTCTTGCCGGCCTGTAGCACCTCGGCGAAGTCGATCTTCACCATGATGGGGTACATCATGAAGAAGAGGCAGACGGCTATCGGGATGGAGATGACGGGCGCGCCGTTGGTGTAAATGGCGATGCCGTCCAGCGTCTTTGCCAGCCCGGGCGCGAGCTTGCCTAACGCAATGCCCGCACCGATGCACGCCAGCACCCAGACGGTCAGGTACTTCTCAAAGACGTTCAGGCCCTTGGGCTTCTTTTCGATGCAGGCTGAGGTCACGGGAGACATGTGCGTGGTTTGTGAGTTGGCTGACGACACGCGCCAGCGTTCAGAACCCTCAGGTTGTGCATTGGGTCGGTGCGGCCTTGTTGGCAGCAGTCTCGGCGGGCGCTACCGGGCTTACACAGTCGCCGCAGCCCGCTCCGGCAGAATCTGGGCAGCAACTGGCGAGTGTTGCTGAATCACAGCAGGCCGCCGCTGTTTCTACCTGCGCAACCGGGCTCGGGGAATGGGCGGGAGCAGCCTCAGTTCTGGCCGGCTGTCGGCCGCAGCCGGCGACCAGAAGCAGCGTCACAAAGAACAGAGTCGCAAGCGTCGCTGAACCGACCGCTGCCCGGCGGTCACCGAATCGTCGAACCATCTATCTCTTCCTTTCCTCGCAGTTCATCTTCTTCATTCGCCTCAGAATGGACGCGATTGGCTCCTGCTGTCCCAGGTCTTTATGGAAGCAGCGCCACAGACACTTCTCGAAGCTGCTACCGGGGGACGCCAGCTTGTAGTACATCCACGTGCCTGCCCGGCGGGTCACAACCAACCCGGCGGAGCGCATGACCGCGAGATGGCGGGAGATTTTGTACTCCGGTTCAGCCAGAGCCTCGGCCAACGTGCAGACGCACGTTTCTCCATTCCGGGAAAGAGCCACGGCGAGCCGCAGGCGCGTCGGGTCGGACAAGACCCTGAGCAAAGCGGCTTCCTCGACCAAGCCGTTCGCTCCCGCGGTGGCGGAGCCACGCTTCTGTTTAGTATCTGCATCTCTGCGCATAGACACAGATAATACACATTCCAAAATCTTCGTCAACGAGATTCTCAGAAATGGACGTTGTTACTGGTTCGACGCTTGCTGTGCCAAGCTCGGCCGCATCGGCCTGCCCTTGGTCAGGAAGTCTGCCGTCGAGCCACCAGTCGCTCTATGACCAGTCCCATCAGAACGACAGCGGCAATCGTAAGAACCAGTCTCACGGCCATGAACTTCACCCCGAGGAACTGCAGTTCGACGAGTTCCTGTGGGATGCTTATGCATGCCCATGCGGACAAGAGGACGACGACGTTTGATACCCGAGCGCCCTTCTTGAGCAGTTCCGCCGCCATGGGAAACGCGGCGTAGAGGGGACCGGCGGGCATCGCACCCAGGAGCAGCGCAAGCGCTATTCCCCTTACGCCCGAAGCTTGCCCAAGGTACTTGGTGACAGTGTCATTCGATACCCAGACTGCGAATAGCCCCATCAATACCATCGCTGCGGGCAGAACTGCAGCCATCTCCACGAGAAGCCTCACGGAAGCCGTCCGCGTCGCTTGACCACGGCCGGGAAAGACGATGACCAGCACCACTGCCACGGCCAGTACGACTCCGAACAGGACCCAAGGCCTGACTACTGACTTGCTGCGGTCGGCGCGACGTCTCACAGAATCAGTCCCATTATGAGCGCGATGGCAACGGCGAGGACGAGACTCATCGCATTCCTGGACAGCGCCAGTCCCTTGCCCAGCAATTCCACTTCTAGGGACAGGGTGACCAATCCGACCATCGTCAGCGCCGTAATGAAGGCAGCGACGGCGCCAACGGATGCGCCGTGATTGACGAGGGAACCGGCGAGAGGGAACGCAACTATCGAAGGGATGTACAGCACGGCACCGACTGCCGCGGCGATGAGTATGCCGATCAAGCCTGACCCGCGGCCGATGGTTCTTGAAATCAGGCCTTCAGGTACGAAGCCCAGCAGCAGACCGACAAGGACGACTACGGCAAGTGCCATCGGCAGGATTTTCAGGAACGACCTGGCAGCAATTGCCAGAGCGTGAAGGCAGCGTGTTCTGTCCCTGAAGAACGCAACCGCGAGGCAGCCGATGGCGAGGACGTTTATGAGGACAGCCGGTAGGCTCACCGAATCATACCCTGCTGATATCGGCAACCTGCGCTCGACCCACTGCTGTGCTTGAACCGGTGGACATGAGCGCGGGCCGAGAAACCTGCTATGAGTCGAGTTTCAAGGGCGCCGGAGCACCTTGACCGTCAGAACTACTTTCGGCCGGACTTGCTCGTGCAGGTGTGTTTCTTAACCGTGCCGTGGCACTTACGTATCTGCGCGGGCGTGCAGTCTTCGGGCTTGCCCTTCAGTTCTTTCGGGCACTGGCACTTCTCTTTCTCACAACACATGGTCTTGTTCCTTTCTACGGATTAGATGAACCTGGCGAGGTTCGGAGACGGCGCTAGCGATGCCCTCCGCAGCCACCTTGGTTGCCGCACCGGCTACCGCAGTCAAAGGAGCTGCGCGAGCCGGATGTTCTGCGGTCCGATTCGCAGCCAGACTGGCAGTCGGCCGAGTCGCAGGGGCATCCTGACCCCATGAGATGGTACTTGCCGCACTCCTGCATATAGGCCTGAATCAGCTTCACCGACTCCGGCGTGTTCCCTGTGATTCTGACGGTGACGCCGTTAGTGGTGTTGGTGGCCTCTACCTTGGCGTCCTTCAGCGCCTGCCCGTAGGTCTCGCAGAGGTTGGCTGACGCCGGTGTCGGCTTCTGTGAACTGACCGCAACGGCAACCGCGGCCAGTGCTATCAGCAGCACACCGGCGGTCAGCCCGATTGTCATTCTGCGCTTCATGTTCTATCTACTCCTTGGTTAGGGTTTCGTTCTGAGTTCCTCTGTACCGCCTCGGTCCTGAGGCGCTCAAGCCCAAGCGCAAGCTCCGAGCCGATTCCGGCTTCGGGAATTGGGCCTTCGAGCTTGATTCGTCATTCGTCCTTCGGACTTCGGACTTGTGCGTCCGACGCGCGCTATGCATTCTCCGGGTCACTTGAGTGGCTTGTTCCCGTCCCGGGCGCACTTGGCCTTCGCGGCACAGGCCCGCGTTCCTTTCTTCGGGTTCACCACAGCGGTCAAAGCCGCCCTGAGTCTTCCGGTCGCGCCCGGCGCGAGCCGGTAGTGAATGAAATAGCCCCGGCGCTCAGACTGCACCAACCCGGCCGAGCGCAGCACGCGCAGATGCTGGGAAACCGCGCCGGCCGAGATTCCGGTGAACCGGGATAGAGCACCGACGCAAAGCGTGTCCTTCGACAGCAGTTGCACGATGCGCACGCGGCTTTCCGTGGAAAGGGCGCTGAACAGCGCGGCCTGGGTTTCGGCCGCTTCGGTCGTCTTCACGTATGATGCTCCTTGACTTTTGAGTATATTAGCGGATACTGAATCAAATGTCAACTACCAACGCAGGATTGGCCCGATGACCGTGTCTACACAAACATGAATACACCCATCAAGACGCTCCTGGTTGTTGTTTGCCTGCTGCCGGCTGCGCTGACCGCCCAGCCGGGCTCAAAGCCGGGGAATGGGGCGGCGAGCGGCTCCATTGTCGGGCGGGTCTTCGACGCCGACCTCAATATCCCGATTGAGTACGCCAATGTCGTCCTGTACCGGCAGGCAGACTCGAGCCTAATAACCGGCACGGTCACGCGGGCTGACGGCAGCTACGTGTTGACCAATGTGCCCGCCGGTCGCTTCTACCTTGAGCTGTCGTTCATGGGCTTCCGGCTTCGCCGGGTGGATGGTGTCCAGGTCGCGCCCGGGGCACGAGTTGACCTTGGCCGGACCGAACTGCGACAATCGGCAGTGGCCGTGCCCGGGGTGGAGGCGACCGCCGAGCGTCCGGCGCTGACCTACAAGATAGACAAGAAAGTGGTGGAAGTCTCCCGGCAGGTGACCGCAACCTCGGGCACAGCGGTTGACGTGCTGGAGAACGTCCCCTCGGTGAAGGTGGACGCTGAGGGCAACGTCTCGCTCCGCGGGAGCAAGAATCTCAGCGTGCTGATTGACGGCCGGCCGACCCTGATGGAAGCCTCCGATGCGCTGCGTCAGATGCCCGCCGGGACCCTGGACCGGATAGAAATAATCACCAATCCTTCGGCCAAGTACGATGCCGAAGGAGCCACGGGCATCATCAACCTGATAACCAAGCGCCAGCGGGGCAGCGGCCTGTCCGGCGTCGTCAACGCTAACGGCGGGCTCTGGGGCAGATACGGCGGCGATTTCACCCTGAGCTGGGCGAGTGGGATTCTCAGCGTGTTCGCGGCCGCGGACTACAACCGGCGTGCAATGCCCGGTGCGCTGACTTCGGAGCAGTGGACAGCCGACACCGGAGAGACCCTTCACGTCCGCTCGGTCGGGACTTTGACCCGGGACCCGCGGATTGCCGGTGCTCGCGCCGGGTTCGACCTTGGCTGGGCCAAAACCGACCGCACGAGCTTCGGTATCTTCTACGGCCACACCCGCATGGGGTATGACCAGAGCGTCACCTCGGAGCAGTGGTCGAGCATGGGCGGCGACACGGCGCACTACCGGAGCGACGACCACCGGCTTATGGGCGGAGACTACGTCTCGGCCGCCATCGAGCACCGGCACGGCTTCGGCTCGCTCGCGGACACCGCGCACGGCATCTCGGTCCGGGCCGAGCTCCAGCGTCGCGGGCACACCGGCTCCACGACAACGGGGCTGTTTGGTGGCACGGAACAGGTCAGCGGCTGGCGGGCGACCCAGACCGGACCGGCCAACCGCTGGCTTCTCAACGCGGACTACGTCCTGCCGGTGCGGGGCGTGGGTCGGTTCGAGGCCGGGTATCAAGGCTCGCTCGCTCACCCCATTTTCGAGAACGCTCTGTACCGGTATGAGCCGGCTGTGGACAGCTTCCAGTACCTGCCCGAGTACAGCTCGACGACCGCGCTCGCCGTTGACGTCCACGCGCTGTACACCACTTGGGCCGGCGGGTGGCGCCATCTTGAGTACAAGGCCGGGCTGCGCGGGGAGTACAGCAGCCAGCGGATTGACGACTCCGGCATGGACTCAGTGTTGTCCTATGCCACGAAGGGTCTGTTCCCGACTGCGCACCTGTCTTACCAGCTCGGCAGCAATCGTGTGATACAGGCGAGTTATGCGCGGCGAACCCGCCGGCCGGTCGGCCGTGTCCTGGTTCCTTCGCTCGTCTGGCAGGATGCCTACAACGTGCAACAGGGTAACCCCGCGCTCCGGCCCGAGTACATTGACTCGTGGGAGGCGGGCTCGGCCATCCCTCTTGGAGCCGGCCACGTGTCAGCCACGGCATACTACCGGACGACCAGCGACAAGTTCGAGGATATCCAATCTCTGTACCGAGAAGGTGCGCTGCTGCACGAATTCTGGAACGTCGGAAACGACCGCTCGCTCGGCGCCGAGCTGTCGCTGGACATCGCGCCCTTCAAGTGGTGGACAATCAGCCCGTCCGGCGACGTCTACGACTACCAAGTCAGAGGCTCAGTCGAAGGGCAGGAATTCAACCGGTCGAGCATCAACTGGAGCGCCCGGTTCTCCAACGAGTTCCGGCTGCCGACCGGCACAAAGGTCCAACTCAATGCCGGCTACGAGAGCCCTTCGGTCTCGGCCCAAGGGCGGCGCGAGGGCGTCCTTACGACCGACCTCGGCGTCCGGCAGGTCTTCTTCAAGCGGCTGGCGGCAGTGCTGCAGGTCAGGGACTTGCTGGGCACCGGCGGCGAGGAGTCAACCTCGCACGGTAGTGACTTCTACACGAAGTCGTCCTTCAACTCGCGGGCTCCGATACTGACGCTCAGCCTCAACTGGAACTTCAACAACTTCCGGCCGACCCGGCGCATGCGGGACACCGGCAGGGAGGAGTCCTGAGTCCCGTCTCGCGGGCGGGAACGTCAGAGACGGCGGCGTAGACCCGTAGGAGTGGTTAGTCCCTGACTGTCAGCCCTCAGCCGTCTACGTCAGACGGGCGGGCGCGCGGTCAACCTTCGGCGGTTCCGCCTACTGCTTCTCTTCCGGTTCTTCTTCCTCAGCGTCCGGAATCAGGCGCACGTCATCGCGACCGCCCTCTGGTTGGCCCATCGCATCGACGTCGGGCAGCAGGTGACGCGGCAGAAAGGCGAGTGTTGCGATGACGGTCGGTACGACGGCGCTGGCAATGACCGTGGCAACGAGGAACGAGTACTGCGTGGCGCTGATGATGCCGTGTGAGAACCCGTAGAGCGCCGATATCGTCCCGAACGTCAGCCCGGTTGACATCATGAACGTGTAGTACCAGCGTTCGTTCCGTTCCTTCCGGAATCGGGCAATGACAGGGAACAGGCCGAGCACTTTCGTCGCGACCTTGCCACCGAGCAAAGCGAGGAATGTGAGCGGCGCGGCCAGGAGCACCGGAACCGCCACCAGCGAACCGGCCCGGATGAAGTAGAAGGGCGTCAGGAATCCCACCGTCAGTGTGCGGAGACGGCGGACGAAGTCATGGTCCATCGCCGAAGTTCCGGCCAGCACCATGCCGATGAGGTACGCCGGCAACACCGCCTCGCTGCCCGACCAGAGCGCCAGCGCCCCGAGACCGAACACGACGAGCGCGACCCACTTTGTCCTGATGGCTGCGGTCCGATAGGCGTAGCGCTTGGCAATTCGCCTCGTGAGAAAGGGCAGCGCGGCCAGAATCCCGGCGGTCGCGACTGCGAAGACCGCTGTCTTGAACGTGAACGGCGCGAAGATGAACCCGAGCGCGAGCACGGTTCCCAGGTCATTGACGAAGCACGCACCCAGTATCCCCTTGCCGAACTCGGTTTTGTTGAACCCGGTTTCCATCATCACCGCATAGACCACGGCCATCGAGGTCGTTGATAGCGCCACTCCCGCCAGCAGGCTGGCGCGGACGTCCCAGTGCAGCGCGAACCGGGCGATGGCGGCGCATCCTACGAACGGCGCGAAGAAGCCGACCAGACCGATGGCTGTCACCTCGCCCAGCTTGCGGCGGAGAACCGTCGGCTCGAGTTCGGCACCGGCCAGGAAGCGCAGCCACTCCGCGTTCGCGCCGAGCGATTCGGGTCCCAGGAAACGCGTGGCGACCGCACCGGCAGCCACTCCGACGCAGATTTCGACCAGGGCAATCGAAACCCTCAGATGGTTGGCGATGATTGTGGCCCCGACGGCCAAGGCAAGCCAGACTGCGGCAAGAGCGAACGTGTCCTGCATGGAGTCCTCCTTGAGTTCTGTGCACCTGTAGCCTTACCCAACGCCACACGGCGTTCTGGGAACTGCAGGAGTCATCAGCCCGTAGGCAGTTCTGGGGGACTCCATCCCCGAGGGCGGTCAATGTTACTGGCGCTCCGGCCGGAAGTCAACCGGGAATGAACGTGGGTCAGGACTATGGACAACCATAGGGATGTCAATGCGGCGTGAGAAGATGGCCGATGGCCGACGGCTCGCGGATTGAGGCTCAGATAGTCACGACCCGGTCCGAGTCGCGGACGAGTTCGTACTGGTCTTTGAGCGTCGACAGCGGACATATCTCGGACCCGCCGGACTTGCGGAGTTTGAGACAGGCGCCGCAGGCGAGAAACTGGCCACCGGCGTCAAGGACCTTGCGCGCCTGACCCTGCACGTCGAACTTCGGGTCTTCAATCCGGTCGATCTCTACGCCCTTGCCGGAAAGAAAGACGCGCACCTTGTCGCCCTGCTCCAAGCCGTACAGCGCCAGCCGGAGGGCATTGAACACGGTTTCGGGGTCGGTCTGAGTGATGATTATGCCAAGTTTCATATATGACTATAGCCCGTCGTCTATTCCTGTCAACGCGCAGCCCGCGCCGGGTGGCTTCCCTCGCTCTTTCATGCCCGCTCCGGCTTCAGGCATCCCAAGTCACGCAGCAGCGCCGCGACGTTTTCTCTGATCATGTTACGCGCCCGGCGCACTTCCTCGATGGGCATCCCTCAGGTATCCGGTATCTCCCAGCGCAGCACCCTGGCGCCGGGCCAGAATGGACAGGCCTCGCCGCAGCCCATCGAGACGAAGTAGTCGAATCGTCGGTTGCGCAATTCCTCGAATTCCTTGGCCTGCTGTTCCGAGATGTCGATGCCGAGTTCGGCCATCGCCTGTTGCGCGCCCGCATGTACGCCGTGCCCGGGTTGTGAACCCGCGCTTGCGCACTCGACACCCTGACCTAGCTCGCGGCAAAACGCCTCGGCCATCTGGCTCCGGCACGAGTTGGCGACACAGGCGAACAGGATGCGCGTCACGCGAGTGCTCCGGAGAGCAGGTCGTCGAGGGTCGAGAGAACAACTCCGAACAGAAGGCAGGTGGCTACGCGGTGCAGGTCGCTCATGGGCCGTGCTTCCTGATACGGCTGCGGATGGCGGCCAAGCCGCGCCGACCGTAGTTGATGAGGATAGAGCCGATCGCGCCGAGGATGGCGGCCGCGCCCAGCCCGACCGGGCAGCCGGGGTTGCCGCAGCACGGGCAGGCGCCACCGCCCATCACCGCATAGGCGCCGCTGATTCCGGCCCATAGGCCGAAGAAGCGCAGCAGGCCCGCGAGAATGCGCGCGGCCCGGCCGCGCGGGACGATGGTCGCTTGCGCCGGCGGTTCTTCACTACGGCCGTTCATTCACGCCCCGGCTTACCTCCAGAATGGCTGCTCGGGTGATTCCGCGGGACGACCATCAGTGCGCCAAGCTCCAGGATTCTGGTTCCCAGTTCTGTAGCAGCCTTCATCGCCTCCTTGTCACCCTGGACTTCTTCGGGTTTGAAGGCTATGCCTGAAATACCTCGATTGGCGATAATCATCTCGTGTTTCAACAAGAAGGCGTTGATGGCCACCAGGGCTCCTTCGGCGCCATGTTTCCTTCCTACAACGACGGCCGCGCCGATTTTGTTCTTCAGTTTACCTCTGAGTGACCAGGTTCGGTCAATGAATGACTTCATTTGGGCAGTGACGTTGTTGAAGTACACCGGCGTACCTATAACCAGGGCGTCCGCAGCCAGAATCCTCGGGATGACTGCGGTCTTCATGTCGTCGTCGATGACGCATGAACCGCTCTTCGTGCACGCCCAACAAGAACGACAAGGCTCGATGGTGTAGTCCGTCAGCTTCATGAACTCACCACCTGTCAGGTTCAGCATGTATTTCAGCAGGTAGTCAGTGTTGCTCTTCTGCCTTGGGCTTCCCGAGATGTAGATTATGTTCATAGAGCCTTACTGCTATCGGGTTCAATACCCGGTCAGTCCTCAGGTCTGGCCGGCAGCAAGTGCGTCCACGACCGCGCCGACGACCTTGGCGATGTCATCGTTGGTGTGGTCGAAGGCGTGGTGTTTCTCGATGCCGAGTTCGGTGACGACGACATGGACCACCGGTTTCACGCCGACGTTCTCAAGCGACTTGCGCACGCAGGCGACCGGGCAGCCGTCGATGGCAACGCAGGGTTTCTCACGCACGCCATTGATGAAGTTTGGCAGTTGTGCACCGACAGCGACGGCGCAGTACATGCTGCCCTGACCGTAGCCGTCCAGCGCCTTGGCCGCGTCGTTGGCAATCTGACCGACGTTGGAGCCGCCGGAGCAGGCGAGCAGCAGCACGTCCTTCGTGCCGCAGGCGCAGGTTGGCTCACTCGGGGCGCAGCATCCGGCCACGATCACTTGCCCCCGGCGAGGAGTTTCTTGATCTCGTCCTTCGACGGTATCTTGCCCTGAGACACGACCTTGCCGTCAATGACAAGGCCCGGGGTCATGAAGATGCCCAAGGCGGCGAACTTCTTCAGTTCGGTGACGTGCTCTACATTGGCGGCGATGTTGAGTTCCGCCAGAGTGTCAATGACCCGCTTCTCAAGCTCGATGCAGCGGGAACAGCCGATGCCGATGATCTTGACGTCCATTACGACTCCTTTGTTACTTGACGATTCAGCTCGGTGAGCAGCTTCAGAACCTCGGCCTTGATGATGTCCCGCACACTGCGGAACTCGGTGATGTCCTTGCCGTGCGGGTCGGGGATGTCCCACTTCACCTCTCTTGCACCAGGCAGAAACGGGCAGACGACCTCACAGCCCATCGTTACGAGATAGTCATACTTGAGGTCCGGCAGATCCTTGAATCCCTTGGGCCGGGCAGAGGAGATGTCGATACCGACTTCCTTCATCACTGCAACCGCGCTCGGATCAACCTGTGCCATAGGGCTGGACCCCGCGCTTGCACACTCGACGTCCGGGCCTAGAGCCCGGCAGTATGCCTCGGCCATCTGGCTACGGGCCGAGTTCCCAACGCAGGCGAAGAGGATGCGAATCACGCGAACGCCCCGTAGAGCAGGCCGGCGAAGGTCGAGAGCACGACCACAAGCAGGATGTACATCAGCGCTTTCTTTGCCCCGATCATCCGGATGATGACAATCATCGAGGGCAGGGACAGGGCCGGGCCGGCAAGAAGCAGCGTGAGGGCCGGGCCTTTGCCCATGCCGGACCCGATGAGGCCCTGCAGAATCGGGAGCTCGGTCAGCGTGGCGAAGTACATCAGCGCGCCCGAGACCGAGGCGAACAGGTTGGCCCAGAGCGAGTTGCCGCCGAGCAGGCCGGCGATAATGTGATTCGGGATGATGCCGGCATCGAGTCCGGGCCGGCCGAGCAGGAAACCCGCCACGAACACGCCGCCGAAGAGCAGTGGTAGAATCTGCTTGCTGAAGACCCACGTGGACGCGACCCATGCTTTGCGCTCCTCAGAGTTGAACCAGCGCCACACGAACAGCCCAAGCGCAAGCAAGGAAGCTCCGGCTAGATACCAGTGAACCGAATAGACAGCGTTGTAGAAGCCAATCGGTTCCTTAGGCTTGCCCCAGGTGAGAAAGATGAGGGCGAGAATCATCGAGGCGAAGTAGAGGATGTTCTGCCAGAGCCGGCGGCCGCCTTTGGTTGCCTCCATATCGAAGGCGCCCGAGGCTTCGGCCCGGGCTTTCTCGGAGCGCCTGAAGATGAAGGCCATAAGGAGGCCGATGACAACCGCGAAGACGATTGCGCCGATGGCGCGGGCAAGACCCATCTCGAGACCGAGTATGCGGCCGGTCATCAGTATCGCGAGGACGTTGATGGCGGGGCCGGAGTAGAGGAAAGAGATGGCGACGCCGAGGCCGGCTCCTGCCATATAGATGCCCATGAACATCGGCAGGACCGTGCAGGAGCAGACCGCGAGAATCGCGCCCGAGACTGAAGCTATCGAGTAGGCGAGGACCTTGTTGGACTTCGGGCCGAAGTACTTGAGGATGGCTTCTTTGGAGATGAAGTTCTGGATTGCGCCGGCGATGAAGAAGGCGGGCACGAGGCAGAGCAGGACGTGCAGCCGGGCGTACTCCTGCAGCATCTGGAACCCTTCGAGCAGGGCGCCCTGAATCCGTGTTCCGCCGAGCGGCACGAAGTAGAAGAACAGGAAGACGCCGAGGATGACGAGGAGCTTGCTGCGTTCTTTCACGAGCTACTCCCAGCCGTACTCGCGGAACCTGGCAACGATAGAATCGCGGGGGTAGAGGCCGACGTGGCGGAAGAGCTCCTTGCCGTCCGGGTCGTAGAATATCTGGGTCGGGATGACCTGAATCCGGGCCTGCTGTGTGCGCTCGCGGTCCTGGTAGACGTTGATGATACGGATATCGACCTTGTCCTTGTACTCGGCTATCATCGGGTTCAGGAACTTCGCCATTTCTATGCAGGGCAGGCAGTTGTCGGAACCGTAGTCCCACATCCGGGGCAGGGCTTTGGGTTTCGGCGGAGGCTCGGGTACAGGTTCCGGCTTCGGCTCAGGCTTGGGCTTCGGCTTGGCCGGGGTCGAATCCGGAACGGCAGCGACTGCGGCGGAGTCTGTCGCAGGCAACGTTTCGCAGATTTCGTTCTCGGCGGCCAGGCTGGTTTCGGGCGCCGACGCGGTGTTGGCGGGCCGGGGAGCATTGGGGCATCCGGACATCAGCACAACCAGCAGCGCGGCCGCGAACGCGGTCAGGGTCAAGTGCTTCACTGACTTACCTCCGTGACTAGTGTTTGAACAGTTCATAGACGAAATACGCGGCCACGAGCAGGAGCAGCACGCCCGAGGCCTTCTTCAGAATGACGGACGCCTTCTTGAGGCCCTTTGAGTTCACCATCGCCTCGGCAATGCCGATAGAACTGCCGGCGACGAGAATCAGCACAGAATGGCCGAGAGCGTAGGTGAAGAGCAGCAGCCCGCCGTACAGGACGTTGCCTTTGGATGCGACGTAGGAAAGCAGCACGGCCAGTACCGGCATCGCGCAGGGCGAGGCGATAACGCCGGTGAGGGCACCGAGCAGGAACGCGCCGAGAACGCCTCCCGCTTTTGGCGTGAAGCCGCGCGGCATCGGTATCTCGAAGTTGGGGAAGAGAAGTATCTGGCCGCCCATCACGAGGCAGACGACGATTATCAGGATGGGCCAGAACTTCGACGTCGTGCCGAAGAGCGTACCGGCAAGGCTTGCGACTACGCCGAGCACGGTGAACGCCGCGGCAATACCCAGGAAGAGAAAGAGCGCCAGCAGCAGGGCGTAGCTTCTGGACCGGCCGGTCGCGTACCCGCCGACGAAACCGATGGCAAGCGGTATCGAGGCGAGCACGCAGGGGTTGAGGGCAGTCGCAAGCCCGCCGAGGAAGACGACCGGGACCGCCAGCAGGGGCTGAGTGGAGATGAGTTTCTCGACGTTGGCGAGCAGGCTGCCGAGCATCGACCGCTACTTTGCCGGCTTAGTTGCCGAGACTTTGATACTCAGCACTCCGGTCGCAGCGCGGCGCAGTTCGTCGACCGACAGCCCCGACTCGCGCACCAGCGCCTGCAGGGTCGGGTCGCTCGCTGTTGCCTCAATCGGGAATCGTTCTTCTGACACGACGGCGACATCGAAGAAGCCGGCAGCGGATATCATCGCGAGATAGTCGGCCTTCAGGCTTGCGCCCGAGATGCAACCCACGTAGCCCGCGACCGATTCAAGCAGGGCGGGCGGCAAAGGGGCCGCAAGCACGATGTCCGATACCATCAGTCTGCCGCCCGGTTTCAGAACCCGGAACGTATCGCGGAAGACCTGGGGCTTGTCCGGCGATAGATTGATGACGCAATTGGAGATGACCGCGTCCACCGAGTTGTCCGAGACCGGCAGGTGCTCGATTTCGCCGAGGCGAAACTCGACGTTCGCGGTCCCGGCTTTGCCTGCGTTCTGCCGCGCCTTCTCAATCATCTCCGGCGTCATGTCAATACCGATGACCCGGCCGGCGGATCCGACCTTCCGGGCGGCGAGAAAGCAGTCAATACCGGCCCCGGACCCGAGGTCAAGCACGGTCTCGCCGGGCCGGAGTGATGCCAGCGCGACCGGGTTGCCGCAGCCGAGGCCGAGGTCAGCGCCGTCAGGGAGCGCGGACAGATCCTCGTCCGAATAGCCGACCGCGCGGCTGACCGCCGGCGCCGAGGTCCCGCAGCAACCCTTGGAGGGGCCGCAGCACGAGCCGCTGGTCCGTGCGACCTTTGCGTAACCTTCTCTCACAGACTCCCTGATTTCATCTTTACTCTTTGGAATTGGTTCCTCCTATGGGCGTTGGCGTGCGGTACGTTCCGAGGCCTTTGGCCTGCGCGCGGTGCGACGGCCGGCCTTGCCGCGCCTGGCCAGTTGGCGCGCGCTGTTGAGCAGTTCCAGCACCGAGTCGTCGGTAAGCCGGTATCGCATCCAGCGACCATCGCGCCGCGAGACGATGATGCCGGCCTGCTCCAGCACGGAGAGGTGGTGCGACACGACGGAGAAGGCGGTCGGGAAATGCGGGGTCAGTTCGCACACACAGCGCTCGCCGGTTGCCAGCAACTCGACAATGCGCATCCGGTACTCACTGCCCAGTGCGGCCAGAAACGCCGTGGTCAACTGCCTGCTGGTAATATCCATATTTCTAAAAATATAGAAATGTTAGCGCACTGTCAAGCTTGGTGAGGAGTGCGGGCGGCTGGTCGCCGCGCTTGACTCCGGGGGCTCAGCGCTGTAGAACCACTGCATGCCAACAGGAGGTTGAATGAGAGAGTCCGTGCTTGTCGTACTTCCGTTTGTCCTGCTTGCTGCGTGCGCGAGCAACCGCGCGCCGAGCCGGCCCGAGCTGACCGGCCCAGCGGCCGGGCGTCCGGGCGACTCCCTGACCTATGCGGTCGCATCTACCGACCCGGAAGGACAGGAGGTCGCCTACAAGTTCGTGTGGGGCGACACGAGCAGTATCGAGTGGTCGTCTTACTATTCCAGCGGCCAGCCGGTGCTCCGCGTGCATGCCTTTGCCGACACCGGCCACTACACAATCCGCGTGAACGCGCGTGACTCCAAGGAGGCGGAATCCGGCTGGTCCGACTCGCAGGTCGTGGCCATTTCCCAATCGCCGCCGGGGAAGCCGATAACGCCGGTGGGGCAGGCGTACTGCACAACCGGAGTTACATACACTTACAAAGTGATGGCGGTTCATCCCCAAGGGGAGAATATCGAGTTCCAGTTCGACTGGGGCGGCGCGGTCGGCAACTGGGGACATGCGACCGCCAGCGGCGAGACTGCGGCGGTCAGCCACGCGTTCGACACCGCTGGCACGTACGTAGTCGCGGCGCGGGCGCGCGATGGCGCGGGTTTGATCTCGGAGTGGTCCGACCCGCTGACGGTCACGGCGGTCGACATCCCGGGCGGGCCGGCGCTGAACCTGGCGCTCCGGGCAGAGACCGATACGACCGTGCGGCTCACCTGGAGCCCGCCGGTCGAAGGCGTGGCCAACCTGTACCGTGTGATGTTTAACCCGGTCGGGGGCGGTCCGCCCGTCGTCGCGTGCGAAGTCACCGACACGACCTGCGAACACGACCCATCGGGAATGACAGGCAAGTACTCTGTGCTCGCTCAGTTCGGGGCGAAGTACTTCGAAGGCGCGGATACGCTCTCGACAATACCCGTTCAATCCGGTACGACAACGGTCGGCGAGTTGAGCGGTCCGGACGAGCCGGGCTGCGGCTGGCCCGCCCCGGGCTGGCTCGCCAGGGCCTACGAGATGGGAGACACGACGTGGGTCGATTCCGTCGAGTTCTACGTGACCGATTTCAAGCCGGGGTCGAACGGGCCGACCTACTACCTTGCCAGCCCGGACCTCGCGCCGGCGGACTCGGGCGGCAGCGTGCCTGCCGGACGCTGGCACGTGACACGGTTCGCGGTGCTGGCCGACGAGCAGGGGCCGGTCCCGGCAATCGGCGACACGGTCTGGAACAGCATGGCCGCGGTTGCGGCTGCGCCGGTAGTCGCTGCTTGTCACACCGGGCATGGCTACTTCGCGGTGGTCAAGGTGACGCAGTTGCGGATAGCCCCCCAGAAGGACCTACGCCTGCAGGCGTGGTTCCAGCCGGTGCAGGGACTCAGGTTGCTGCGGCACTGACCGTTGCCGTGGAATGGAGAGCAGAGGCGGCCGCGTGCCGCCTCTGCGTTTAGTACGGTTTGACACCGTCGGCGGCCGGGTTATTATCAGGCACGAGCCACAACATGAGGAGACAGTTTGCCTGAGAATCCGGGAGAGACCTGCCGGCAGCCCGCCCCGGGGCCGGGCTTTGACCCGTTCGGCTGGCTGAAGGGCAGTCGCCGGCTCAACCGCGCGCGGCACATCGGCGCGGTGCTGGTCCGCTACGGCTTCGCCGAGCTCGCGGCGAAGTTCGGGTTCGAGCGTCGGCTGAAGCTGGGGCACAAGGCGCTGCCCGACGTGGCCGCGCTGACCGAGCCCGAGCGGTTAGTCAAGGCGCTCGAGGAACTCGGGCCGACCTTCATCAAGCTCGGCCAGATGCTTTCTACCCGGCCCGACATCATGCCGCCCGACTACCTGAAAGCGCTGGCGAAGCTGCAGGACAGCGTGCCGGGCATCCCTTACGATGCGGTTGAGCGCGTCATCGGCGCCGAGATCTGCCGTCTGCCCGAAGACGTCTTCGCCGAGTTCGACCGCGAGCCGCTCGCGGCCGCGTCGCTCTCCCAGGTGCACCGCGCGAAGCTTGTGACCGGCGAGGAGGTCGCGGTCAAGGTCCAGCGGCCGGGCATTGCGGCAATGGTCGAAGGCGACCTCGCCATCCTTGCGTCGGTCGCCCGGTTCATCGAGCGGCACCAGCCCGACCTCGCGGCCTACGACCCGGTCGGCCTCGTCACCGAGTTCGGCCGCGGCCTCAGGCTCGAACTCGACTTCGTCCACGAAGGCCAGAACGCCGACATCTGCCGCCGCAACTTCGCCGCCGACGAGTCGGTCGTGATACCTAAGATATACTGGGACTACACGACCAGCCGGTTGCTCGTCCTTGACCTGTTGACCGGCGTCAAGCCGACCGACGCGGCCGGGCTTGAGCGGGCCGGCATCGACCGGCACAAGCTCGGGCAGTCCGGCAGCAGCGTGTACATGAAAATGATATTCGAGCACGGGTTCTTCCAGCCCGACCCGCACCCCGGCAACCTGGTCGTGATGTCCGGCGGCAGGCTGGGCGTCATCGACTACGGGATGTTCAGCCGCATCGACAGCGACACTCGCGACCTGCTGGTTGACATGCTGCTAGCAGCATACCAACAGGACAGCAACCGGCTGACGCAGTTCGTGCTCAAGGTCGGCTCGAAGACCGGGCGCGTCGACGAGGCCCTTTTGCGCGCCGACATCCAGGACCTGCTCGACCGCTACTACGGCGCGAACCTGCGGGATCTCTCGCTCGGCCGGATGCTGCGGGAACTAGTCGTGGTCAGCCACCGGCACCGCATCGCGATCCCGGCCGGGCTGGCGATGCTCGCGCGCGGCCTCGCCACGGTCGAAGGGCTCGGCCTGCTCATTGACTCGCAGTTCAACTTCGTCGAAGAGATGAAGCCGTTCCTCGAACGGCTGGCCTGGCGCCGGTTCGGCCCCCTGGGCTGGTTCAAAGACCTCCGGCGCTCGGCGGCCGACATCGAATCGCTCGCGCGCGACCTGCCCGCGGACCTGCGGCAGGTCAGCGACTGGCTGAAGAAGGGCGAGATAAAGCTCCAGATCGACCACGAAGAACTGCGCCAGATTGCCCGGAACCTTGGTCACTCAAATAACCAACTCGCCGCCGCCATCGTGCTCGCGGCGATCATCATCGGCGCATCGCTGCTCGTGGTCGCCGCCCCGACGGCCCTGCGCACGCTCGTGCCGGTCATCGGAGTCGTCGCCTTCGTCGCGGCCGGCGTCATCGGCGTCTACCTGCTCCTTGCCGTCCTGCGGAGCGAGTAGAAGCTACTGCGGCAGCACGGCTGCCGCTTCTACCGGAAAAGCGGGAGCTTGCGCTCCCGCACTCCAAAGAAACCCAGTCTGTTGTTACTCGATGAACCCGTGGGCTTTGAAGCGGCCCACGATTGTGTCCTTCGACACGAGTCCGACGATGCGTGAGAGTTCGTTGCCCTTGGCATCGAGGAAGACAAGCGTCGGGATTGCCTGCACACTGAACTTCTGCGCGAGGTCCTTGTTCTGGTCAACGTCGATGGACTTGATTTCAATCTTGCCCTCGTATTCCTTCTCGAGGGCCTGGACAATCGGCGTCAACTGTTTGCAGGGTGGGCACCATGTCGCCCAGAAGTCCCAGAGCTTGGGCAGATTGGTTACCGCCTCCGGTTTGGGTTGAGGCTGGGCCGTCGTAGTCGGCGTCGGTTTCGGGCCGCACCCGGCAACGACGAGCAAGGCAAGCACGAAGGTAATGGTCAACGTTCGCATCGAGGGTCTCCTTTTGGCTACAATTCTGAGCCGGTGTCGGGCCAAGTCAACCAAAGCCGAGTTGACTGAATCCGACATTGAACCACTGAGACACCAAGAGCACTAAGCATAAACCGCACATTTCCGTCCGGACTCTCTTTGTGTCTTGGTGCCCTTGTGGTGAACTCCTGTCTCGGTTCTAGGGGAACTGACACGCGGGGCCGAGTGATTGTTTACACCGAAAGAGGCGCGGTGTTCCGCGCCCCCTTCTGATTCTCAGGTGCCGTCAGTCGGTCAGGACGACCTTCTGACAGCTTACGGCCGGCAGCTTACGGCTGACAGCCCGGACGAAATAGACTCCGGGCGCGAGCGGACGTACGTCATTCGCGCCGGGCTGAAGTTCGAGCACCTTCCGCCCCGAGATGTCCAGCAACCAGCTTGGGCTTGAGCTTGCGCTTGAGCCACCTGCCAGACGCAGCACGCCGCGGACGACCGTGGCCGCGGGCTTGGGGCTTGGGGCTTGCGGCTTAAAGCTCTCTTCGATTCCCCCGCCCGAGTCACGCAGCACGGAGATGCTCGAGCCGCCGTAGTTCGCGCAGTACACCCGGTTCTGTGCCGGGTTCCAGGTGAAATCGCGCGGCCCGTCGCCCACTTCGATGGTAGGGAGCACCTGATTGTTCGCGCCATCTATCACGGTCACACTACCGTCACAGTAGTTCGCGCAATACACCTTGTTGTTGCGCGGGTCGTAGCACAGAGCTTGAGGTCCGCTGTCCACTGAAACGACGGTGATGACCGAATCGTTCGCTCCGTCTATCACGGTCACGGTCGAGTCACGGTATCCGTTGGCGCAGTAGACCTTGTTGTTCTGCGGGTTGTAGCAAAGGGCACAAGGTCCACGTCCGCTTGACACCGTGGTGACGACCGAGTTCGTCGCACCATCTATTACCGTCACATCGCCGGAGCCATAGTTGGCGCAGTAGACCTTGTTGTTCTGCGGGTTGTAGCAGAGGGCATAGGGCCCATTTCCTGCGGCCACTGTGGCGATCACCTGGTTGCTCGTCCCGTCCATCACGGTCACGGTCGTGGCGCCGTATCCGTTCGCGCAGTAGACCTTGTTGTTCTGCGGGTTATAGCAGAGGCCATCAGGAAAGCCGTCGGCTGTCGCCGTGGCGATGACCGAGTCGGTCGCCCCGTCTATCACCGTCACGCTGCCGCCGTTTTCGTTGGCGCAATAGACCTTGTTGTTCAGCGGATTGTAGCAGAGGGCATTCGGCCTGCCGAGTACGGACACGACGGCGAGGACCTGATTGGAAGCCCCGTCAATCACGGTTACGTTGCCGCTCGCGTGGCTCGCGGAGTAGACCTTGTTGTTCTGCGGGTTGTAGCAGAGGGCATAGGGATCAGTTCCGGCTGTCACCGTGGCGATGACCACGTTGGTTGCACCATCTACCACCGTTACATCGGAGCCGCCATAGTTAGCGCAGTAGACCTTGTTGTTCTGCGGATTGTAGCAGAGGGCGTAGGGATTTTCTCCGGCTGTGACGGTAGCGAGGACCGAGTTCGTCGCCCCGTCAATCACGGTTACGTTGTGGCCAAAACCGTTCGCACAGTAGACCTCGTTGTTCTGCGGGTTGTAGCAGAGGGCCACCGGGCAGTTTCCGGCCGTCACCGTGGCGATGACCGAGTCTGTCGCGCCGTCAATCACGGTTACGTTGTCGCTGTTTTCGTTTGCGCAATAGACCTCGTTGTTCTGCGGGTTGTAGCAGAGGGTCACCGGGCAGTTTCCGGCCGTCACCGTGGCGATGACCGAGTTCGTCGCGCCGTCAATCACGGTCACGTTGTTGCCATTGATGTTCGCGCAGTAGACCTTGTTGTTCTGCGGGTTGTAGCAGAGGGCATAAGGCCCATTTCCGGCTGTCACCGTGGCGATGACCGAGTTCGTCGCGCCGTCAATCACGGTCACGTCGCGCGATTCGTTGTTCGCGCAGTAGACCTTGTTGTCTTCTGGGTTGTAGCATAAGGCCCAAGACGCACTTCCAACTCTCACCGTGGCGATGACCGAGTCCGTCGCACCCTCTATTATCGTTACCTTGCCTTCGTCTTCCCAGTCGGCGCAGTAGACCTTGTTGTTCTTCGGGTTGTAGCAGAGGGCCACGGGCCCATTTCCGGCTGACACCGTGGCGATGACCGAGTCTGTCGTACCGTCCATCACCGTCACGTTGTCGCTGACCGCATTCGCGCAGTAGACCTTGTTGTGCTTCGGGTTGTAGCAGAAAGCAGAAGGTGAATGTCCGCATGACACCGTGGTGACGACCGAGTTCGTCGCACCATCTATCACCGTCACGTTGTCATCGTCGCAGTTGGCGCAGTAGACCTTGTTGTTCTGCGGGTTGTAGCAGAGGGCCGCCACGTACGAGCCGGCCGGGATTCGAGCGACCTTCTCATTCGTCGCGCCGTCAATCGCCACCACGCACTCCCCGTGCTGGCCGCCAATGTAGACGGTGTTGTTGGCGGAGTCGTAGGCCAAGCACCGCGGACCGAGCAGCCCACCGAGCGAGTCGGGCAAGAGGATCGAAGTCTCCATCCACTGGCCGGAGGCGAACGAAAGGACGAGCAGAACCGAACCGGCGACGACACGAGTCAGGCGCATATATCCTCCTGCTTGAATTCTAAGCCGGAAGCGGACGCTGTCAACCAGTTTCGTTCAGCCCGGCCGCCAGTGCAGCTTCCGTCACTCAGCTAGCGGCCCGGACGAGTTCTTCGGCCTTGGCGACGAAGGTTCGCGCCTGGTCGAGCAGTTGACGGAGTTCCTCCTCCTCGAATCTAACAAAGTCCTCGTAGTCCCCGCCCAATCGTGAGTCAGAAGTCCGGTCCAGTGCCCGTGCCAATTCACGCGGAAAGAGGCCGGGCTTCACGAACTCCTGATGGAACAGCGCCATGACGCCTGTGTGCTTGGATGATTGGAGTCCTCTTGTGGCCAGCAGGGCGACCACGGAGTAGAACGTACCGTAGTAGATGCGGCTCGACGCCTATTCGAGAAAGTCCTGCTGCAGCAAGAGTTCGGCGGCGGCGAGCGTGCGGTGCGCCCGTTTCAGCCGGTATTCAATGACGCGCCGGGTCTCGTCCTTCATACTGCGATACCCTCTCGCTGGACGTTCTGATGCAACGGCGTCGCCCCTATCAACGGGCTGTTGTACCGAGCGTGCGAGTACACGATGGGTTGGAGAATGACGTCGTATTCGAGGCCGATGTCAAAACAGACGTCGTAGATTGCCCGTTTGGTCCGTCAGTCGAATTCGTGCTTGAGCACCACGAGGACGTCAATGTCCGATTCCCGGTGCGAGTCGCCACGAGCCTTGGAACCGTACAGAATGAGCTTGACCAGACCGAAGTCCCGGGTCAGGACTTCCTTAGGCCGGTCGAGAGCCGCTTGCTCATTCGGGGCCAGTTGAACACTCACCGCCATGGTGAACAGAGCTTAGCGAGCTACGCAGGGATGTCAATGTGCTGACAGGCGCAGGCGCCATGCCTCGTCCGTAAGACGCGGGGTCCGAGTCTGTACCGGCCCTTACTTCTTCGGCACGTCGATGTTGTAGACTTCCTTGCGGATTGTGGCAAGGACCTGACGCGCCTCCGGCGCGAGTTACCAGTTTGCAGTTGGCAGGTTGCAGGGACTGGACGGCGGTGGCTGGATGGCGATGAATGTCGCGGTTGAAACTCCTTCGGCATCGATGACCTTGCTTTCCATCGCGCAGACTTCGTCAACCGCCGCCTCGTAGCGCTTGCCCATGTCTTCACGGATGTCGTTGAGCGTATCTTTCACCCGCTGAAGGTTGTACTTCGCCTTCCATCGTTCCGTTCTCTTCGCCGGGTCACTCATGATGTTCCTCCATTCGCAGGGCCTCACCCCCGCGGGCTTGATTCCACAGACGGGATAGGACTGCAGGGACATGACCGAAATCCGCAGAGGATTTCGGATCGTGTCCCACTGGGCGCACGGCCCATGTCCCATCACTACGGTCGCCTCAGCAACCGACTGAACTCGCGTCATCTCCGCGACCAGGACGCTGCGCTTCAAGCGGCGCAGCCAGCCCGGCTCAATGGTGCTCCGGGATAAGCACGATACCCTGCCAAGAATCGCCAGTCAAGCGCGGCAAGCAGACGCCATAAGATACTGAAAATCCACATGATAGGATGTTCTACCCAGTACGCAAATTACCACTCGGCAATTCAGTCCCCTAGCGACTCCCCCCGTCACTCCCCGGGCAACCTCAGGATTGACCTGTCAAGTGGCTCGACAAGTGAACTCTCCGGTGAATTAAGGAGTGAATTGGTGGTTTAATACAGGACTCAGTTGCCGACTGAAGTGCCGATTGAGTCGAGGGATGAAGTGTGGAGTGACCTGTCGATTGACTCGACAGATGACGTGCCGGTTGAGTGGTCGAATGAGATGCAGGATGAGTGGTGGGGCGAGTTGCAGATTGAGTTGCGGGTTGAACTGCCGATTGGAGTGCCGATTGATTTGCCGATAGGATTGCCGAGTGCGAAGTTCAGTTCCAGGCTGGGCTGCGAGTCGTGGTGCGAGCGAGCGGGCGCGTGCGGGGCTGATGCCTGTTGGAAGTGCTGTTGGCTGTCGGGTCTCAAGCTGCGGTGCAAACGGATTCAGGTGACGAGTTGCGAGTCGGGACGGATTCGGGAGTCGGCGGACCGATGTCGGTGCTTCTGCCGGTGAACGAGTCTGTTCCTGAAACTGCGCGGGGCAGGCTTCCGCCCGCCCCGAATGACTATCGACCGCTGCGAGGACCGCAGCTTGTGCGAGGGCGGCGACCTTTGGATTGCGGAGCGCAGTTCCCGCTTTTCCTCGTCCGGCGGCCGGAAAGGCGGCAGCTTCGCTGCCGCACTCCAAGGCGGCTCCCGCTGCACGACGATCTTGTGGACGTTGACGGCTGACGGCTTACGGCTGACAGCTCACGGACGAAGTAGACGCCGGGGGCAAGGGCGTGCACGTCGTTCGCTCCGACTCGAAGCTCCATGACCTTCCTGCCGCTGATGTCCAGCAATTCGCCTCTCGTCTCGCGCGCCGCGGACTTCCTCCTGACGGGAGGGAGACGTCACTAGTTTTGACCCGCGGTCAGGGCGCGGTGGACTGCTGCCATCAGACAGCGGCTTGAGCCGGTAGCGCCGGAAACAACGTCCACCTGCGGACTCTGGGCCGCGACGATGCGGTCGAGCGTGGCCTTTGCCTCGTAGCCGGGGCCGCAGTGCTGGTCAATCAGCTCGATTGCCGTGATGCGATGGTCAACGACTTTCACGCGGACCCGGGCCGTGACAAGGAAGTCGCCGAACTTGCCCTCATAGTTACCGTCGGGGAGGTTTGACAGGTCAACGTCGGCAGTCGGAGCGGCCAGCATGACCTTCCGCATCTGGTTGAAGCGGAGCCCGAACCACGCACCCAGTCCGATGATGATAACTGCGACTACCGCGAGGATGGGAATCAGGCGTCTCATGGCTGCAGTATAGTTGACTCTGTCCAGAGAGTCAAGGTCCGGGGCGAGATCCCCGCCGCTTTCAATCCCGGTTACGGGTCAGCGGGTCATGATGACCTTGTGACAGCTTGCGGCCGACAGCTCACGGCTGACAGCTTGGACGAAATAGACGCCGGGGGCGAGACGAGAGACGTCGTTCGGGCCGCAGCGCAGGTCGAGCACCTTGCGGCCCGAGATGTCGAGCAGGGCGATTTCAGATTGCAGATTGTAGATTGCAGATTGCAGATTGAGGACGCCGCGGACGATGGTCGGGCCGGCGTTCATCGTTTCGCGTTCATCGTTCATCGTTTCCGCGACGCCGGTCAGGCAGAGCGAGTCGATTTTGAGCATCCAGGCGTCGAAGCTCGGGGTGGCATAGGTGTAGGAGCATCCGAACGCGATGCAGCCGCCGTCCTTGGTCGGCTGCGCGCAGGTGATGTGGTCCCAGTTCTGCCGGGTGATGTCTCCCCAGGCGCCCTGCCAGACCAGGTTGCCGAGCGAATCGGTCTGGACGAGCCAGCCTTCGCCGTCGCGAGCGTCGTCGGTTCCGCCCAGCAGGAAGCCGCGGTCCGGCAGAGTCCGCACCGAGGCGAATGAACCGCCCTGCCCGTAGACCCCGGCAAAGGTGCGGGTCCAGAGCGTATCACCATCGGCGTTGAGCCGTACCAGCCAGCCGTCGCGCCGGACGCCCGGCTGTCCGCTGAATGAGTAGGTGTAGCCGGCGAAGACGAACCCGCGGTCCCCGGTCCGGGTGATGTCGCCGGCCGCGTCGTTGTATGTACCGCCGTAGACCCGGGTCCGGACGGTGTCTCCCTGCGCGTCCGTACGCAGCCACCAGACATCGCGCTGGGTCGAAGTCTGGCTGGTCGTCCCGATGACCGCGTATCCGCCGTCGTCGCACCGGCAGAGCCGATATGCGATGTCGGTGTCGGTGATGTGGTAGACGTGCTCCCATACCCTGCCGCCGAGGCTGTCTACCTGTACCAGGTAGAGGTAGGTGCACTGCTGTCAGCCCGAGCCCACCTTGCCGCAGATTGTCCAGCCGCCCGCGCCCGACGGCACGATGTCGTTGCCGTAGGCCCGGGGTGACTCGGCGCTGAAGATGCCATTGGTCCACAGCTCCTGTCCGGCGGAGTCGGTCCGAAGCACCACGGCCAGGGTCGTATCGTCGCTGACCGTACGGGACCCCGTGAGCACGAAGCCTCCGTCCGGAGTCTCGAGCACGGCCTCGGCGTACCTGGCTCGTTCGTCGTTGTCGTAGAACCGGTGCCAGAGTTCGTTACCGGCCGTGTCGACTTTGATGAGCAGCATCTCCTGGCTCATTGACGTGTTGCGATACCCGACGTAGCCGCAGCCCACGTAGTTGCCGTCGCGGCAGACGATGCCGTGGTGCAGTTGCTCCCGGCTGTGCCATCCGCCCTCGTACTGGTAGTTGTTCATCCAGCGCAACGTGCCGGCCTGCGCCGCGACCACCAGCACGAACCAGACCGCAATGGTTCTCATTGTCGTACCCACTTATCGCAGAATCAGGACTTTGTCGGAATGCAGCGGGTTGCGTACGCCGCCCGCCGTTACGAAGTAGACGCCGGGCGACAGACGGCTTACATCGTTCGCGCCGGGATGCAGGCCCAGCACCTTCCGGCCGGAGACGTCGAGCAGGGCGACTTCAGATTGCAGATCGTAGATTGCAGATTGCAGATTGAGGGTGCCGCGGAGGATGGTCGCGCCGGGATTCGCCATTCGTGCTTCGCCCTGCGGCGCTTCCTCTATTCCGCCCGAGGCGCGCAGGATGGATACCGTCGCGCCGTAGTAGTCGGTCGTGTACACTCGATTGTCTCGCGGGTTGTAGACCAGCGTTATCGGGTTGCGGCCGACGCCGACCCGGGCGAAGACGGAGCAACTGGCCGCGTCAATCACAAGCACCGTGTCGCTCTGGGTCGCAGCGAACACGTAGCCGAGTTCAGGGACGGCGCAGAACCCCTCGGGCGAGCCGGAGGTCGGAATCGTCGCGACGACCTGGTTGGTCGCGCCGTCAATCACCGCTACTGTTCTGCTCGAGTAGTTGCTTACATAGACGCGGCTCTCGGTCGGTTCGTAGCTTACGCGGTGGGGGTACTGGCCGGGCTTGAGCGATGCGATAACGGTATTGCTGCCGCAGTCGACCACCGCTACCGTGGAATCCGCCGCGTCGGCGGTCGCGGTGTAGACCCTGTTTTCGCGGGAGTTCCAGCACAGGTTGTTTGGCGCCGGGCCGACCTTGATGGTAGCGATGACCGTATTTGAGGCGCAGTCGATGGCGCGCACGGTGCTGTCGTACCGCGTCGCAATGTAGACCCGGTTGTCGGTCGAGTCGTAGCAGACGCCGTACGGCGCGGCGCTGAGCGTGATGGGCGTCTCGACGTTGTAGGTGCCGCAGTCGACGGTCGCCACGACGTTAGGGTTCTTGCCCAGCACGTAGAGTTTGTCGTTGACCGGGCAGCGGACGATGTCCCACGGATGCGTGCCCAGGCTCTCGGTCGCTTCGACGGTATTGGTCGCGCCGTCGATGACGCTGAACGTCAGGCCGCCTTCGTTGAAGCAGAAGACCTTGTTGTTGAGCGGGCTGTAGATGATAGCGTGCGGCTCCACGCCGACGGGCACGGTCGCAACAATCTCGTTTGTCATCCCGTCGATTACGGTCACGTTGTCTCCGCCCCAGTTGGCACAGTAGACGAAGTCGTTCTGCGGGTTGTAGCAGAGGGCGTATGGCATCGTATCCGCCGGGACCGTCTCTTCAAACCACTGGCCGCACGCTGCGGCGACGGACAGGGCAATCAGGCACAAGGCTCTGGTTCTCACTGGTTTCTCCTATCTTGTTACCATGACCTTCGCTATTGACGATTGACGACCGACGATTGACGAATGCACAAAGTACACGCCGGGGGCGAGACGCGAGATGTCGTTGGGGCCGGCGCGCAGGTCGAGGACCTTGCGGCCGGAGATATCCAACAGGGCGATTTCAGATTGCAGATTGTAGATTGCAGACTGCAGATTGAGGACGCCGCGGAGGATCGACGGGCCGGCGTTCATCGTTTCGCGTTCATCGTTCATCGCTTCTTCCGCGATGCCGGTGTGCGTGACGTATGCGCTGTCGAGGACCCAGTTGTCCGGGTCAATGGTGATGCTGTCCGGGCAGGCGGTTATCATGAAGGTGTCGACCTGCGGGTTGGCCTCGGGCCGGATGGTGACCGTGGTGTCGACATAGAGGCAGTTGAATCTCACCGGCAGGGGTGTGCGGAAGAAGTCGGGCGCTCCGCTGCCGTTGGTCTGAGCGAGGCTGGTGATTACCCGGAAGCTGTCGCCTGCCGGTTCGTCGTTCCAACTCAGGTGGTACTTGGGATAGCCGGCCTGGTAAATCCACTCGTCGAAGAACCAAGAGAGTTCCGTCCCGCTCACCTGTTCGTTGATGCGGCAGTAGTCGTCGGTCGAGGCGCAGCCGTACCTGAAGCTGTCGCCGTAGACGCGCAGGGCACGGAAGAAGACGCCCGGCTGCTCCCATGCGGTGTCGCCCAGCACCCAGCGGAGAGTGTGCTCGACCCACGCGCCTTTGCAGTAGATGGTGCCGTAGTTGTAGATGTCCGGTTCGGCCGGGTCGAAGATCGGGAAGCGGCGCGAGCGGTCCTGCTGGATTGCGGACCGGCCCTTGCCGGCGATGTAGTTGTTGAACACGGCGCGACCGTTGGCGTGGCCGTTGTATAAGCACTCGAAGTAGGTGGCGAACCCTTCGTTAAGCCAGATGTTGCGGAAGTCCACACAGGTGACCATGTCTCCATACCACATATGTGAAAGTTCGTGCGCCATCCCCACGTCGTCGCCACTGCGCAGCCACGAGGTGTGAATCATCGTCAGGGTCTGGTTTTCCATCGCGCCCCAGGGGAAGCCGTAGTAACCCGGGACCTGCCCGTACTTCTCGAACGGGTAGGGCCCGAGCATCGCGGTATCGGAGTAGAAGCTGAACATCTGCGGGATGCGGCCGAACGTGCTGACCGAGACCGCGGAGTCCTGCGGCCATATGAAGTAGAGGGACGGAACCGTGTCGCCGTTCGGTTGGAGGAGGTCGTGCTTCCAGGTGACGAAGCGGGACGCGGCGAAGTTGATGAGATAGGTGGCAATCGGGTAGGGATGGTTCCACCAGTATGTCTTCTTGCCCGCGCCGGTTGTCGTCGAGTCGAGCAGGCCGTTGGCGCAGGCTTGGAACGTGTCGGGCACGGTGATGTTGAGCATCACCCCGCGCTCGGGCTTGTCGAAAGGTTCGTCCCAGCAGGGCATCCAGTATCGACAGTCTTTCGGCGGCGTACAGACCATGGCGTAGGCGTAGTTCGTGATTCCCTGCTTGGCGAAATAGTAGCCGCGTTCCGGCGCGGTCGACTCGCGGTGGAAGAAGATGTCGAGCAGGGTCGAATCGTCCTGCGGCAGTGGCGAGTCGAGCGTGATGGCGAGCAGACCGGTCGGTGTCGTAAACGTCAGCGGCACGCCCGCGCGTTTGACCGAGTCGCAGACGAGGTTGACGAAATGGAGCGAGCAGACTGCAAGGCTCGGCACCTCGCTCTTGATGGCAAGCCCTTCGTGCGCGACGTACGAGCGGTTGGTAGCCATCGGCAGGTTCAGGTCCACGCGGTAGTGGCGGACGTCATAAGAGTGCAGCGACTCGGCGTCGGTCGCCCCGGCGTAGCGCGCCCGGCAGGCCGATGACATCGGCAAGTCGCTCATGTACGGCCGGTCCCCGAGTATCTCATCAATCGAAGGCGGCGCAACCGCCCACACCAGGCCCGACAGTACCAACAGCGAAAAGAACGGCTTCATTCCTCCTCCTAACTCCTAACTGCTAACTCCTAACTAAAGCAACTCCGCATAGGTTGCATCCCACATGACTCAGTGTGCTATCAGCAGCACCTTGCGGGCGCGGCTGGCTGCCGCGTCCGGCAGTATGCAGACGTAGGCTCCTGTCGGGCACTTGCGCCCCTGGCTGTCCCGGCCATTCCAATGGGCGCGCATCTCACCTGCACCTGACGAGGATCCGGGCAAGGATGTCACATGCCGGCCGGAGGCGTCATAGATCATGACGCCCCGGCCATGGCCCTCGGGCCAATACAACGAGACGCTGCCTCGCGCAGGGCTAGCAGAGGCGCGCATCCAACTCCACTGTCGCTGCGCCTTCTCATCGCATCCCACGACATCAACAACGCGCTGCGCGTACACGCCAGGCCCTGATGCCCAACGGTAGTCTTGCCAAGCGAGAATGGCGCCTCCGGCACCATCGGTCACTACCATCGGTCCCCATCTCTGCTGGTCGGTATCAAGACACACCGCGAGCCCTGTGTCGCTCCAGCACAGGCGGCCATCCGAGTCCACACGCTGGGCGTACATGTCCGAATTCCGCTGTGTGCGATACACGACGCAACCTAGAATTGCGCCGCCCCGGCGGTCGCCCGCCGCTGAGAACGTCGCCACTTCTCCCGTTGCGGTCATACCTATCCGCACCCCGAGTGAATCCCAACGCCGAATCCCGCACGAATCTAGCACCTGCCCGAACATGTCGTAGACACGTTCGCGTCTTTCATTCCACAGCCAAAATGTCAACCCAGGCGGACCCGCGGGCAGGCCAATGCCGCGCGACGATGAGCCGAGCAGCGTACCGACTGGCACGCCATCCGGCCGCCACAGTCGTCGGCCCGAGAGGGCAAGCGCCTGAACGCGCAACCGCCAGACCGTATCAATCTCCAGAGAGCGCAGGCCCACCGCGAAGCACGAATCGCCCATGGGCACGCAGGCCGCCGGTATTTGCCATGTGTGAAGGGAACAGACCGACACGCCGCCCGAGTCCCACCTGGCGGCACCGGCGCTGTCCACGCGCTGAACGCGTACCGTCCAACCGTCCGATTCCCACTGGTACCATGCCACAACGACTCCGCCAAATCCATCGGTGCAGACGACTGGAAACCAGTCTAGGGTGTCTGCTCGGAGAGGAGTTTCCCAGACGGTGCTCCCGCTGCTGTCGATGCGCCGGACGAGCACCGTGTCCAGGTCTCCACCAGCATTGGGGGTTATGGCTAGAGCCAGAATTGCGCCGCCGTGTCCGTCTGCAGCAAGTACGGGATAGTAACCCACGTCCTCATTCACGCCGCGAACAGTTACGCCATGCCGTCCCCAAAGAGGGACTCCGTTCGCGCTCACCCGCTGGGCCGTCACCTGATTAGGCCAAGGGGTTCCGCCCATGTCCGACCAGACCGCGATGGCACCGTGTTTTCCGTCGTCCACGACCTGCAGGCCTCCAATGGCTCCAATGGAATCGCGCAGAAGAACGCCGCCTGCGGTCCACAGCAGCACGCCGTCAGCGTCAACACGTTGGGCGTAGATGTCGCCATAGTAGCCACTGTGGCGACCATCGGGCCACAGGACGATAGCACCCCCAGCGTTATCACTGGTGGCCGCAATCGGCGTTTGGTCGGCGGAGTTGCCGCATAGCTGGACACCTCGTTCCTGCCAGAGCGTGCGGCCTTGGGCGGAGAGCGAGCCGGCGCTCAGAGCGACGGCAAGCAGGAGCACGGCCCGAAGGGTCTTGATTTTGGGGATGTGGATTCCGCGTAGACCGGACACTATCATCATCTGCCAGACCTCCTGATATGCGCGGACATTTTACCCCCTACCCGCCGCCCTTCAAGCGTTCTTCTGGCACACGACCGGTTCCCCAATCCAGCGCTGTCCGGCACCTGACTAGCCCAGCAACTCCGCAATCTGCACCGCGTTTGTCGCCGCGCCCTTGCGCAGATTGTCGGTGACAATCCAGAGGCTCAGTTCTTCCGGTTCCGCTCCCTGGCGCACGCGGCTGACAAATACCGAGTCGTTGCCGCAGCAGTCGGCAGGCGTTGCGTAGTCGTTGCCCGACCGCAGGACGACGCCGGGCGCGTTCTTGAGCACGTGCAGCGCGTCCTTGACCTTCACGGCTTGAGAGAACCGGCAGGTCACGGCCAGCGAATGGCCGACCGAGACGGGCACGCGTACGCAGGTGGAATTCACCTTCAGGTCGGGCAGGCCAAGAATCTTCGCCGACTCCCGAATCGTCTTCGTCTCCTCGCCGGTGTTGCCGTGCGCGTCAAAGTCGGCAATCTGCGGAATGACGTTGTCGGCAATCTGCATCTTGAGCGGGCTGTCCTTTGAGTCCGGAGTCTGGCGCATGGCCACAAACTCGGTCTCGTAGGATAGCTGCTCGGCCGCGGCCTTGCCCGCGCCGGAGACAGACTGGTACGAAGCAATCCAGAGTCTCTCAAGGCCGAACTTGCGATGGAGCGGGTTGACCGCGACCACCAGAGGAATCGTCGTGCAATTCGGGTTGCCAATGATGTTCTTGTGGCCTTTGAGCGAGTCGGGGTTGACTTCCGGCACGACCAGCGGCACGTCGGGCCGGAGGCGGAACTCGCTCGACTTGTCGATTACCGGGCAGTGCTTCGCGACCTGCGGCACCAGCTTCTTCGCGAGGTCGGCCTCAAGGCAGAAGAAGGCGACGTCCAGCCCCTTGAAACTGTCCGGGTCGACTTCCTTCACTTCCCACTCGCGGTCCCGAAACTTCAGTTTCGTACCCGCGCTCTTCGCCGAGGCGAAGAGGCGCAGGTCTTCAATCTTGTGCGGGCCGGATTCGAGGATGCGCAGCAAAGTCTCGCCCACAAGCCCGGTCGCGCCGGCAATTCCTATGCGTTTCATACAGACCTCCGAATGTCAACAGTAAAGTCCAAAGTCTTAAGGACAAAGGACAAAACAAGTCCGAAGTCCCAAGTCCGAAATCTGGCCTCCATCTGCATCATCTGCGGTTGCTCCCACGCGGTGATTTCGACTGGCGCCTTCGACTGCGCCGAAATCACCAAAGGACTGGCACGTCGTACTGGCGAATGGCTTGGTCTGCGGTGGCAAGAGTCATGCCTTCACAGACTGCCTGGGCGATCAGCATCCGGTCAAAGGGATCCTTGTGTTTGGGGGGCAGATCTCGAATCGCCAGAGCATGAGAGTGCTCGATGGCCAACGGCAATAGGCCGTATTGAGTCAGGTAGGCCTGCAACCAGTCAGTCGGTTCGTCGGGAAGCCGGATACGCCCAAGGACCTGCTTGATGACGATCTCCCATACGCTGGCGGAACTGAGGAACACCCGGTTATCAGGCGACTCCAACGCCTGACGAAGTCTGACCGACAACTGCGGGTCATCAATCGCCCACCAGAGGAGAACGTGCGTATCGAGCAGGATCTTCACTTGTAGAACTCGCTGAGCGCATCGTCCGGCAGCGGGTTGTCGAAGTCCGGCGATATCCAGACTTTCCCCTTCGCCGACCCTCGGATGCGCTTGCGCAGACCGGCGTCGGCCGATTGTGGAGCAGATGTATCCTCCAGGACGATTATCTCCACGTCCTTGCCAATCAACGTCTCGACACCCGACAAGCGTACGACATCCGAATCCAGATGACGCTTCATTCTCTTCGCAATCATGAACGACTCCTCTGCCGGCTCAGCACCAATAACCGTCCAAGGTCATTGCCATCGCCGGTCTATCTCAGTGCTTGTCACGATTCGAGTCTATGACAACGCGTCCTGCTGTCAACGTCGGTCGTTCGGCGCTAGACCTTAGTCCGGGTAGCCGTTCGGGAACGTCTGATTCCAGTCCCAGGCATCGGCAATCATCTGTTCGAGGCTCTTCTCCGGCTTCCAGCCGAGGTCGCGGCGTATCTTGTCCGACGACGCGATGAGGATTGGCGGGTCGCCGGCACGGCGCGGCCCGAGCTTAAACGGTATCTTGCGGCCGACGACCTTTTCGGCGGTGGCGAAGACTTCCTTGTTGGAATAGCCCGATTCGCTGCCGAGGTTGTAGATGACGTCGCGGTCCTCAATCGTCTCCATTGCCAGCAGGTGGGCGCGTGCGAGGTCAAGGACGTGGACATAGTCGCGGACGTTGGTGCCGTCTCTTGTCGGGTAGTCGTCGCCGAACAGCTCAAAACTCTTGCCCGGGTGGAGCACGCTGTTCAGGATGTCCGGGACGAGGTGAGTTTCGGGGCGGTGGTCCTCGCCCAGTCCCGAATACGCGCCGGCGACGTTGAAGTAGCGGAGGATGGCATGGTTCATGTCCAGGGGCATGGCGAACTCGGTGAGGCGGGATTCGAACGTCAACTTCGTCTCGCCATAGGGGTTAATCGGCGCAAGCGGCGAGTCTTCGGAAATGGGTACGCGGGCCGGCGCGCCGTAGACTGCCGCGCTTGAGGAGAAGACGAAGCGTTTGACCCCGTGGCGGCCGGCCGCTTCGAGCAGGTTCGCGCCGCGCGCCACGTTATTGTCGAAGTAGAGGGCGGGCTTCGCGACCGACTCGCCGACCTGCGACAGGCCCGCGAAGTGCATCACGCACTCGGGCCGTGCGGCGACGAACACCTCTTCCAGCGTCGCGGTGTCGCCGAGGTCGCCGACCACAAGCCGTGCCGGTGCGGACACGGCGGCGCGGTGCCCGCGCGAGAGATTGTCGAAGACCGTCACGTCGTGGCCTGCCTCAATCAGTACCTTGGTCATAACGCTGCCGATGTAGCCGGCGCCGCCGGTGACAAGAACTCTCATGGGGCAACTATAGCACAGGGGTTCAGGGGGTCAAGGGTAGGCCGCTGCGGCCCCTGTCGGACAGTGCAGGGGTTCAGGCCGGAACAGAACAGCAGCCGAAGTCAGGAGTCCGGAACCTTGGCGTTCTTGGCGGCCTTGGCGGTTTCTATTCGGGTCGGCTAGAAGTTGCGGAAGAAGCGGTGGTCGGGTTCGAAGGATTCGAGTTTGAGGAATGCGGCGATTTCCGGGCGGTTGGTGATGGCGGCGGTCACGATGCCGAACGGCGCGCCGCGCAGCCAGTGCCACTTGGCCGCGATGACACGGCGGAACCACTTGAAGAACCCGGGCTTCGTCGCCGTGCGCACCGGCAGTTCCTTGTACCGGCGGTGAGTCATGATGAACTGTATGACCTTCTGCTTGGACGGCCAGGACCGGTCGTGCAGGAGCGTCACGCCGCCCGGCCGAAGCATCTTGTCGAGGTAGAAGAAGTCGAGCAGCGTGTAGTCGAACGTATGCCAGCCGTCGATGAAGGCGAGATCGAGCGTAACGCCCTTCTCAAGCAGCTTCGGCAGCATCAGGTGAGACGGGCCTTCGAGCAACTCGAAGACAGAATCGAGCCCGGCGCGTTTCAGGCTTGCCAATGCCGCGCCGCCGTGAACCGAGTTCTGCTCCGGGTCCACGCCGTAGTGGCGCACGCCCTCGATGCCGCGTTCGGAATCCGGACCGGGCGAATCTGCGTAATCTGTGTAATCTGTGGATGATTTCGCTTCCTTGAGCGCCTCGCAGATGGCAAGGGTCGACAGGCCGAAGGCAACGCCGACCTCAAGCGTCGTATTCGCCTTCACGAATCGCACCATCTCCTGCAGGATGAGCGCATCCTCGCGCGGCACAGCGCCGGTCACCTTGCGTTCCTTGCCGGCGAGGTCGACGCACTTGCCGGTGCGGTAGATGTCTTCGAGGACGGTATTCACTCTGCCTTGAGTATAGACACCCGTCCCGGCTTGTCCATATCGCGGGCGTTGGCATCGGCATCCGCCGAGAGGCCGCGGTAGGTCAGTTCAGAACTGGCCAGTGACGCTGGTTGTCCTCCGGGGTCTGTGCCGTCGCATATGACGCGAGTCCGCACGCGCAGTCGAAGCCCCCGGCTGGACGCCCCGAGCTCGGTTCTGTCACTCGGCCAGTACGGTTAGGTGCTTCATTCCCAAGACTGCATGGTCAAGACGACTCCGCTCCGCAATCACCGCCCTCCTCCGACCCGGCCGGTGTTCTTGAGGTCATGGTGGAACTTGGGCCACGGCGAATTGGCCAGGGGACTCGTTCCCCTGAACGCGTAAAGGTACCCGTCAACGCTCGCGAAATAGACCGTTCCATCGTAGCCGATCGAGGGTGAGGATACGGTTGCGAGGCCGCGCGTGTAGTACCATTTTATGGACCCGTCCAGGCGCAGGGCATAGTAGAAGAAGTACGAGCCGAAGTAGATCGTGCCGTCGGAACTGACTGCCGGAGACGAATTGAAAGTCGGCCCGGTGGGCCTGAACCACCATCTCAGCGTGCTGTCAGGATTGAGCGCGTAGAAGCCTTCCATTGCCGCAACATAGATCGCGCCGTCCGCGGCAACTGCGGGTGAAGCGCTGACTTCATCATACGAAGACGTCGAACGCACCCATCTCAGACTACCGTCGGGGTTGAGCGCGCAGAGTGCCCATGATTCGTTCACTGCGGCGCCGCAGTATATCGTACCGTCGGCACCGATGGCCGGTGTCGGAGTACCGTAGACAGGACCGACGTTGTAGCTCCACCTGGGCGTGCCGTCGGGGTTGACCGCGTGGAGGTACCGGTCATGTGAGCAGATGTACACCGTACCGTTCGCCGCGACGGCAGGGGACGAGCTGACGCTACCCCCAGTCAAGTAGATCCACCTCTCAGTGCCATTCGAGTTGAATGCGTAGAGCTTGTGGTCATCCGAACCGACATAGATAGTTCCGTCTGACGCGATTGACGGTGATGACGCGACACCCCCGCCGGTCTGGTAGCACCACTGCTGGGTCCCGTTCGAGTTGATGGCGTACAGAGAGCTGTCTGATGACCCGACGTAGATTGTGCCGTCCGGAGCGATGGCCGGGGAAGAATACACGGGCCCGCCTGTCTCGTAACGCCACCTCACTGTCCCGCTGGGGCTGACCGCGTACACGCCACTGTCGAGCGACCCGACGTAGATCGTGCCATCCGGAGCGATGGCCGGAGAGGAAGAGAGCTCATTCCCCGCGCCCAATCTGACGCGCCACAGGAGCAGCGTGTCCGGCGGACGGATGATGAGGGTGTCCGGGGTAGACCATTGGGACAGCGTGTTGCCCGTGTCCTTAGCCTGTGCTGCTACCGCGTAGGTGCCGGGCGCTGTCCATGCGTGGCTCATCCTCACCGTTTCGCCCGAGGCAACATAAGGGCTCCAGTCCGTCGTATCGTCGTCACCCCACGAGAACCTGATTGATACGTTGACGTTGTCAGGATGGAATGCGGCGGCAGCAAAGGAGTAGGAGGAGTCCTGGCCTCCTTTATCCGGGCCGGTCGGGGCAGCCGGCGTATAGGGCGGGCGGCGTAACACTACCTGCACTATCAGTGGTCCGGACCAGCCGGACATGCGCAACCCTTGGTCCCTTGCCTCGGCGCGGACCTCGTACGTGCCGGTGTCGGACCAGGCGTAGGTCAGCGCGACCGTATCCCTGCTTGCGAACCAGCCCGACCAGTTCGACTCCGAGCCGTCGGTCGAGACGAAGCGGACTGACACGCTGTCGCCGTCCGGGTCAGTCACAGTTGTCGTGAAGCTGTAGGCTGAGTCCTTGAAACAGATGTCGGGGCCGGTCGGGACGGCCGGCACGTCAGGTGGTCGGTTCTTCCTGCAGGATGAAACCCCGACCACCAGCAGAGCAGCGGACAAGAGCGGAATCAGAGCAGTACGGCCTTTGAGCATAACGCCTCCGATGGGACCCGGTTGCGTCAGTTCTCGTGTCGTGCGCGCGGGCGTCTGGCCGCCGCGTGATGCGCACCGGCCGAGCGGGTATGGGTCCCGGATTTTCCCTGCTCAAGGATAGCACGAAACCGGCCCGAATGTCAAGTCAGGGGACTTCGGGGACACGCTGGTTACCGGAAGCGGCGGAAATGTGTCAGGCGGGTCGGGCGCGGCGGCGGAGGAGCCAGCGGGCAGCGACTAGTATCAGCAGGATTGCCAGGAGTCCGGCAACTATCGGCAGGAGCAGGCTCAGGACCGACATCCCGACCGAGCCGCCGGTTTCGAGCGTCGCCGCGAGCGGGTGCGCAAACCCGGCCGTCGCGTAAGTCGTGGCCCGGCGCAGGGCGACGGCGGCAAGCTGGACTGCCGCGGCGATGCCGCCGCCCGCGATTGTCGCCAGGGTCCAGCGGAGTATCGGGCTCATGCCGGTCACGACCGATGCAGTGACGATGATGCCGGCGACGATTGCCGCAGGCGTGGCCGCGACGTCGAGCAGGTGGTCAAGCCATGGTATGTAGTAGGCGGTGATTTCCAGCGCGGTGGCGACCCCGAAAGTAATGAGCGCTGGCCACGAGCCAAGCCAGGTGAAATCGGGCGCGAGTCTCAAGTGCCCGGTCAGGGCGGCGATGCTGATTATGAGGAATGGTACGAATACCCGGAACCCGCATGCCGCGGCCATGCCGATGCCCAGGAGAACGTAGAGCAGGTAGTCCATATCGACGCATGCCAGATTTACCACAGGTTTGCCTCGATGTCAATCAAGGCGTCCGAATTCCGGAATGGAACCGCCAAGGACGCCAAGACCGCCAAGGGTCGGAGCCGGAGTCTTACGACAAGAACACCAAGATACAAAGAGAATGACCGCGGATTGCATTGCGTCGGGACAAACCAGAATGCAGGAGTCCGGGTGTCTCAACCTCAACCTCGATCTTAACCTTGCCTGCTCTGCTTGCAGCCGGCGGGTTCCGGACTAGAATCTGCCGATGTCCGCGGCGGAACCCTCGAAGAATACGGTTAGCGTCCCCAGATTATCTGAGATCGCGCGGGTGTTCGCCAAGGTCGGCGTGATTGGTTTCGGCGGCGGGATCGGGATGCTTGCGCTCATCCGGCAGGAAGTCGTTGAGCGGCGGCGCTGGGTCGACGACGCGCAACTGAGCGTCGCGGTGGCGATGGGCCAGATGTTGCCCGGGCCGTTCGTGTCCAACTACGCCGAGTATATCGGGTACGAATTGCGGGGGATGAAGGGCATGGCTGTGGCAGTGTTCACTCTGCTTGCGCCGGTCTTTGTCCTGATGTGCGGGTTGAGCTTCCTGTATTTCCGGTTCGGCAGCGTGCCGCTGGTGACGAAGCTGTTCGCCGGCGTACAGCCGGTGGTCGTCGGAATCCTGGCTTGGGCGACGTGGTCAATCGGCAAGGCGAATGTCAGGAGCTGGCGGGCCGGAATCATCGGTGTGATAGCGGCGATTGCGCTGTTTTTCAAGGGAGATGTGTTGCTGGTGGTGGTGGGATGCGGAGTACTTGGGATTGTGCTGACAGGCGGATGGAAGTCAAGAGGCCGAAGCCAAAAGCCAGAAGCCAAGACGGGGGAGGATAACCGCCAGGAGCGCCAAGGACGCCAAGGGCAGAGCCTGATGGCGTTTGTGCCGTGGCTGCCCGTAATGCTATTTGCTGCGGTCGCGGCCGGGCCGTCGGTGTGGCAGAAGGCGGGCGAGCTGGCGCTGGTGTTTCTGAAGGTCGGCACGATCATTTTCGGCGGCGGGTTCGCGGCAATCCCGTTCCTGCAGCACGAAGTGGTTGACGTGCATCACTGGCTCTCGATGCGGGAGTTCATTGACGGCGTTGCGCTGGGCCAGATTACGCCCGGGCCGGTGGCGATAACCGCAACGTTCATCGGGTATAAGGTGCTTGGGCTTTGGGGCGCGCTGATAGCGACGCTGGGCACATTCGTGCCGTCTTCGCTGATGCTCTGGGGCTTGATTCACGTCTACCGTCGAGTATCATCTAACGTAGTGGTGCGGGGCTTCCTGTCGGGCGTGATGCCGGCCGTCACCGGCATGTTGCTGGTGTCCACGGTCTTCATCGGCCGGAGCGCGATTAACGGTCCGGTGCAGGCGGTTCTGGCGCCGCTCGCCCTGTGCCTGCTGCTTCGGTTCAAGGTTGAGCCGATATGGCTGATTCTGGGCGGCGCGCTGGTCGGCATGATAGCGTGAGGATGGAAGCTTTGGGGACAGTCCCCCCGGTTCACTGTGCAAGTTTGACTTAGGAGGAGCATGGCATAACATATCTGTCGTATGACTAATACCGCTCGCCTTGTCCGCTCAATCTTTTCCGTTTCCATCCCGGCAATCATCACCGCCATCGCGTTTAGCCAGACTGCGCTATCGCGGCCGACCGGCAAGTCGGTTTCGGACGTAGGGAACCGCCAAGACGCGAAGGGGAAAGTGGAAATGGCGAAGCGCGAACAGGGACCCCAAGACCGCCAAGTCGCGGAGCAAACCAAGGGTCCGGAAAGGACCGACCCGCTGCGGCTGGTCAGTTCCAGCCCCAACGGCGTTGTTCTGGACTTCGCGGCCGACAGTTTCAGCACGGCGGGGACGAGCGAGGGACTGATGGTTTCGGCTCCAGGCTTCGACCGGCTGGCTGAGCCGGGCGAGCCGGACCTGCCGAGCCGGGTTATCTTTGTTGGCGTGCCGCAGACCGGCGGCGTGAGGCTGAGCGTTTCCACTGAAGGCACGGAGACCATGAACGGCGCGCGGGTCAGGGCAGCGGTCGGATTCGATGACAGGAAGCAGCCGACCGAGTACAGCATACAGGCGGTAGGTGGATTCTGGCCTGCCGCGGCGGCGGAAATCCTGAGTATCGAGACGCTGCGCGGGGTGCGGGTAGCGCGGGTCAGAGTCAGTCCGGCCCAATACGATCCGGGCACGAGCTCGCTCCGGCTGCATCATAGGGTGCGGGTGGCGCTGTCGTTTGACCGGCCGGCGGTGTCGGTTGACCGGCCGGACCCGATGGACAACGTCATCGAGCCGATGCTCGTGAACGGCAAGGACGCCATCCGGTGGAAGATCGACCTGCCGACGCAGGACACCCTCAACTTCTTCGACCGGTCGAACGTCTGGAGCCGGATAAAGACCGAGAGCACCGGCGTATACCGGATTACCGCGGCCGACCTGAAGGCAGCCGGGTTCTCCCCGGAGGCAATCGCGCCGGCGACGATGAAGCTCTATTCAATCGGCCGGTACACCATTAACGGGCCGTATCCGGACACGATGGTCGAGGTGCCGGTGTACGTGAAGGACAATGGCGACGCGAAGTTCGACAAGGGCGAGTACCTGGCGTTCTACGCGGAGGCGCCCTCGTATTGGCAGGTCGACGATACGCTCCGGCGCACCAACGACGCGGTCTGGCGCACGAACGTGTTCACGGACAACAACTGCTGGTGGCTGACGTGGGGCAGTGACAATGGCCGCCGCATGGACACGGTCTCGGGAGCGGGCGCGACGAACCCGTTGCCGACCGCCTATGAGCACGTCCGGCTGGAGCCGGACAGCGTATGCCCGGCCCGGTCCGGCCTACTCTGGTTGTGGAAGGACATCGTCAAAATCGAGGGGCAGGATGTGGCGGTGACGTTCAAACTGGACCTACCCCAGCGCGATACCATCCTCTGGCTGAAAGGTCGGTTCTACGGCAAAGGTACGGGCTACGCCTACGCGCGGATGTATCTGAACGGCTCGCTGGTGGACTCGCTGCGGATTGTAGAGGCGCTGAAAACGCCGCCCCCCACCGGCTTCTACTTCGACAGCCTGCCGGCTGAGGCGGTCGCGCGCGCGGGCAAGCCGGACAGCCTGACCGTCGAGTTGCATGGCGACGAGGCGATGGAGGTCTTTCTCGACTTCGTCGAGGTCGGCTACGCGGAGAAGTTGAAGGTGACCAAGGCTATGCCGGAGCTTGAGTTTCTAGCCGCCGACGGCAACGCGGCCGAGTTCGGGATCGAGGGTGCAGCCGGCGACGCGCTGCTCTTGGACGTAACAGAGCCGCTCGACCCGGTTCGAATCGTCGATACCGACGTCTCGGCCAACCGTCGTAACCTGCGCTTGAACGTCGGCGGGTTCAGGCGGCTGCGATGTGCGCTTTCGTCCGGACTGCTCGCGCCAACGGAGGTTGTGCGCCGGACACCGGGTAACCTGCGCAGTCCGGCCGCATCGGGCGACTACTTCGTCGTCTGCCCGGACGAGTTCTACCATGCCGCGGAGCTGTTTGTCCGCTATCGTGACGGAAACGTCGCGGGAATACCGAACGCGCGCGTCCGGGTGGCGAAGCTCTCCGAAGTGTACGATGACTACGCGTTCGGTATCGAGGAACCGGGAGCCATCAAGCGGCTGCTTCAGGCGAAGCGGCCAGCGTATGTGCTGCTCGCCGGCGACGGCACCTACGACTATCGGAACACACTGAACCTGCGCACCGGGCCCGTGTTGCCTCCGTATGAGGTGGGAATCGACATCGACCCGGAGGTATATGGCAACGCCGCCATGGCCCTGGACGCGTGGTATGCTGACCTGGACGGCGGCGGTTCAGCTCCGGACCTGATACTTGGCCGGGTAACGGTCAGGAGCCCGGTCGAGTTCCGCCAGTTCCTCGACCGGGTGAAGAAGTACGAAACGCAGTCGCTCGGGTACTGGGCGAAGCGGTATCTCCTGCTGGCTGATGACGAGATCATGGGCAGTTTCAAACGGCCGGACGGAATCAAGGATCATATCGACAACTGCGTGGAACAGGCAGGAATCGCCGCCGGGCTACTCGACCCGGTGAAGATCTACCTGACCGAATACCCGCTGACCGGCGAGAATCTGAAGGCCGAGGCGAGCGCCGAGTTCATCCGGCAGCTCAACAGCGGCGCGCTCCTTTTCTGCTTCTTCGGCCACGGCGCCGGATTCCAGCTTTGCCACGAACAGGCGCTGCACATTACGAACACAGTTCCGAGCGTAAACAACGGCACGCGGAGCCCGTTCGCGTTCTACGGCTCATGCGGCGTGGGTCGTTTCGAAGATACGCGGTACGAAGCAATTGCCGAGGAACTGGTGCGGAAGGAAGGCGGGACGATTGCCGGCGTCGGCGCGACCAAGGCGACCGGGTCGAACGGGAATGCGGCGATCGCCCGGACGATGTTTAGACGCCTGCTGGACTATCCCGGTGAGCCGATCGGACCGGCGTACTTACTGGGTTTCATGGCGGGGGGGTCCACCCTCGACCACTATCACCTGTTTGGAGACCCGGCGACAGTGCTCAGAATGCCGCACCGCGGTCCGGTTCCCGAGGTCCGGCCTGACACCTTCTACCCGGGCGGCAGGAACGAATTTGCGGCGACCGACACAACCAGTCCGAAGGGTGTGTACGAGGTGTCTGTGCACGAGGCGGTCTGGCGACGCGATTATCACTCGGAATACGAGTATCCTGCCCGTGGCGTGACCAACGACACTTACGACCTTCCTGGGTACGAAATCCACCATGCCGCTGGCACGTTCGATTCGAGTCGGATTCTCGGGTCGTTCATCGTGCCGAGAATCCAGTACCCGGAGACTACCTATGTCGGCAACGGGCACTACATTCGCCTTCCCAACACCGGCCGCGTTTCCCTGCTCAGCTTCGGCGGTTCAACCGCTCTGTCCTACGAGCGCGATTCGATTCCGCTGGACACCGCGAGGGACACGACCTCGGACTACGAGCCGCCACGGGTTAGCCTGTACGCGGACGGCATTCCGCTCGTGCCGTCGCCGGACACGAACCGCGTGCCGCGCGGCTTCAACCTGGTCGGCAGGCTGAGCGACCCGTCCGGTATTTTCCTCGTGCCGAACATGGACCCGGCAATCCAGGATGTGGTGCTGAGCCTGAAGATCGCCGGCGCGAAGATACCGCTCGCCGACTACTTCCAGTACGATAGGAACTCGACGGTGGCCGGCCGGTTCACATATCCGCTCGAACTGGAGAACGCGCTCGATTCGGTCGCCGTCGTGGCATCGGACAACATGGTGGACCCGACAAACCCCGGCCAGAACCGCACGCGGGTGACGGTGCTGCTACGGACCCAGCTCAACGACGCGCTCAAGCTGACCGATTGCCTGGTTTATCCCAACCCGACCGGCGGAGCCGCGAAGTTCACGTTCAGCATCTCCCGCGCGGCGATGGTCGCGGTGAAGATATACACGATTGCCGGCCGGCTGGTGCGCGTGCTGCCGGCGGCACCCTGCGGGTTCGACTACAACCAGATTGAATGGGACGGTTTGGACAAGGACGGGCAGCCGCTCGCCAACGGTGTATACCTGTACAAACTGGATGCGCTGGCGACCGAGTCATCGGGCGGCAGTCAATCGACCTCGACCTCGTTCCGGGGCAAGTTCATCGTTCACCGGTAGTCGCCGGCGCCGGTGGTGTGCTGGTATCTGCGTCGCCTCTGAAACGGACGAGTGTCCCGAAAGCTGCATCGGCCCCGCCGTGCCGCGCATGAGAAGCAGCCGGCTCCCTCAAGGCAGGTCAGATTCCTGTGTCGGAACGGTGAGTTTGACTGAGGGAGGAGCACGGCATAACATTTCTGTTGTATGATTAACACCGCCCGCCTTGTCCGCTCAGTCTTTTCCGTTTCCATCCCGGCAATCATCACCGCCATCGCGTTCGGCCAGACTGCGCTATCGCGGCCGACCGGCAAGTCGGTTTCGGACGTAGGGAACCGCCAAGACGCGAAGGGGAAAGTGGAAATGGCGAAGCGCGAACAGGGACCCCAAGACCGCCAAGTCGCGGAGCAAACCAAGGGTCCGGAAAGGACCGACCCGCTGCGGCTGGTCAGTTCCAGCCCCAACGGCGTTGTTCTGGACTTCGCGGCTGATAGTTTCAGCACGGTGGGGACGAGCGAGGGACTGGCGGTGTCGGCCCCGGGCTTCGACCAGTTGGCTGAGCCGGGCGAGCCGGACCTGCCGAGCCGGGTGATTTTCGTCGGCGTACCGCAGACCGGCGGCGTGCGGCTGAGCGTTTCCACTGAAGGCACGGAGACGATGAACGGCGCGCGGGTCAGGGCCGCGGTCGGGTTTGATGAGCGAGAGTCGAGAGTCGGGAGTCGGGAGTCGAGAAGCGGATGGAACCCGGCGGCGGAAATCCTGAGTGTCGAGACGCTGCGCGGGGTCCGGGTGGCCAGGGTCAGAGTCAATCCGGTCCAGTACGACCCGGGCACGAGCTCGCTCCGGCTGCATCATGCGGTGCGGGTGGCGTTGTCGTTCGACCGGCCGGCGGTGTCGGTTGACCGGTCGGACCCGATGGACCACATCATTGAGCCGATGCTAGTGAACGGCAAGGACGCGATCAGATGGAAGCTCGACCTACCGACGCAGGACACCCTCAACTTCTTTGAGCGTTCCAACGTCTGGTGCCGGATAAAGACCGAGAGCACCGGCGTGTACCGGATCACCGCGGCCGACATGAAGGCGGCCGGGTTCTCCCCGGAGGCAATCGGGCCGGCGACGATGAGGCTCTATTCAATCGGCCGGTATACGGTCAACGGGCCGTATCCGGACACGATGGTCGAGGTGCCGGTGTACGTGAAGGACAATGGCGACGCCAAGTTCGACAAGGGCGAGTACCTGGCGTTCTACGCCGAGGCGCCTTCGTACTGGCAGGTCGACGATACGCTCTGGCGCACCAACGACACGTTCTGGCGAACGAACGTGTTCACGAACAACAATTGCTGGTGGCTGACGTGGGGCGGGGAGAACGGTCGCCGGATGGCGACTTCGTCCGGCGCCGGCGCGACGAACCCGCTGCCGACGGCCTACGAGCACGTCCGGCTGGAGCCGGACAGCGTATGCCCGGCCCGGTCCGGCCTGCTCTGGTTGTGGAAGGACTTCGTCAAGACCCAGGGGCAGGACACGATGATCGGAGTAGAACTGCATCTGCCGCAGCGGGATACGATTCACTCGATTACCGGCCGGTTCTATGGCAGAAGCGACAAGGACGGCGACCGGTATCAGGCACTGTTGTACCTGAACCAGACACTGCTCGACTCTCTCTCTATCGCCGCGGGGCCGAAAATACAACCCGCGGCCAACTTCACTCTCGACAGCATTCCTTCCGCGACAGGGGCCAGACCCGGCAAGACCGATACACTTTGGGTTGGGCTCTACGGTGACCAGGCGATGGATGTGTTTCTCGACTTCGTCGAAGTCCGTTATGCGGAGAAGCTGAGTGTGACCAAAGCCGAGCCGCAACTTGAGTTCGCGGTGCGAGATTCCGGCACTGCGGAGTTCGGAATCGAGGGGGCGACCGGCGACGTGTTGCTGCTGGATGTCACCGACCCCTACGGTCCGGTTCGGATAACCGACACCGATATCTCCGGCAGCCGCCGGAACCTGCGGCTGACCTCTACCGGGTTCAGCCGGCTGCGGTGCGCGCTAGCCTCAGGCCTGCTGACCCCGAAGGAAATCGTGCGCCGGAATCCGGGCGACCTGCGCAACCCGGCGAACAGCGCCGACTACATCGTCGTCTGCCCGGATGAGTTCTCTAGCGCCGCGGCGCTGTTTGCCCGCTATCGCGAAGGGAACGTCGCAGGACTACCAAACGCGCGCGTGCGCGTCATGAAGCTGTCTGAGGTGTATGACGACTACGCATTCGGTATCGAGGAGCCGGGCGCGATAAAGCGGCTGTTGCAGGCGAAACGTCCGGCCTACGTGATGCTCGCTGGCGACGGGACATATGACTATCGGAACATACTGAACCTGCGCACCGCGCCGGTGCTGCCACCGTATGAACTGGGCTATGATATTGACCCGGAAGTGTATGGCTACGCGGCCAAGGGTCTGGACGCGTGGTACGCGGACCTGGACGGGGATGGCGGAACGCCGGACCTGATTCTGGGCCGGGTTACGGTCCGGAGCGCTGTTGAGATGCGGGTGTTTCTTGACAAGGTGAAGCGGTATGAAACGCAGCCGCTGGGCTACTGGGCGAAGCGCTACCTACTGCTGGCCGACGACGACATCGAGGGCAGCCCTGATCGTCAGGACGTACTTTGGCCCGGGCACGTCCTGGGCTGCGAATACCAGGCACGGGCTGCTGCCGGGCTGCTCGACCCGGTAAAGGTCTATCTGAATGAGTACCCGCTCACCGGGACAAACCTCAAGGCTGAGGCGAGCGCGGAGCTCATCAGGCAACTCAACCTTGGCGCGCTGCTCTGGTGTTTCTTCGGCCACGGCGCCGGGTTCCAGCTTTGCCACGAACAGGCGCTCCACATTACTAATACGGTCCCGAGCATCCATAATGGTTCGCGGATACCGCTGGCGTTTTACGGCTCGTGCGGCGTGGGCCGATTCGAGGACACGCGGTACGAAGCGATCGCCGAGGAACTGGTGCGCAAGGAAGATGGCTGCATCGCCACGGTCGGCGCAACCAAGGCGACCAGTCCGTCCGGGAACGAACAGCTCGCCCGGCTGCTCTTCCTGCACCTGATTGACAACCCGGAGGACCCGATCGGGCCGGCGTTCTTCGAGGCCTACACCCAGTCGAACACGCTTTACCACCTGTTCGGTGACCCGGCGACCGTGCTCCGGATGCCGGTTCGCGGGGCGGTGCCCGAGGTCCGGCCCGACACTTTCCATCCGGGCGGAAGGAACGAGTTTGAGGCCCTCGATACCGCGTACCGGAAGGGTCTGTATGAAGTCTCGGCACGGGAAGCAATCTGGCATCGCTGGTATCACTCGGAATGGGGATCGGTGAACTATGACCTTCCCGGGTACGAAATCCAGCGCGCCGCCGGGTCGTTTGATTCGAGCCGGATTCTCGGGTCGTTCATCGTGCCGAGAATCCAGTACCCGGAAACTACCGATGTCCCGAACGGGCGCTACGTCCGCGCTCCCCGCTCAGGCCACGTGAGCCTGCTCTGCTCCGACGGTTCGACCGGCCGTTCTTCCGAGTGCGACTCGATCCCGCTGGACACTGCGTACGAGACCTCGGACCGCGAGCCGCCGGACGTGAGTCTGTACGCGGACGGTGTCAGGCTGGTGCCGGGGGACACGACCCGTGTTCCGCGCAGCTTCAACCTGGTGGGTCGGTTGAGCGACGCGTCGGGTATCTTCCTCGTGCCGAACATGGACCCGGCAATCCAGGATGTGGTGCTGAGCCTGAAGA
>CAZQZR010000005.1:0-55275 GCA_964597845.1 uncultured bacterium | reverse complement strand
TCGCGTCAATGCCGCTTTCACATCGAATCTACGATCCTATGTCGGGATTCGGGGCTGACGACGCAAGTGTAAAGTGGAAAGGACAAATGGCAAAGTCCGGGACTTTGGTCTTCTGACTTGTTACTTTGTACTTTCTGTTGGTCTACATCCGGTCCGTGACTTCGATGCCGAGGAGCGCGAGGCCGGTCGCGAGGACCCGGCCGGTTGCGTTCAGCGTCTGCTTCGCTCGGTTCGTCAACGAGAACCCTTGGTCTGCGGCCCGGAATCCGACGCTGAGAAGATGGGGCTATCGAACCACCGTCTTCAGGGCGTGGCGCTCTGAACATCCCGTGATGACGACGAAGTACGCGCCGCGAGCGACCTTCGTTTCGTGCATGTCGGTTCTGTCCCACTTCAGGTCGTGCCGGCCGGGCATCTGCCGTTCTGACGCCAGAGTCTTGATTCGACGACCGCAGGGGTCAAACACCGCGACCTCCACCCAGCCGGGCGTTTCCAGGTGATACTCTAGCTCGACCGCGTCCCGAAGCTCGCGGACCCTGAACGGCGCGCCCGGCGTTGAATCAGCGGCCGTCGTCTCAGCAACCCCTCCCATCACGTCGCGCAGGACGTGAACTGTCGTGCTCTCTGCGCCGATGGCGAAGACGCGCTCCCGGATTGGGTCAATCTGAAGGTCAAACGGGGACCAGTAGCCCAGGCTCATGTCCGGCACGATTATCGAGTCGGTGTTGCAGTCAACCACCTTGATTCCGAGGCCCACTTGCCCGGAGGTCCTCGTAAGATAGACCCGATTGCTCCAGGGCGCCCAGCGCACGAGATCAGTGGACCACGGCTTCAAGGGCCATGTCAGTTCCTTGACGACGGAATCGGTCGCGCAATCAATGACGTACAGAGCCTCGACCGTTATTCCGGAAATCGTGTCACGCCCGGCGATGTACGCCTTATGGTCTCTGGTGTCCACTGCCACTGGGTTGAACTCCGAACACGCCGGGAATGAGAAGAGCTTGATGAGCGTATCGCTCCTGGTGTCAATCACGCCGGCGAAGATAGCCCACGGGCTGGCTGACGCGAAGTATGCCTTCCGATATGTCTGGTCGAAGTTCATGACTCCCGCCCCGCCTCCGGTGCCGGGCACGTCGATCAGTGCCAGGAGCGAGTCGCTGGCGCAGTCATATACCGCGATCTTGGACTGCAGCTCCCACGAACCGAGGGTCACATACAGCTTGTTGCCAACCGGGTCCCATGATGGCGCGCTGAAGACGTAGGCGGACTCCGGCGGAGGAATTGTCCGCACGACCGTATCGGTGGCGCAGTCTATCGCGACCAGATCATGGTCCACACCGCGGTACAATCGGTCGGTTGAGCCCACGTAGGCGCTGGCTAATCCGCACCGTGGAATCATCCTCATCAGCGTGTCGGCAACCGCATCAATGACCGCCAAACTGTCGGGGTACGGGTTGACACCGACGTAGAGCTTCTGCCTGCGCCAGTTCCAGGAGTAGCTACCAATGCCCTCGTAGTGAGACCTCGGAATCTGGGCTCTCAACTGATAGGTAGAGCAGTCAAGCGCATAGTGCTGGTAAACGCCGAGGACGTAGAGCTTGTTGAGTTCGGGAAGGAAGCACCCGTTCGCCACGTGCGTCGGAACCCGCATCACCGTGTCAATCTCCACCTGAGCGAACAGCGCCAGGGGAACGAGCAGCAGCAGAAACTTCCTCGTGAGCACTCCAATCTCGGAGGGGCGGATGACCCGTCTTACAGCGATTTCGCGCACCTACGCACCTGCGGTGCGCATTATCGGGTACGGCTCGGTGCCGCCGGCTGCGTACGGGTCAATCGGAGCCCTTATGACCCCAGTGGCAGCACTAGATTCTACCACCCCCACTCTACCCGTCAAGCGCCCGCGTTCAAGCGTACCCGACCTGAGCGACCGTGGCCAAGTCAGCCAGAAGGCAGCGTGGAGAAGGCGGAAGTGGGGGAACGGGCCGCGTGGTCACATCCGGTCCGTGACTTCGATGCCGAGGAGAGCGAGGCCGGTCGCGAGGACCTTGCCGGTCATCTCAACAAGGAAAAGCCGGGCGTCACGGAGTTCGGCCGTTTCGGCCTTGAGGACCGGCGCCTTGTCGTAGAATGCCGAGAAGTCGCGGGCGAGTCGGTAGATGCGACTCGCTATCCGGTGCGGCTCGTACGATTCGGCCGCGGCGACGATGGAATCCGGAAACCGGGCGACGGACTTCAGGAGCGTCAGTTCCTCGGGAAGGATGAAGGATGAAGGATGAGGGATGAGGGATGAGGGATGAAGGATGAAGGCTGAAGCGGAAAAATCCGGAGCCTTTCTGAGAATTGAACGCGTCCGGGTGTAGGCGTACTGGAGATAGGGGGCCGAGTCGCCGTCGAGCGCGAGCATCCGGTCCCAGTCGAACACGACTTCCTTGATGCGGCTCTGGGAAAGGTCGGCGTACTTGATCGCGCCGATGCCGACGATGCGGCTGATATGCGTCTTCTCTTCCGGGGAGAGGTCGCGGCCCTGGACCACGACTTCGGCCCGGCGGATTGCTTCGGCGATGACGTCTTCGAGAAACACGACCCGGCCGGCCCGCGTCGACATCCGGCCCTCGGGCAGCCGGACCAGGCCGAAGGTGACGTGGATACACGGGACGTCTATGCCGAGTTTGGTCAGGGCGGCGCTGAACTGGCGGAAGTAGAGTTCCTGCTCTTTGCCGACGACATAGAGCATCCTTTCCGGGTGCCAGCGCTCGATACGGTATTCGGCCGTGGCGATTTCGCGCGTGGCGTAGAGGCTGGTGCCGTCGGATTTCTGGAGGATGAGCGGAGTTTCGATGCCGGCGTCGTCGAGCGGGATAATGACGACGGTCTCGTCCGGACCGACTTCATCACCGCCGGCTACCATCGCGGCTGCGGGTTTCTCGCGCCGGGCAACGCCCCGGTCGAGCGCGCGGGTGATAACGCCGGACAGCCTGTCTTCGTACGTGCTCTCGCCGCGCACCGAGTCGAACTTCACCCCGAGCAGGTCGTAGATGCGTCCGAACTCGGCCGTGCTCAGCTTGACGAAACGCTGCCAGAGGGCGCGGGCCTGTTCGTCGCCGGTTTCGAGTCGGCGGAACCAGTCCAAGGCCTCGACTTCGAGATCCTTGTTCGTTTTGGCTTCGTCGTGGAACCGGACGTAGAGGCTGAGCAAGTGGGCGGTGGGGTTGCGTTCGAGTTCGTCTTCGCTGCCCCAGCGAGCGAACGCCGAGAGGAGCTTGCCGAACTGCGTGCCCCAGTCGCCCAAGTGGTTGTCGCCGATGACCTCGTAACCGAGGAAACTGAGAATGTTGTGCAGGGCCTGGCCGATGATGGTCGAGCGGAGATGGCCGACCGAAAAGGGCTTGGCGATGTTCGGGGATGAGTAGTCGATGACGATGGTCCGGCCGGCGCCGGTCGTGGCGCTGCCGTACCGGTCCGAGTCGCGCTGGAAGTCGGCGATGACTTCTTGGGCGAAGCGGGCCCGGTCGAATGCGAGGTTGAGATAGCCTTTGAGCGCGGTTGCCGAGGCGAAGTGCGTGCCTTTGAGCTGGAGCGAGCCGGCCAGGCGTTCGGCCAAAGCCTGCGGGTCCTCTTTCCGTTCCTTGGCGATGCGGAACAGCGGGACCGCGAGGTCGGCGTCAATTCCTCCCTCGACGTCGCGCACTTCCGCTGCGTTGATGCTCGCGCCCTGAGCGGCAAGCAGGCCGACCAGTTCCTCGCGGCAGCGGGACAGGAAGTAGCCGTCAGTCATCGTTAAGGAGTCCGAGGGCTAGTGACTCGATTCCGGGACAAGAACCGAAATGGAAGCCACGACAGCACGAAACGGACAGATGAACCGCCAAGGACGCCAAGAACGCCAAGATAGGACCACGAAAGCACGAAAGACACGAAACCAAAGGGAGCGGGGAGAATATCCGCTTCACTCAGATTCGTGGCTCTCTATCTCGGGACTCGGTTCCGGCACGGACTTGAGGGCATTGGCGAACGAAGCGAAAGCTGGTTCGTCGCGCAGGACGAAGCTCACCGAGTCGGGCTTCGGGTTCGCGTGGCTGTGGCTGAGCGCGGCGGCAAGCATCAGTCGCGCGCAGGATTCCGCGGGGAAACCGCCGACACCGGTGCCGAGAGCGGGGAACGCGATCGAGTCCAGGCCGAGTCTGCCCGCTTCAGCCAACGCGCTGCCGGTTGCTTTCGAGATGAGGTCGGCGCTCGTGGCAAGGTCCTGGCCCATGGCCGCGGCATGGATGCAGTAGCGGGCCTTGAGCCGGCCGGCAGAAGTGGTCACGGTCTGCCCCGGCTCGATTGGGCCGAGCTTCATCGCCTCGTGCTCGATTTCCTCACCACCTTTGGCCTTGATCGCGCCGGCCACACCCGCGCCCATCCAGAGATGGTTGTTGGCGGCGTTGACGATTGCGTCCGCGGCCTGTTCGGTGATGTCCCCGAGTGTCACGGTCAGGAGCAGTCGGCCGATTTTCCTTGAGAACGGGCTATGACTCATGCTGCAGGATCACCCGGGCGATGTCGTCGGGTGAGCAGGCCTTGTTAAGGCCGATGCGCACTTCGTCCTTTCGCAGCAGTTTCGAGAGCCGCGCCAGCGTCATGATGTACTCGGTCTTCTGTTCTTCCGGCGCGGCAATCAGGAAGATGAGATGGGACGATTTGCCGTCAAGGCTCGAGAAGTCGACGCCCGCGTCGGAGCGGCCAAACGCCAGGACGATGCTCGCGACGGCCTTGGTCCGGGCATGGGGGATAGCGACGCCCAGGCCGATGCCGGTGCTTTCCATGTTCTCGCGCCGGACAATCGCGGAGACGAACTCGGCTTCGTCGGTTATGGCGCCGGTTGCCAGCAGCGGGCGGACCAGCTCGCCGATTACGTCGAACTTCTCTTTCGATTGCAGGTTGAGAATGATCGCCGAGCGGGGCAGCAGCTCGGATATTTTCGCCATCGTACCTCCCTGGGTTATTTCACGAATACGACCGGCCGGCTGCTCTGACGCACGAGCTCGGTGATCGTCAGTCGGCAGTCGGCGCTGACGACAATCAACTCGGCTTCATAGCTGGAACTGAGGCTGACCAGCCGCCCCAGCGGTTCGCCCGGCTCGAGTAGTAATGAGATGCGGACGTTCTGCTGGAACGCGTCATCTTCGATTTCGTAAAGCAGGCTCCAGGCGCGTTCCTCGACGTCTGATGACGGCGATTCGCGCCGCCGCGGGGCCGCCGGATCAATGACCGACAAGGCGATAAGCCGGCACGACATGCTCCTGGCCAGCTTCAGCGACCACGCGATTGTCGCGGGCATGCCCGGCGTGTCATCCACGTACAACATGATACGTTCCATGCTACTTGCCTATGCAGAAGCGGGCGAAGACCCGGTCAAGGATGTCGGTGCTGGTTGCTGGTGCATCTACCTGACTGAGCATATCAATCGCCGACCTGGTTTCAAGAGCGGCAGTTTCGAGGGTCGGGGCCGAGCCGGCCCGGACGAGGGCGTCGCGGCAGGACGAGAGCGCCTCAAGCTGGCGGCGGTTCACCGCGAGCCGCGGGCCGGGTCCGGCGCGCAGGCTCCGGGCGAGGCGCGAACGGAGCCGGCCGATACCGGCGCCGGTGCGGCACGAAACCGGAGTCAGCCGAGACGGGCAGTTGCGAGCGAACGCGCGGTCGAGCCGGCACGGCAGGTCGGTCTTGTTCATCACGCAGATTGACTCCCGGCCCCGGATGGCGGCGATGACCGCGCGGTCGGAAGGGCCGGCAGGCCGCGAGCCGTCAAAGAGCGCGACGATGACGTCCGCCTGTTCGACCGCCTTGGCGGTCTGGGCAAGGGCCAGGGCGGTCAGGACCGCGGAGCCGGTTCTGGGGACAGGCGACCGACCGACTTTGGGGACAGTCCTCGGCCGGAGAGACCCGGTCTTGGGGACAGTCCCCGTGCGGGGAGACCCGGTTTTGGGGACAGTCCCCGTGCGGGGACAGTCCCCTTGCGCTGTCAGCCCGGCGGTGTCCACGAGTCGCACCGGCACGCCGGCTAGCACGACCGTCGCATCAACCCGGTCGCGAGTTGTTCCCGGTATCGGGCTCGTGATTGCCCGTTCCTCCTCGACCAGCCGGTTGAACAGGCTCGACTTGCCCGCGTTGGGCCGGCCGACAATGGCGACGTTTGCGCCCTCGATGAGGAACCGGCCGCGCTCTGCGGACGCGATGGTCTTGTCCAGACGGGCCGTGATGCGGTTGATGCGGGTCTTCGGCACGGCGCCGGAGACGGTATCGTGCTCGTCGAAGCCAAGGTTGAACTCTACTTCGGCCAGCAGTTCGGATAGGTCGTTTGACAAGCCGGCGACAAGGCCGGACAGAGCGCCCCGGTAACGGGCGAGCGCGCAGCGGTAAGCGGGCTCGGAGCGGGCCTCGGCCATATCGGCAACGGCTTCAGCCTGCGAGAGTGTCATCTTGCCGGCAAGCACCGCCCGGCGCGTGAACTCGCCCGGCTCGGCCGGACGGCACCCGGCATCAATCAGGAGGCTCATAATCCCGTCCGCAGCGACCGTGCCGCCGTGACAGGAAATCTCGGCCATCTCCTCACCGGTGTAGGAGCGGGGGGCGCGGTAGACCGTGACCATGACCTGGTCAACGGGCTCGCGCGTCGGGGTCATGGCCCAGTTGAGCCGGACTGTGTGTGAACGCTGCCCCGAAGGATGATGGTTGGGAAAGAGCCGGTCGAGGATGGACAGTGTGCGGGCGCCCGAAACGCGGATGACTGCGATGCTGCCGAGCCCCGGCGCGGTCGCAACAGCGCAGATGGTATCAGGAGAAGGCTGAAGGATGAAGGCTGAGGGATGAACGATGGACAATGAAGGACGAACGATCGACGACGTACGGTGCGTGGTGTGGGGTCTACGGTTCACGATCTACATTAGGAATTGGCAATTGGGAATTGGCGGAGCGGCCAAGCGCTCCGCTCCCGCGCGTCATTTCTTCGAGAGAGAGATGATGACGTTGCGCGGTGACCCGTCGCCGACCGCGTGGGCCCGAACCCCGGGGATCTTCTTGAGTTCGTCTTCCACAATCTCCATTTCCTCGAAGGTGAGCGGCTCGAGCGCCATCTCGAGGCCGCCTTCGAGTACGATCCGGGCGATGGCCGAAGCCTTCATGCGCAGGAAGTTCGCGCGACGCTGGCGGTAGCCGGCGATGTCGATGATTACTCGCGGGACGTTAGGGTAGTGTCTTACCACCATCAGGCGGATGATGTGACCGATGGCCTCAAGTGTGGCACCATGGCGGCCGATGACGACCCCGCTCGATCTTCGCGCCCGGATGTTGGCGTAGTAGCCTTCGGGGTGCAGTTCTACGTCAACCCGGGCACGGATGCCGATGTGGTTGGCGAGAAACTGGACCTCCTGCCGGATGAGTTCCGGCTCGGACGGCACGGCCGGCGCGGCGGCACCGGCTATTTCGGAGGGGGCGCCGTCGCCAGGGAGACTTCCTTGCGGTTCTTCGACTTGCGCCATGGCAGACCTCCTTTCATAGCAATTAGACTCTCACCGACCGACAGGACGTTGTACATGAACCAATAAAGCTGCAGGCCGCTGGGCATATTGAGGAATATCAGGGTGATGAAGACCGGCATGATGATGGTCATGGCGATGTTCTTCTTGTCGGTGGACATGAGCAGGGTCTGGGCGATTGACGACACGCCCATTAGTATCGGCAGCAACCCGATTGCGGCGCCGCCGATCATCGGCAGACCTTGAGGTAGATGGCCGAAGAGCGCGTCCGGCTCGGACATATCCCGCAGCCAGAGTCCGAGCGCGGCCCCACGCATCTCGATTGCGTTCCGCAGGACTGCGTACAGCGCCCAGAACACCGGCATCTGGATCAGCAGCGGCAGGCAGCCGGACGCGGGATTGATCTTGTACAGGCGGTAAAGCTGCATCGTCTCGGTGTTGAGCTTCTTCGAATCGTTCTTGTACTTTACCTTCAGCTCGTTGAGCTTGGGCTGCAGAAGCTGCATCTGGCGCATCTGCTTGGTCTGGGTGCGGGTGAGCGGGTAGAAGACCAGCTTCATCAGGATCGCAAAGACGATGATGGCCAAGCCCCAGTTGCCGACGATGCTGTGCAGCAGGCGCAGGAACCAGAGCATGGCGACTGCGATCGGCCGGGTCCAGCCCAGGCCGAGGACGTTGTCGAGCCCGAGTCCAAACGCGCGCAGCCGTTCGTACTCAATCGGCCCCAGGTAGACCGAGAATTGCGTCTCCGGCGCCGGGTTCTTCACCACGGCGCTGAACCCGACGCGCCCGTCCGGGAGAGTGATGGCGTAGGTTGAATCGAATGTCCGGCCGCAGGCGATGACCGCGAGCAGGAAGTACTTCGACTTCACGCCGACCCATTCGGCCGTGTCGCATGCGCCCTGCGGGTTCTTCAGCTTGGCGGCCGGTGTCTGGTGGAGCTTCTTGCCGACCTTCGCGTAGAAGTGGAAGTGGGCGAGTCCTTCCTTCACGTTCTTCTCGGTCAGGGCGAGCCCGGCCATTCCGTCGAGGGCAAAGGCTCTGGCCGTTCCGGCGATCAAGACCCGGTGGTCAAGAGTGTAGTCCTTGCCGAGCGTGTAATTCTTGGTCAGGGTCAGGCTGTCGGTACGTACCGTAAACGAAACCGAGCTGTCGGTTACGGCGACCTGCATCGGCGTGGCATCGGTGCTGACCCAACCCTGCGGCAGTTCCACTGCCGTGCCGAGCAGTTCCTTGCCCGACGGCACTATTTCCGCCTTGTACTTTTTCAGCCAGACGGACTTGACCACGCCGCCGAAGCTTGAGAACTCGACCTTCACCAGGTCGTTTTCCAGCGTGATGATTGACTCGGGCACGGTCGCGACCGTAAGCGGGGCAAGGGACGGTGTCTTTGCAGGTTCCAGTTCCGGTGCTGCCTGCTTCACGGTGTCGGCCGGCTGCGTCGGCTGTGTTTGAGCCTGCTCGGTCGGTGTCTCGGCCGGCTTGGGCGGAGTCTGTTTCGGCCGGAGGAACACTTGCGAGAGGATGAGAATAGCGGCTACGAGCACGAAGCCGATGATGGTGGTCAGTGAGCTGGACGTTTCTTGCTGGTTTCTCATCCGGTCGTCGTTCTCCGTTCAGTCGCGAAGTCCGGGCTCTGTCCTTGGTCCTTGGTCCTTGGTCCTCTTGTCGGGACAGGGTCATAGCCGCCGTTGGCAAAGGGGTGGCAGCGGAGGATACGCTTCACTGCCATCCACGTACCCCTGACCGCGCCGTGCTCGGTCAGCGCATCCAGCGCATATTGCGAACAGGTCGGCTGATACCGGCACGAATTCGGCAAGACAATGCCGAACGTGCACTGATAGAGCCGGACGAGAAGCCTAAGAAACGAGGAAGCGGATAGTGACCTAGTGGTCGAGTGGTCAAGTGGTCTAGTGGTCAAGCGTCGAACCCGATCTGTCATTCTGAGTCCGACGAAGAATCTTCGAATCGAAGACCCTTCGTTACTCTCAGGGTGACACTGCGTGTCATCTGCGTTCATCCGTGTCAATCTGTGGTTGATTTCGTCCGCGTCCGCACTTCTGACTTCTAGCATCTAGCCTCTGGCTTCTGACTTCGTTTGAGTGACTAGCCGCGTCTGTTCGAGCAATTCTGCAAAAGAGAGCTTGCCGGCGGCGGGGGTCGGCTGGACGAGATAGTCAAAGCCGACGGGGAACCAGCTCTTGTTTCGGCGGTAGATTTCGCGCAGCCGGCGCTTCAGGCGGTTCCGGGCTACTGCGTTACCGACAGCGCGCGGCAGAAGAAACGCCACGCGGCGGGACGGCGAGGGAACTGTCTCCGAATGGGGAGTGTGCCCGAAATCGGTTCCAGAGTTTTCTTCAGGCCTGGGTGCGTGACGCAGGCTGAGGAACCGCGTGCCGGTCTTTTCTCCCAACCGCCTCAGCCGGGAGACGTCTCGCCTCCGGCGCAGGATCTCGGTTCGAGCCAGGGACTCGACCATTCATACGGCCAGGCGTTTGCGACCCTTTGCGCGGCGGCGGTTAATGACGTTACGGCCTCCGGGCGTCTGCATGCGGGCCCGGAACCCGTGAGTACGCTTGCGGCTGATGTTAGACGGTTGATATGTTCTTTTGGGCATGGGTTTTCCTCAGCGGGGATTATAGGCCGGATGTCCGAGTAAGTCAAGAAACGACGGCCCATGCGCGAAGGGAAAAGGGGAAATGCCGAAGCTCGAACCCGCAACCGGCTTTCGTTCCTTCTCACCATTCGGGCGATGCCGGCGGGGTCCGGCCGGATTCAGCGCCGGGTCAGACCGCGCGCCGGGAATCGCGTGTTAGGCCCGGAAACAAATCGGCCCTCGGGGTCTTCAATTCCCGTCCGGCGGGTCGTCGCGGCCGATCATGCCTTGCGCGGCGATTGCCCCAGCCGCGGTCGGCTCGCCCTTCAGAATCCACTCGAAACCGACCCCGATGAGAGCGCCGACAATCGGTCCGACCAGGTAAATCCAGGTTGTGCTGAAGTCGCCGCGTACCACGTCTGGAGCCAGCGACCGCACCGGGTTCATCGAGGCACCGCTGATCGGTCCTGCCCAGAGCCCGGCCAGCGCGATGTACCCGCCGACGGCGATTGCACCGTTGGCGCCGATGTTGCGCGCCCCGGACGCCGTGCCGAGGATCACGTTCACCAACCCGGCGGTCAGCAGTACTTCCATGGCCAGGGTTCTGACACTTCCCATGCCGACGCCCGGTTCGGTCGCGCCCAGCGCGCCGGCCGTGCCGAACATTGCCCGCAGGAATAACGCCGCGGCGATGCCGCCGATTATCTGGGCCACGACGTAGCCCGGGACCCGGCGCCAGGGGAAGTTACCCCGCAGCGCGAACGCCATGGTGACGGCCGGGTTCAGATGGGCGCCGCTCACCGCACCCATGAAGTAGATTATCGCCATGACCATGATTCCGGGGGCGATTACGGTCGCGCTCCGGCTGACGACTCCACCGCTTCGGGCCGAGACGACAACGCCGCCGGCCGCGACCACGACCAACAGAAACGTGCCCCAAGTTTCAGCAAAGAGACGCCGCCACTCGTGGGAGGGGTCAAGGAAGTCGGGCGACGACGCACGACGGACCATGCGGCGTCTCTCCACTGCGTCGTCCGGCCGAATCCGGTGCGGCAGTCTCACGCGCACCTCCTTCCATTGGGAAGTCGGCACACCCCAATTCTCGTTGTCCCGCCTAAGGTCGGGCAGGTCGGAAAGCCGCCTGCGACGCTGGGGTTCAGTTCGGTCACGACAGTGATGCTAGCTTGCGTCATAGGGTAGTCAAGAATGCGCATGGGGCCCGAAGACGAATGTATAACCGCCAAGCCGCCAAGACCCGAAAGGAACATCCGCAGATTTCGCAGTTGACACAGATTCCGGTCCGCTCTCCGCCGTCCCCGGAATTACCACGGTCAGTCGGAACTCGGTTTGTTTCTATTCCGTCTTCCGGACAACCGGCACAACCACAAGCCCTTGTTCGCCGCGCACCACCTGCCAGTCGTCGTGTTCCTTCAGCCTGCCGCTCAGAATCAGCCCGCTTAACGGAGTTTGCATGAGGACGGAGGATGGGGAGGATGGAAGATGGAAGATGGAGGATGGAGGATGGAGGATGGAGGATGGAGGATGGAGGATGGAGGATGGAAGAGATGCCGGCTTCGTTCCTCATTCCTCATTCCTCGTTCCTCGTTCCTCGCCTCATGTTTCCCCGGGCCAGCGCCGGCTTCATGATATTGGCCGCGTCCGTGCTCCCCTCGGCCCTGCCCGCAGCGCGCGTCAGGAATCTCTTATTGTGTCACCGGGACTTACGCCTGGATCTGACACAGGTTGACCTCTGGGTATACTGGACAACCTCCCATGCATATGCTCTTCTTTGGGCACGCTGGGCAATGAGGACCGAGAAGAGTATCCCGGAAGTGCTTGAATAGCGCACTCCGCTGCCATATCGGACGCAGGTTCGAGTCAGTTACTCGCTCGCCCACCGCAGCGGCTTCCATGAAGGAGCAGGGGTACGCCAGCGACTTCTCCGATATGAACATCGAGAACCGCGCGGCTTCGCACGCGTCGAACCATACAGGATTCGTTTGGGTGTAGGTCACCAGTCCAGACACAAGGCAGCTGTCGAATCCTACGCGGAAGGGATGATTCTCTTCACATGCGAGACGGAAGAATTCCTTCATGTACGGACTAGCGCGCAGTGTTCCCGCACCTGCTGATGTCCGACCGACAGGCTTGTAGTTGAGGAATACGACGGCGTTGATACCTTTCAGCTCCGGCGGTGGCGTTTCCATCCACTCTATTGCTGTACCGATGCTCCGTGTGTCCAACACGAAGTGTAGGTTCGTCTTGATTCCCGCATCGAGTAGTCTGCGCGTAGCCGCCCAAGTCTCTCCGTATGGCTCGTACGCGGAGACCGCGACAGCCCCGCAGTACCGCCGAGAAGCATCCAGTATTTCAGCACTCAGACCTCGTCCGTTGGTCGTGAACGAAGGGACGATTCCATTGTCTTCTCTCGTTGTCCGCAGTATCTCGCAGAAATCCGGGTGCTGGTTGGGATTGCCGCCACCGAGAGCTACCTGCATGACGCCGATGTCAGCGGCTTGCTTCAGAGTGCTCTTGTAGGCCTTCAAGGACATGTGGGCCCCCTGCGTGTCTGAGCAGCGATAGCACACTGCGCATTCGCGGTCACACCAGTTGGTGATGGCAATGTCAATCATCTCTGGACCGCGTTGAGACCACCGAGGTTCTGGATGTCCAGCATCCTCAACCCGCATGAAGAAGCCGGTCCGGGCGTTGAAGACCGTCGAGTAGTGCTGAATCCGGCTGTGCCTGACCTCCAACATGCCTACCAGCCGCAGGGCAGGGCATTCAGGTAGAATTCCCCTCGTTCGACCTCAAACGAATCTGTGCAGAAGAACGCCTCCACTTCGGTATTCTCGCTTGCAAGCCTGCCGTACCATACGTCCTTGCCCTCCCTAAGAGCAGACTGTACGCGATTTGCTGTCCTCTCGGAGAACTCATCCTTGAGCATGTCGTAGACGTTCTCTGATTCCTTTCGATCCGCCTCGTTCACTGGCTTCAAGCCATCGCACAGCACATAATACAACTGGCGGAACAGTTCAGCTGCTGGGGTTCCAGCCTTGGCGCCTATGGCGGCCAGGAAGTCATCAAGTCGCGGCTTTCCGCTGCAGATGATGATAAACGACGTCGTGGAGCTGTTGGTGACGAAATCCCAGCGAACCTTCATCCTACCTCCTCCCAAGAGGCCCCCAGGAGGCGAGCTGCAAGGCCGTCTCTTCCATCGTATGAGATGTAGCCTTTTAGCCCTCCTCCGTAGCGCACCGAGGCCGTTGCAAGACCAACATAGCGGTCAGAGTCAAGGTCCGTCTTGAGTGCTCTGATGTCCGCCTTGTTGAAGCCAAACTTGCGATAGAGAAACGCATAGATAGTGGGGTACTCAGGTTTGTAGTACAGCCTATATTCTCTCTTGAGGTCAACCACTTCCACCACATACCACTCGTACGCGCCCTGGACCACGTCCGCCGCGTACGTATCGGGGTAGGCACCAGCCTTCCGCAGGCACGCGCGAAGACTCGGGCGGCGCCCATACGACACAACAACGCCAGCGCTGGTTCTGCGCAGCAGCATGCGAACGGCTTTGGAACTCGCAGCCACTAGTTGTCCTCGCTGCAGTGCGTCGTCCAGAGGAAGCCGCTTCCGCTGTAGCCGTTCCGCCGATTCGACAAGTGAGCGACGGTCATGGCCCGAGCCAACTCCGGATGGACTCGTGCGAATTCCTCGAAGAGACTGCGCGCCGGGAATCCGTACTCGCTGTCGGGAATGTTCCGCAAGTACAGAAGCAGTCTCCCCAAGTTGGCGTATTCCTCGCACCACTGCGATCCGGTGCTGAGCAAGAAGGGCCGCAAGTGCTCCGCAAGCTTGGTGATGGGATAATAGGAGTTGCCGAACGAGTACCTCTCATCCCGGAATGCTATTGCTACCGCGCTACGGAACTGCTCTGCGGCCATCCCGTCCATGATCTCGAACATCGTCAGAATGTTGGCTCTGGAATGAACTCCCGTATCCCAGCGCAACAGCAGCGATATCAGCATGCCCGGCGTGCGGTTGTCTCCACGTAGGCACATCTGGCGTATGGTGTCCACGTCCTCCTGCCGGATGTCTTGGTCGTCCAAGTCGAACACGTGCAGGCCAAATGCTCGGTCATACCACGGCAAGCCGCGAATGATGTCCAGCGTTTGATGGAAGCTCGGCTGTCTCGCGAGGAGGAACAAATAATGAGTGACGCCTTCGCAGACCGTGCTCTCGGGGTCGGTCAGCCTCGCTGCTTCCGTATCGAACGCTCGGCGGTCGCGGGCTAGAATGTCGCCGAGCAGGTAGTCTGCCAATAGGAAGTCACGGAACTCCTCGAACGTGAAGCTAACCACCTCGTCGTGCGAACCCAGGATTCCTCCCGAGCCAACCGGGTCTTTCCGCAAGAACAGATCCTCATCTATCAACTGCGTCAGTACTTCCAGCTCTGCCGGGTCGTAGGCGCCTGCGGGTACGTTCGCGTATCGAGCATTGGTGAGCATCCACTCCAAGGTCTTCTTCAGCAGTCGCACGTAAGGGTGCCGGCGCCCTACGATACCTGCGGACTTTGAACGCCCAACGGCCGTGCCGAGTTTCCTGTCTAGGTACGTGCGGAACAAGGCATCCTTTCTAAGCGATTGAACCGCTGGAATCGTCTTGGGCTCTCGCGCCCCAGGGTTGCCGTATGCCTCGCAGAACATGCGCAGCAGGAGGACGTCGTCCGAGAGACGCTCCTTCACGCGAGCAGACATAAATGGGCATTGTATCTTGAAGAATCGGAAGTACGCAGGTATGAGCCGAGCCTTGTGCCTGTCGTCCATCTGGCGGTGAAGCTCTTTCTTGATCGTCATGCGGCCGGAGAAGCTGCTTCTCGCCAGGTTTCCGAACCGCTCGTCGTAGTACTCCGACCTGCACGCGAGGATAATGCGTAGGTGGGGATAGGCCATGCACTTCTCTATGAATCGCTCTAGCTCCCCGGCAAACGTGCCAATGCTGTCGTGCTCGTTGATAGCGTCGAAAATGAGTACGCCTGGGAAGCCGGTCCTCACCGCCCTCTGTTCGATCTCGCCCAGTACTTGGTCAAAGTTGGCGGTGCTCTCCGCTGTGAGAGACCGAGCTACGTGCCCGCAGAATTGCCCAGCAGCCACGCCCCTGAAGTCCCGCCCAGTCAGCACCGCGCACGGTATTCCCCACTGGAGCAGGAAACGTTCAGCCAAGTCACAAATGAAATTGGTCTTACCCTGCCCTGCGCGAGAGACAATCGCGAATACCCGCCCTTCTGCGATCTCGAGTCGGTCCCTAAGCTCCTGTACCTTGCAGGTCACGAAGTAGTCGGCGGCGTTCCCAACACTATACCAGTTTTGGTCGAAGACTTCGAGTTTGTCTCCCGGAACTAGCGGGCGGAGCGCCTTGATTTGGTGGAACCTCAGCCTAGTCAAGTCGGTCTCGAGCTCGTCGAGTGCCTGTCTCAATGCAGCACAATCGCGCGTCAGCGCCTGAAACCGCCCTGTCGTTACTCTTTTTGCTGGCAGCTTCAAGCGTACCAACGGCAGTCCCGCCATGCTGAGGGTTCGGTTCAGGCCTCTTAGATAGAACCGCCTTATCTCCTCTTCGAGCCGCTGCAGGAACAACGCAGGGTGGCAGAATAACCTTGCCTCGTCTTTTACGCTGGTGGTCTCTACGAAAACATCTGGAATGTACTTCCGGCTGTTCTTTTCGGCGGCAAGCTTGTTGGTGACCTGCCGCCTTAGGAGTTCCAGAATGCCGGGTGAGCCGAGGTTTAGAGAAGCAATGGCGAAGCTCGTCTCCTTGCGGATGCGCGTCACGATGGCTTGATGCGTTATCTCCCCACCGGCTTTGGCATACTCCGTAGCCATCTTGTACATGACTGCGAGAAGCTCCTGTGCCTGTCCTGAGTCTGGATCATCAACGACGTTCCGCAGTTCGCTCAGACAAGCCGTTCCATCTCTGCCACTGGGAGCGTCGAAATCGTACGTTAGGAGGCACAGATGCCGCATGAATCCAAAGACATCCGTGTGCCTTGGGCGACCTCTGGCTTCAGAACGGATTGCGCTCTCGATGACCGCAAGGAGGTTACTCTTGCCAACGAACCTGCGGACCTTCTCATAGTAGGCATCGGCGCCCGACGACGTCGCTGCCCAACTAATGAGGTCGTTCATGTTCGACCTAGCCATGCGACTCAGGCCGGTTTCCGCGATAGCGAGACCAACGCTATCCCTGCTGCGACGGAACGAAGACCTCCTGAACTCACGCCAAGCGCTCGCAATAAGCTCCTTGAACTCCGGGTTATCGCCGAAAACCATCCTATGCCTGACCTGCAAAGACAGAAGGCGCGGACCGCATCTGTCGCGGCCTTCCACAACGACGTCGTCGAGCCAGTGACCCCTGTTTCGTTGTTGTAGCCGGACCTGCCGGACAACAGCGCCCTCTAGTCCCCGGCCAGTCTGCTGGCGCAAGAGGCAGACCAAGTACGAGACAGCAACGAGGAACTCGAAGTGGTATCCGCCTCCACCTGTGGAGAATGGACTTACCGCCGAAGGAAGACTTGTTCGTTGTTTCACGGTCTTGGTTGCAGGCCAACACGGCCAAGTCGGGCGCGCTTGCCATCTCTGGGTTCTAGGACATGACGAACATAGTTGTACTCATCCGCGAACTTGACCCAGGTCTTGCTAAGGCCGCGCGTGCACGTTTGTTCCTTCAACCAGGCGAGTGCTGCATCCTCGCTCCGCGCCCGACTGGCGAGCAAGGTTGTCTGCACAAGGCGCTTCACCAGTTGCCTGGCTTTCTCTCCGAAGCGCTGATAGGAATAAGGGCTCATGCCTATCGAGTGTCCGGACTTCCTTGCGATTTCGCGGTCCCACAGAGGGAAGTACCGCGGGGCGAGGATGTGTAGAGCCTTAGCCACGCCGACAGGTGTGGACAAGCTCGTCTTGTTCTTCTTCTTGACCGTGAGCAGGTGCAGCAGCTCATTGTACAGACCCTGATCGCTGAACGTAGCTGGTTCCCTGTGTAAGTCGAGCTTTCGCAGTCTACATAGTTCCCTGTAGTGTCGCCTAATGAAGTCGGGTAGCTTGTCGAAGGAGGTCTCACGTCCGACATGAACCCGGGCGTTCCAGGAGACTAGGAGAGCGGTCACAGCGAGCGCGAGCGTCTGGTAGTCTCTACTTGCCCAGCACTGGTCTATGATTCGTGACGCTACTTGGTACACAGCTTCGCGCGGCTCTCTCTTCTGGTACTTCCTCAAACGGTAAACAAGAAGCGGAAGATGGTGAGGGCCGCCGGACTTTCCAACTTGCAGGGACTCCGGTAGCGCCCTACGCATTTCGGGCGGGGTTGCGGACAGGCGAGTCAATACGCTTGAGGCGGGGCGCGGGCCGAGGAGAGGACTGAGGACGGAGGAAAGAAGATGGAGGAGGGAAGACGGAGGATGGAGGATCCACGTCAGGACCTGAGGACGACGTTCCGAGCAGCGACGGAGTCGTCGGGTTTGGCCGGATTTGGCCTTGCATCAGCATGTATGTTAGGCGCGTACCGGCTGGAGTCAAGCGGATGCGCTGACTCGGGCAGTTGGCAGCGGATGGCAGCAAGTCGCGCGGGTTGTACGAAAAAGGGGGCAGACGCAGGACTGAGGCCTGTTGCGGGCGCTGGAGCGCGGGCTGGAGCGATGGCCGTTACGAGTCGATGGCCGGGTGCTGTTGCAGGTGCTGGGACAAGGGCTGGCGCGGCGACTGTTACGAGACGAGGGCCGGGTGCTGTTGCAGGCGCTGGGACAAGGGCTGGAGCGATAGCTGTTGCGACATGAGGACCGGGTGCTGTTGCGGGTGGTGGAACGAGGGCTGAAACGAGTGCTGCTGCGAGACGAGTGCCGGGCGCTGTTGCGGGCGATGGGGCGAGGGCTGAAGCGATGGCCGTTACGAGACGAAGGCCGGGAGCTGTTGCAGGTGAAGGGCCACGGGCCGTATAAGGGGAAGGGATTCCCCCCGCCGTCCAGGGGATGGCGAGTCAAAGACGGCATACAATATGTAGTACCGAGTCGGCGCGGAACCACAATTTCCCCGTGGGGGTGGCGAAGGGGAGACCGCCCTGGGGGTTGCTTTCGAACAAGCTCTTAAACGAGCTTTGAAATGTGCTTTGAACCGAGCTTTTGATTGAGCTTTGCGAGAAGCTTTTCAACGAGCTTTGAGACAAGCTGTTTCGCGAGCTTTGAACTGAGCTTTGCGTGAAGCTTTTCAACGAGCTTTTGGCCGAGTTTTGAATTGTGCTTTGAAATGAGCTTTCAAAGAAGCTCTTGAACGAGCTTTCGACCGAGCTTTCCGGGGAGCTTTCTCGGGAGCTTTCCGGCGAGCTTTCCACCAAGCTTTGTGGAAAGCTGTTGCGAGTTACGAGTTACGAGTTGCGAGTAACGGGAGGCGGGCGCGGCAAATCCCAAATCCCAAACCAGAATCTGTGTAATCTGCGAAATCTGCGGATATTCCTTCCGGCGGTTGTATTATGGTTTCCGACGATGCGGCAATGGCTTGACTTTGGCGGCTGGACGGGAACAATAGTTGGCAATGATTAGGACCAGCCGAAGTCAGAAGCTAGAATCTAGATGTCAGAAGTCAGAGGTGAGGAACCGGACAGACCCCCGGAGTGTGAGCCCGGTTGTGTCTTGGTGTCTTTGTGGTGAACGTCCGGTTCGTCTTCTGTGTTCGTCGGCCGTCTTGGGCGCGGCGCTGTGCCTTGTGGCCGGCTGCGTTGGAGCCGGCAGAGTCGCGCCCGTGAGTTCGCTGGCGCAGCTTGAGCCGGCGGCGACCGTTGATCTCGGGTCTCCAGCGGTCGGCATCTGCCGGGATGGAGACGGCCTGCTGGTGCTTGAGAATTCGGGAACACGCATCGTGAGGTACGGCTTCCCGAATTCGGCTTTGGGTGCAGTCAGCGGTCGGAGAGAACCGGCTTTGGGGACAGTCCCCGTTCGGGGACAGTCCCCTTGGCGAGAGGCGAGTGGCCCGCAGGATACGCTCCCGCTGACGAAGCGCGTAACCGCACCGGCGGGCGTGGCTGCGGACCGGTTCTACGTTTATCTCTATGATGACCACGTCCTCTACCGGATGTCAAAGGAGAAGCTGGACCTGCAAGCGTGGTTGGGCAATGTGCGGGTCGCGGGCCTTGCGGGCTTCGAGTCCGGGGTGATGCTCGTGAGCGATGTAGACCGCGGCGCAATTTGGTACAAGGGCCTGTTCGGCGAGAGCCGGCAGTTCATCAGCGGCGCAGAAATCGCCCGGCCCGGCGCTATGGTCGCCCTGCCGGACGGGACTTTCGCGGTCGTGAGCGCCGCCTCGAAGTTGGTCTACTTCAACCGCAGTGGCGTTGTGCTGAAAACGGTACCGCTCCCCCAAGGCTGCGACCTGCTGGCGGGCGATGAGACCGGCGTGCTCTGTATCGGGCAGAGCGGCAAGCCGCAGGTGTGGGTATTGAGAGGCAACCGATTGACCGGCTACGGTCTGCCGGATTCGGTCAGCCCGTTGTCCTTCGCGGCTGTCGGCGGTGATCTTGTGGTGCTGGACGCGGGGGCGAGTCTCGGTGTCTTTCGTCTGCCAACCGAGCCATGACGGCCGTTACCGGTCGGACAGGTTTTGGGGACAGTCCCTGTCGGAGAACCTCGGGGACAGTCCCCGTCTAGGTATCCGATCTTGTGGCAGACGTTCGCGGTTTTGTCGTTCCTCGTGGCAATCACGGTTGCAGTCCCGCTCGGGGTTCCGTGCCAGACCCTGATTGTCAGCGACGGCATCAGCACGGTCTACCCAGTTGAGCACGGATTCCTGATACCGGGCACGGATACGGTCTACGTTTCGGGCAATCGACTCGACCCGGCAGACTATACTCTCGACTACAATACGGGCTATGTCATCTTCTGGCGCAGGCCGGAGAGGTGGGTGCCGATACGGGTCACCTACCGGTGCGTCACGTTTCCGGGTCAGCAGAAGGAGTACCGGCTGCGCCATTTACCAGTGTCCAGTGACCAGTTTCCAGTTACCGAATCGTCTGCCGTTCTGGCTGTTGAGCCTTCGTCTCGTGCGGCGGATTCGACCGGGCTTGACTTATCCGGTGGCAAGACTCTGGGCGTCAGCTTCGGCGGCGGGGACGCGGGGATTGACCAGGCGACGCGGGTCGCGATTACCGGCAGCGTCGAGGGCATCGCGGTTGACGCCGAACTGTCTGACCAGAGTTCGCCGATTCCAGCAGAAGGGACAACCCGGGACATCGAGGAACTGGACAAGCTGCTCATCAACCTGCGCGGCGAGCAGTGGCGCGGGTCTTTCGGCGACGTGGACTTGCGCGTGCCGGTGGGTGGTTTCGGAGCGATTGAGCGAAGCGCGGTCGGCGCGACGGCGGGCTGGGGCGCGGGGCGACAGGGAACGATGAACGATGAACGAGGAACGATGAACGAGGGACCGGGGGTCGGACTCTACGGAGGGTACGCGAGTCCGAAGGGGCTGTTCGGCCGGGTCGAGTTGGCCGGCATTGACGGTTCGCAGGGGCCTTATGTACTTGCCCCGGATGGGCGGGCGGCGCAGGTTGTGCCGGGCAGCGAGGAAGTCTATCTCAACGGCAGCCGAATGGTGCGGGGCTGGGATGCGGACTACACGATTGATTACTCAACCGGCGAGGTCCTGTTTACGAATCGTCGGGTGATTGACCAGTTGTCGAGAATCGAGGCGACGTTCCAGTACGTTACCGGTGACTATAGCCGCGCCGTGGTAGTCGGCGGAGCGAACGTGGGGGTCAGGGGTCGGGGGTCGGGGGCAGATTTGAGCGTCGGTCTGTTCCGCGAGGGTGACGACGCAAGCCGCAACTTCCTGGAGGACTTGACGCCGGAGGAGCAGGAGTCTTTGGCCGCGATCGGCAGCGACACTTCGCGGGCGTGGCTCGACGGTGCGACGTATGCGGGCGCGGGCAAGGGCGATTATGTGAAGTCCGGAGACCATTACGTGTACGTGGGCCGGGACTCAGGCGACTACCAGGTGCGGTTTACGCTGGTCGGGGATTCGCTTGGCGATTATCGGTACAACGACACAATTCTGGCGTACAGCTTCGCCGGGCCGAGCGGCGGGAACTACGTGGCGAAGCGCAGGATTGCTTTGCCGGAGTGGAACGAAGCGGTGTATGCGCGGCTGGGACTCAAACAGGCGGGGTTCAGCGCCGGGCTTGAAGGTCTGTTTCAACGCCGGGACCTGAATCTGTTCGCGCCGGGCGGGGCACCGGACGATGCCGGGGCGCTGGGTTTGGACGCGGGTTGGCAGGACAGTTCTTATGGCGTGACTTACCGGCACCGGTTGCAGGGCGCGCGGTTCGAGGTTCCGGGCGCAAGTCATGATATTGATTTCGCCTACCGTTGGGCAGGCACGCCGGAGACCGAACTCCATTCGAGCGACGAGGTGTCGGTTCGGGCAAAGCCGGCTGCGTTCCTCAGCCTGGGCGGAGAAGCGGGCAGGTTGGACCGGTTCAGTGGCGGGCCGATCGAGCGGTACAAGGGAAGCGCGCAGGTCGGGTGGCTGGGCTACGACGTGACCCGGGTCGCGGACATCACGCGGCAGAATGTGCTGGCAACGCCGCACGCCGGCTGGTTCTATCCCAAGGCAGGGTGGCAGAGCGAGGTCGATTCGACGGAGAAGTCGTCGGTCTGGCTTGCCGGGATGGAAGTGAAGCCGGTTTCGGCTTTGACTGCCGGAGTCGACTATCGCCAGTCGGGGTTCTACGCGCCGGGGACCCTGGGGACAGTCCCCGTGCGGGGACAGTCCCCGCAGGGACAGTCCCCGTGGGAGCGGACGAGCCGGGGCCGGCTCGCACAGGCAACGGCGGACTGGACCAGCGGCACGGCTTTCCGGCTGGGAGCGATGGCCGGGTTGAACGACCGGCACTTTGACTCCGGCACTGAAGAAGACTGGAACCAGTTGCTGGCCAGCCTGAGCGGCTCCGCGACCCCGCGAGCCGGGCTGCGGATGCAGGCGGACTTCAATCAGTCATATCGGAAGGTGCAACTCAAGGACGAGTTGTTCCGCTACGTCGGACCGGGTGAGGGTACGTACCGGCGCGATTCAGTGACCGGGGGATACGTCCCGGATGTGGACGGCGACTACGAGCGGGTGGTGGTGGCGACCGGCCGGTTCGCCCAGGCGCGTGAGTGGTCTTTGAACGGTTCGGGCGACGTCTCGATGTTCGACCCGGCGGCGCTGTCCGTCTCTTTCAGCCAGACTCGGACCAGCACCGACACCGCGGTGCTATCCGAATTGAGCCGGCAGGACCTGCGCCTGGTAGTGAATGCCCTGGAACCGATGGTCACGCCCACGCTTGGCGCGAGCTCAGAGTTCAGCGCCGACCGGACCCTGGCGGCAACCGGCCGGGCATCGTCGCATCAGCAGGTCTATCTTGAATTCTACAGCGACCGGGTGCCGGGTGTTGAAGGCCGGGCGCGGGCTGAGACTGACCGCACGCTACGCCGGCTCGGTGCCGGTGCCGTCGACTTTGATGAGACCGGCTGGCGGGTTCAGGCAAGCCCGATTATCGGTTCGCGGCTGAGGCTGGAAGCGGAACTGGGCTACGAGCAGAAGGCCATTGCCGAGCCGTTCTCCTATCCCGAACTGGGGCGGTTTTCACTCACGGCAGTGGACGTGAGTCTCGCCCGGACGTTCAGCTTCGGCAGTCGCACGCGGGTGCGCGCGTCGGTCGAGGTGGCGCGCCGGACCGCATCGGTCGAGGTCCTGCCGTTCGACGTCGGCCTGGATGAGCCGCTCGGGATAAGCCCGGGTGCGGAGTTGACCTTTGAGCATTCGTTCAGTGATGTGCTGTCGGCCTCGGCCCGCTACGGTTTTCAGGACCGTCCGGACCGGGCGAGCGAGCACCGACTGAGCGCGGAACTCAAGGCCTACTTCTGATTGCCGGGCGTCGACAGCCGATTGCCGTCCATGTGCCGGCGGTCGGCCGGACGTCGCGAGGCTCTGGGCGGAAACCCCGCGCTTGACAGGGGGGCAGTTCCGGCGCTATGTTATAGCGTGTTTGAATCCAGTTGGATGCGAAATCGCGGCAGACCAGAGGCTGTGAGTTCAGGAGGCTAGAGTATGATGGCATCAAGGAAGACCGGGGCAGGCGTGTCGAGGCCGAAGCAGATGTCCCTGAAGGAGGGCGGAATGATGCAGTTCGTCCTCATCGGGGGTGCGGTTGTTGTGGTCGTCGTTGTCGCTTTGCTGCTGTTCGGGCGCGGCGCGAAGAAATCGACTTCGGCCGGCCAAAAGACGGCTTCGTCAAATAGTCAAGGGATCAAGAAGGTGAGCAAGCCGGCGGGTAGCGCGGTGCACGTATCGAGAGTGGACCGTGGCGATGCGAAAGCGAAGCGGCGCGAGGAGCGGTTGAAGCAGAGGCAGGAGGCAAGGGCGGCAGGCGTCCGGACCAGTCGGACCTCGAGCGGCGGCTACGAGCAGGGCGGCACGTCACGTGGCAGTTCGGCCGACCCGTCGCAGCTCCGGGCAATACTCACCGACGGCGCCGGCTCGCGTTTCGCGCTTGTTGGCGAGCGGCGGCTCAAGAGCGGTGACGACATCGAGGGCCGCCGTATCCTCGAAGTCTCCGCCGACGGAATCAAGATGGAATACCGCCAGAGCACCTATAGCGTCAAGGTCGGACAGAAGGTCTACTAGCAGAGTTAGAAGTCCGAAGTCAGAATGAACAGGTCGGAGGGCCGCGTGAGGGGACTATTGCTGGCGGCCATGCTGGCGGCAACGCTCGCGCCGGCCCGGGAGCTGGTGCGGAACGGCGACTTTGAGCAGCAACCGGATTCGTCGTGGCAGATCTACGTCTGGGGTGACTACCCGGATACCGGCAACTGCCGGCTGCGCTGGCGCCACGATTTCGACCCGGACCGCGACTTCGAGGTTCTGGTCTTCAAGATGCTGCACCAGGGGATGAGGTTGTCTCAGAAGGTGGCGATTCCGAGTACCGACCTCGGCTTCGGCGTGTCGTGCCGGCTCTGGGCCAAGACCGAGCGTGAAAGCCTGTTCGCCGCCGCCTGCGTCTGCCTTGAGTACCTGAACCGGTCTGATTCAGTGCTGGGCGAGACGCGCATCTTCGCCGCGACATCGGGCTGCGACTGGAGTTCAGGCCCGGTTCTGCACCTCATCCGTGTGTCCGATTCCCTCAACTGGCACGACTACCGGTTCGACGTCGCGTCGGAGCTCGACAACCTGCCCGGCGTGGAACGAGACTCGATTCAGGCGGTGAGGATTTCACTGCTGGGGTACGTCAAGCAGAGTTGCTGAAGCGTCTACCCGATGGCGAAGGTCTTCGCCGACGACATCTCACTCTACACAAGAGAAGCACCTTCGCTGGTCTACAAGTCTTTCCGGGTTGACGACTCGGGCGGCGTCGTAAACGGCAAGCTCGACCCGGGCGAGAGTGCGGACATCACGTTGGTGTTGCGCAACGCCGGTTCCCCGGTAGGGGCGACGACCGGCATCCTGCTGAGCGACTCGCCGTGGCTGGAAGTGTTGGACGGAAACGGTGCATTCGGCGCGGCCGGCGAGAATGAGACCACGGCCTCCAATACCGACTACTTCCGGGTCCGGGTGCTCGCCGACGCGCCGGTCGAGGAACCGGCGTACTGCAGCCTGGTCCTCTCCGGTTCAGGGCACAGTGACACTGTGAAGATCCCGATTCTGGTCGGCGATTCGATGAACCTGCCGGCCGGACCGGATGCATACGGCTATCGAATCTACGACTACACGGACTCGTGCTACTCCCAGCGGCCTGATTACGATTGGCAGGAACTGCGCGGGTCGGGGACGCTGTTGCCGCTGGGCGATGACGAGACGAAGGTGCTGCACCTGCCCGAGTCATTCGGCACGTGGCGGTACTACGGCCAGGACTACACTCGGCTTTCAGTCTGCTCCAACGGCTTCATCGCCGCGGACTCTACCGACCGCTGCGACTTCCGGGACGTCGAACTGCCGTACGCGGGGGCGCCGCCGAACATCGTCGCGTTCGCGTGGGACAACTTCGACCCGACCCGGGGCGGCGCGATCTGGTACCAGTTCGACAGCGCCGCCCACTGCCTCATCGTGGAGTTCGACTCGGTTCCGTACTTCGCGGTCGGTGGCATGTGGGAGAAGGTCGAGGTGCTGCTGTACGACCGCACCGTGCCGACCCCGACCGGTGACAACTCAATTGTGATTCAGTACCACAGTCTGAACTACCCGCAGGCGCTCTCGGTCGGACTGCAGAACTCCGACGGCTCGGCCGGGCTTTGCCACACGTGGAATGACTGGTACCCCCGAGTCTCCGCGCCGCTTAAGGCCGGGACCGCGCTCAGGCTGGAGCCGGTGCTGCTGACCGGCGTCCAGGAGCCGCCCGCCTCTGCCGGCGTCGCCACAGCACCGATGAGTGTATGGCCGAATCCGAGCCACGGGCGAACGTCTATTGCTTTCGGGTCCGGGTTCGGTACGGGTTCAACCGTACGCCTGTTTTCGTCCGATGGCCGCAAGGTACGGGAACTGCCTGTCGCTGACCGGCTCTGCGTGTGGGACGGCAGTGATGCGCTGGGCAGGCGCGTGGCGCCCGGGTTGTACTTTGTGCAGGCCGGTGCCGGCGCCCGCGGGCAGGTGCGGAAGCTCGTGCTGCTGCGCTAGGGCCGTTGTTTGACTTGGCCGGTTGGCGCTTCTATACTTTTCAAGGCTGGAGAGCTAGGATGCTTCCGTCCGGCTTCGACAATGTCACATAGAATCATGTAGCAGAATGACCACAGGAGGTCCTTGATGACAAAGCGCGTATTCACCGCCATGGCGGTGCTCATGGCTGTCGGGCTGACTCTTGCCAACTGGCTGTCGGTTGGCGGCAGCGCCAGTAGCGCCAAGGTCACCATCCTGGATCAGACCACCAGAGGGACAACTTTCGAGGTTACGGTGCCGGGCGTCGAAATTACGCCGACCGTTGCCGACGGCAGGGAGTTCTCAATGGTGAATCTGCCGGGTGAAGTGATGGCTACCCTCGAGCAGGGCAAGCCGCAGGTTCCCAAAGTATCGGTCCTGCTGGCGATACCGAACGGCGCGCAGGTTTCCTGCCGCGTCGTGGCGCGCGAGACGAAGACGCTGAAAGTGGCGAACGTCTACCCGCTCCAGCCGCCGCTGCTCGACAACCAGCAGCCCGGGCCGCTGGTGCAGGACGCGGGTTTCTATTCGCAGGACGTCAGCTACCCGGCGGCCGACTTGTCGCCGGTTCGGACCGGCGTTTGGCGCGACCTCGCCACCTGCAACCTGCAGGTCTATCCGGTCAAGGTGAACCCGGCCCGGGGCGAAGTCGAAGTCGCCACCCGCATTCGGGTCCGCGCTGACTACTCGGGCGGGACCTATCCGCGCACCGCTGCGAGCTTCATGTTCCCGCTGTACGTCCAGTACGTGGACAACTTTGCGAAGCTCGGCGTAAAGCCGCAGACCGACTACACCGCCGGCGTGCGCTACCTCGTCATCGGCCACGACAGCTACCAGGCCAACTCCTGCCTGAACGACTCGCTCCTCGGCTGGGTCAAGCAGCGCGGGTACGACGTGCGCACTATCTGGAAGTCCGCCTGGACCGACGCGGAAATCAAGGACTCCATCAATCAGGAGTACCTTCGCGTGACCCCGCACGTGCTCCAGTTCGTGCTCCTGGTCGGCGAGTATGCCGAGATACCGATGCACGCGCAGGGCGGCGTCGGACACGGCGATTACTGGTATTCGGACCTCGAACCATACCCGGCCGGGGACAACTACCCGGAAATCGCGCTGGCGCGGCTGTCGCCCGGCTCGAGCACTGACCTCGACAACATGGTCAAGAAGATTCTGAAGTACCAGAAGAGCCCGCCGTCGACGAACAACTGGCTGGACAAACTGACCATGGTCGCGCATAGGCAGGAGTATCCGGGCGAGTACTCGGGCTGCGTGCGCGGCATCTACTTCATGCCCAAGCCCTACTGGAGCCCGGGGACAATTGACACGATTATGGGCTACTACACCGGCAACACTACGGTCACCGCAGCCATCAACGCGGGACGGGGCATTCTTGCCTACCGGGGACACGGCGCAGTCCAGGAGTGGGCGTCGTGGGGAACCCAGAGTTCCTGGTACAATTCGAACGTTGAGGCGCTTGCGAATGGCGACCTGACTCCGGTGGTCTACAATGTTGCCTGCCTCAACGGCGACATTGCCACGACCGAGTGTCTGTCCGAGAAGTGGATGAGGAAGTACCCGGGCGGCGCGGTCGCCAGCCTTGCCGCGACCGAGGCCTCCTATACCGATCCGAACCACGGCATCTGTTCAACGCTGGTGCGCGCCTCCTGCGACACGTGGCGGATCACGGTGCCGGGCGTGCGCGACTACGTCGGGCCGTGTTTCCATCTCTCCGAGCAGATGATGTATTTCGATGCCTACATCGCGAAGTACTGGCCGGCCCCGCCGTATCCGGACAACATCTACATGTACGCCATGCTCGGCGACCCGTCGATGCCGGTCTGGGCCGGCGGCATGCCGGTCTCGGCCAGCGTCACCAAGCCGGACTCAATTCCGACCGGCCCGTACAACTTGAACGTCACTGTGCGTGCGGGCGGCCAGCCGGTTGAGGGTGCGCTGGTCTGCGCGTGGAAGGACACCGAGGTCTACGTTTCTGATCGTACCAGTGCCTCGGGTCAAGTCACGCTCGTGGTCAACGTGGCGACGACCGGCCCGATGAAGCTGACCGTGTCCGAAGGGCATGTCCGGCATTCCACGCCGTCGGTCCCGCACACGCCGATTCTGCCGTACGAAGGCACCGTCAACGTGGGCGGCAGCGGCAGCACCGCGCGGCTCGTTGTTGATCTCGACACCGGTGCGGTCCGGCTGTCGGTCTGCGCCCTCGGCTCAATCGGGTACGACGAGCCACCGGCGTTCGGAGTGGGCAATGGGTTCCAGGTGCCCAAGGGCGGAACGAGCTGCCTGTTCTTCGGTTCGGTCGAAGCCGGCAACTCGGCCGACTACCTTGTCGATCACTTCTACGGCCAGCCGGCCAACTCGGGCACGAACCACGACTGGCAGGCGCTGGAAAGCCTGACCCCGTACATGGCGCTGGTGCCAGCCGAAGAACGGTGGGTGGGCGTCATGACCGACGCCGGACACAGCGCGCCCAAGGGCCTATGGGTCGAGCAGAACTGGTACATGCTCGCGGCCGACCCGTACAACGACTGGGCGGTCGTGACCTACGACCTGCGGAACGACGGCGCTGCGGAAATCCCGGACCTGTACGTCGGATACCACGCCGACTTCAACGTCGGCTCAGACCCGGCCGCGAACACCGCGAACTCGGATACCGTGCGCCGCTCGATGTACATGAAGCAGGGGTCCGGCGAGGACCCGACTGCGGGCATTACCCTGCTCGAACCGACCAGCTTCGTGAACCTGACCGCGGTCGACAACAGCATCTGGGTCGACCCGGATAGCTGCCTCACCGACAACCAGAAGTACCGGCTGCTGAGCGGCAACGTCGTGCTGCGCAACTCCGACCGCAACGACGACTGGTCGGTCGTCGTCTCGGCTGGGCCGTACACGCTGCCGGTCGGCGGAACCGAGCGCGTGGCGTTCGCCATCGTTGGCTCCAACTCAGTCGCCGACTGGATGGTCGCATCGGACAGCGCCCAGAGCTGGTACGACCATAACCTGATCGGAGTATCCGAGGAAGCGACGCTGAACATCGCGACCGCGAACCGGCCGCTGTTCCTCTCGCCCAACCCGTTCCGCACCGGTACGTCTATCCACTACTTCAGCGGGACCGCGGGCAACCTCGACCTGACCGTTTACGACGCGACCGGCCGCGCGGTGGCCGCGAGCCGGCTTGCCATCAAAGCCGGCGCCGGCAGCTACTTCTGGCAGCCGAAGAACCTTGCCCGGGGTATCTACTTCCTGAGAGCGAAGACCCCGGAAAAGGAATCGGTGGTCAAGGTACTGCTTGTAGACTAACACCAGACCGAACACTCAACCGGGGCGGCGCAAGCCGCCCCGGTTCGGTTGACGGCTGGGAATTCCGGTCCAACTCGGTGGAGCACCGTCGCTGGGCGTAAGAGTCGGGAAACAGCAGTTGACAAGGGATGGCCGGAAGTTATCATCATGCGCGCTGTGATTTTCGGAAACGAGATCTGACCGTCCGGCGGCATCGATCATTGACAGACGGCCGCTGGAGGTATAACGTTGAAGCGGCAGCTCGACGTCGAGTCAGGCGTCGAAGGCCGGTCCGGAGACGTGGCCGGCTGAATGCCGCGACTGACCGCAAAGAGGTGCAGGAGGGCGCCGGAGACGCCGATTCTCCTGCTGACCGAAGCAAGGGTGCAGTGCACCCGTAGGAGGCTCGAGGTGAACCGCAAAGCCGTGTTTGCGACCGTGGCAGTGTGGCTGGCCGGCAGCGTCCTGATTGCAGCTCAAGCAGCCGTGCCTGCCGAGAAGTCCAGGTTTCACAATCTGTGGCAGCAGCGATGGCCGCGCGTCGAGACGGCGGCCAAGCGCTCTTTCGGGCCGGGTCAGGACCCGGCTGCATTCATGATTGATACCAGTGTGTCATACGGCCCGGCGTCAGGCGACCAGTGCCATCCGGCGATGGCGTCAAACGGTTCAGGCTGGCTTGTGGTCTGGGGCGACTCGCGTGACTATACGCTTCGGGCCGGGCGGCTGGACGCGAATGGCGTCCTGCTGGATACGATCGGAATTACGATTACGGGGATCAACTCTCTGCCTTGCCAGGCCGACGTTGCCTTCGACGGTGTTAACTACCTCGTGGTCTGGGAGACCAATAACGATATGTACAACGGTGACGTTTGGGCCGCGCATATCAGCCAGGCCGGGGCCCTGCTTGACACGTTCGTCGTTTGCGCTGAACTCAACGGTCAGTACAACCCGTGGGTCGCGTCGGCCGGGGACACGAGTCTGGTGGTCTGGCTGGACGGCAGGAACGATTACCCGGGCGAACTCTATGCGGCGCGGGTGCTGCGGTCCGGTGCCGTGCTGGACCCGAACGGATTCCGGATCGCACCGATCATATACTCGTACGCCACGACGCAGGCAGTTGAGTTCGGTGGCGGCGAATTCCTGGTCGCCTGGTCGGACGAGGACTCTCTGGGCCAGTACCTTATCCGCGGGGCACGGGTCAGGACTGACGGCACGGTCATTGATACGAGTGCCATCCTGCTCCGGACGTCGGGCTATGGGGCCGCGGAGCCGACCATTGCATTCGGGGATACGTGCTTCCTTGTGGCCTGGCAGGAGGGCGACTACGATCAGACGGACATTCTCGGCAGGCGGGTAACGGTCGGAGGCCACGTTCTTGACCCGAGTTGCATCCAAATTGCGCCGTTTTCCTACGAACAGGAACAGGCCGCCGCGACCTTTGATGGGGTGAACTATCTCGTCACCTGGCTCGACATCGACTACAACATGTATTACCAGACCATGCGGGCGCGGAGGGTGACGACCGGGGGCGTCCCGCTCGACCCGAGCCAGATACGCATCTGCCCGTCTCAGATCGCGGCAGGAGCGCCGGCCGCGTGCTTCAATGGTTCGAACTTCGCCGTGAGTTGGGATAACAACCTGAATTCAGGGAACGGCGCTGACATCTATTGCGCGCGCATCACCTCTGCCGGTGCGGTTCTCGATTCTCAGGGAATACTCCTGCCTCTCGGCGTGGGAAGCCAGCAAATGCCCGTTGTTGCATTCGATAGTACCAACTATCTCGCGGTCTGGCTGGAGCAGGGTGAAGGTGGGCTTTCTGACGTGTGTGGTGCCCGCGTTACGTCCTCGGGGTCAGTTATTGACCCGAAGGGCTTTACGATATCAAAGGCTACGGCAATGCTCTTCGACGCGGTGGCGTACGGCGCCGGCGAATACCTCGTTGTCTGGAACTCGGGGGATCCTGACATGATGGACACGGCGTTGGTATTCGCTGCCAGAGTCACTCCCAACGGCACGGTACTCGACACGACACCCATTCGACCGGGCACCGGCACCGGAATAGACATTGCGCCGGATGTCGCATTCGACGGGACCAACTTCCTGGTGGTCTGGTGCAGTTATATGGACACGACGTACGCTGTCTTCGGCGCGCGCATTGCGCCGAACGGTTCTGTTCTCGACCCGGACGGTTTCACCATCAGTGACGAAGCGGGACTTGACGTGCTGCCTTCGGTCGCCTTCAATGGCACAGACTATGTCGTCACCTGGATGCGCTACGACAACTACTACGCCGACGTGTACTGCGCGCTTGTCAGCCCGGGCGGCTCGGTCGTGGTTCCGGCCACGCTCGTTTCGGGCGCGTCCAACGATCAGATGTCCCCTGTGGTCGCATGCGGGCCTTCCAGTTCGCTGATAGTCTGGATGGACTCGCGGATCAATGGGTCGTACTACGACATCTATGCGGCACGGGTCAGCCATGACGGGGAAGTGATGGACGCCGAGGGAATCCCCGTGACGAACAGCAGTTACGACGAGGGTATGCCCGAAGTGGTCTACGACGGCAGCGGGTATCAACTGCTCTGGGCGCGCATGTCGACTGACTCCGCCTGCTACTGCGGGGTCAAGCTCGATACAGCCGGCCGCACTGTGGCCCAGTTCAGGCCGTTCGGACAGGCAGACTACAACGGCCTGAGGGCTGCAAGCGGCGCGCCGGGTGATGTATTCGCCGTCTATCAGTCGTGGACCGACGAGGCGGGCGGCAGGGAGTACGGCAACTACCGGGTTTGGGGCAAGATGGGGCCGTTCGACGGTGTCGCGGAAACGCCGAACGCCGAACTGCGGGCGCCCAAGTCGTTCCAGACCATCGTTCGTGGCGTGCTTTCCCTGCCGGCGAATGGCGAGGGGCGAATGGCGAACGGCGAGTTGCTTGATATCTCCGGCCGCAAAGTGCTTGACCTTCATCCCGGTGCGAATGATGTGAGCGGGTTGGCGCCGGGCATCTTTTTCGTACGGGAGTCGTCAGCGGTTGGCGGTGAGCGGTCAGCGGTCTCCATCCGCAAGGTCGTGGTCACAGAATAAGGAGGAACGATGAGAGTGTCAGTACTGATAGTCTGTCTGAGTCTGGCGCTGGTCGGGGTCGCGCCGGCCCAGGACTCGCTGAACTGCCGGGAAAAGGGCAGTTGGCCGTTTGGGCCGTCGTATGCGGTTGCCCACGATGCGAGCCGCAACTTGGCCTTCTGCGGGTCAGGCGGTTGTGTGTACGTGCTTGACGTGTCAAACCCGGCCGCGCCGCAGAAGCTCTCCGAAGCGATACATACGCGCGGAGTCGTCGATGGTCTCTGCTATCAGGCGAGCCGGCTGTACATCGCCGCAGGACAGGCGGGTCTTGAGGTCTGGGACGTGACAGATCCTCAGTCACCGTCAAGGCTCGGGTACTACGACACGCCAAGCAATGCCAATGACGTGGCCGTGGCCGGGGCCTATGCCTATGTCGCGGACCGCTATGCCGGTCTCCGGGTCATCTCGGTCGCTGACCCGGCCCACCCGAGCGAAGTCGGGTACTACGATACGCCGGGCTATGCCAATGGCGTGGCCGTGGCCGGGGCCTATGCCTATGTCGCGGTCGGCTATGCCGGTCTCCGGGTCATCTCGGTCGCTGACCCGGCCCACCCGAGTGAGGTCGGGCACTACGACACGCCGGGTTCTGCCAATGGCGTGGCCGTGGCCGGGAACTATGCCTACGTCGCGGACGAAGATGCCGGTTTGCGGGTTATTTCGGTGTCCGACCCGGCGCATCCGAGTGAAGTCGGGTACTGCGGCACACCAGGCTTGGCCTTTGGCGTGGCCGTTGCCGGGAACTATGTCTATGTCGCGGACTACTATGCCGGTCTACGGGTCATCTCGGTCGCTGACCCGGCCCACCCGAGCGAGGTTGGGTATTGCGTTACGTCGGACTATGCCTATGACGTGGCCGTTGTCGGGAGCTATGCCTATGTCGCGGCCGTCTATGCCGGTCTACGGGTCATCTCGGTCGTTGACCCGGCCCACCCGAGTGAGGTCGGGTACTACGTCACGCCGGGCTTTGCCCATGGCGTGGCCGTGGCCGGGAACTATGCCTACGTCGCGGACGAAGATGCCGGTCTCCGGGTCATCTCCGTCGCTGACCCGGCTCATCCGAGCGAGGTTGGGTACTACGACACGCCGGGCTATGCCTTTGGCGTGGCGGTGGCCGGGAACTATGCCTATGTCGCGGACGTTGCCGTCCTACGGGTCATCTCGGTCGCTGACCCGGCCCACCCGAGCGAGGTCGGGTACTACGACACGCCGGGCTGGGCCGAGGACGTGGCCGTGGCCGGGAACTATGCCTACGTCGCGGACCGCGATGCCGGTTTACGGGTCATCTCGGTCGCTGACCCAGCCCACCCGAGTGAGGTCGGGTACTACGTCACGCCGGGTGAGGCCCGTGGGGTGGGCGTGGCCGGGGACTATGCCTATGTTGCGGACTTCTTTGCCGGTCTACGGGTCATCTCGGTCGCTGACCCGGCCCACCCGAGCGAAGTCGGGTACTACGATACGCCGGGCTATGCCAATGACGTGGCCGTTGTCGGGAGCTATGCCTATGTCGCGGACTACTATGCCGGTCTCCGGGTCATCTCGGTCGCTGACCCGGGCCATCCAATTGAGGTCGGGTACTACGACACGCCGGGTGAGGTCCGTGGGGTGGACGTGGCCGGGAACTATGCCTATGTCGCGGACTACTCTGACGGTCTCCGGGTCATCTCAGTCGCTGACCCGGCCCACCCGCGTGAGGTCGGGTACTACGACACGCCGGGCTATGCCTATGGCGTGGCCGTGGCCGGGAACTATGCCTACGTCGCGGACGACTATGCCGGTTTGCGGGTCATCGAGTTCTACGGCGGCGGCGTCGAGGAAACGCCGAACGCCGAAGTGCGAACGACGAACGCAGCGACCGTTGTCCGCGGCGTGCTGTTCATGCCGACAGCCTCAAGCCACAAGCCGCAAGCTGCAAGTTTGCTGGACGTAAGCGGCAGAGCGGTGCTGGATCTCCATCTCGGCCCGAATGATGTGAGCCGGCTGAGTCCCGGCGTCTATTTCGTCCGGACTGTCAGCGGAAAGCGGTCAGCCGAAAGATACCGTAAGGTCGTGATTCAGAGATAAGGAGGAACGATGACCAAGAACGTGTGTCTGTTGGTGCTCGTGCTTGCGGTTGCCGCACCAGTGACGGCCGATTCGCTCAACTGCCGGCTGGTCGGAACCTGCGATACGCCGGGCCTGGCCCGGGGCGTGGCCGTTGCCGGGAACTATGCCTACGTCGCGGACTACTCTGCCGGTTTGCGGGTCATCTCAGTGTCCGACCCGGCGCATTCGAGTGAAGTCGGGTACTACGACACACCGGGCTCTGCCGAGGGCGTGGCCGTTGCCGGGAACTATGCCTATGTCGCGGACGGAATTGCCGGCTTGCGGGTCATCTCAGTCTCCGACCCGGCACATCCGAGTGAAGTCGGGTACTACGACACACCAGACTATGCCTATGGCGTGGCCGTTGCCGGGAACTATGCCTATGTCGCGGATGACAATAGCGGTCTCCGGATCATCTCGGTCTCCGACCCGGCGCATCCGAGTGAAGTCGGGTACTACGACACACCAGGCTACGCCTATGGCGTGGCCGTTGCCGGGGACTATGCCTATATCGCGGACTACCATGCCGGTTTGCGGGTCATCTCCGTCTCCGACCCGGCGCATCCGAGTGAAGTCGGGTACTACGACACACCAGACTATGCCAAGGGCGTGGCCGTTGCCGGGAACTATGCCTACGTCGGGGGATCCGGATTGACCGTCATTTCGATTTCCGACCCGACGAATCCGACCTACGTCGGGTACTACGGCACACCAGGCGATGCCTATGGCGTGGCGGTTGCCGGGAACTATGCCTATGTCGCGTACGACGGGGTGGAGCCGCCTGTGCTAGGCACTCAGCACCTTCGCGTTGCCGGGAACTATGCCCATGTCGCGGACGCCTCTGCCGGTTTGCGGGTCATCTCCGTCTCCGACCCGGCGCATCCGAGTGAAGTCGGGTACTACGTCACACCAGGCTTTGCCCGGGGCGTGGCCGTTGCCGGAAACTATGCCTATGTCGCGGACGGCTCTGCCGGTTTGCGGGTCATCGAGTACTACGGGGCAGGCGTCGAGGAAACGATGAACGAGGAACGAGGAACGATGAACGTCGGACCGACGGTCGCTCGCGGCGTCCTTCGATTGGCGATTGACGATTGCCGAGTGTCGAATGCGGAACTGCTGGACGCCGTGGGGCGGAAGGTCACGGAGTTGCGACCCGGCGCGAACGACGTGCGCGGGCTTGCCCCGGGCGTCTACTTCGTGCGGATGGCGAATAGCGATGGGCGAATGGCGAACGCCAAGCTCATCCTGACCCGTTAGCACAACTCCGAACACTCAACCGGGGCGGCTTCTGCCGCCCCGGTTTCGTTCCCGGCGCGGGCGGCCAAGACGGTTGGATTGGACGGCGAGGGGAGAGGATCTACGGCTTACGGTTTAGGGTTCACTATAATGAACCGCGTGGGGTGGGCAGCAGGCTGGATGTCGGAAGTGCAGACTCTTACACTATGAACTAGGAACTGGGGACTATGAACTCGCCCCGTTGGCGCGACGGCAGGGGAGACGCCGCCCGCGCGGCGGGGCGGGGTTCAGAAGTTCGACGCAGCGGCCGGGCGGGCATGCCTAATGGGCGGGTCGGAAATAGGGGAAGTGTCTCTCGCCGGTCCTGGACTGCCTCCGGTTGCGAACTATTCGGTCCAGCCTGCTCTGAGGGGTGGCCATCTGGGTCTACGCTCGGCGGCCTGATTCGCCTCGGAGATAGCACGCCGGGCGGCCGTCTCGCACTCTTCTACGATTGGGCCGCTGAGTCGAGTCGATACTGCGGTCAGTAGTTCTGCAAGCCCGACGTTCACGTCTGTCATGCGATTGAAGACCATGTTCCCATCGGGCAGGCCCATCTTGTCTGCTTGAATGGCTTTGTGGCATAGTCCAATGACCCCTAGTGGCCCCGTTGATTTCCTCCTAATGACTCCTCTGCGTATGCGCTCCGCAATGTGGGGGTCGCCGAATGAGTACCCAGCACTTATGACCAGGGCACTCTCAGCGACCCAGTCCTCAAGGACGCGCAGGACTTCCTTGTCTGCTTCTCCCTCCGTGGTTGGAACCACGACTCGTGGGATTTCGCGCCCGCAGTAGACGCAGCGTTTCCGCCCCACTGCTGCGGCTTCAGAAGACAACTCTCGGCGACAGTTGGGACACCGACAGACCCGAATGCTCCCATGCAACGGGATGACTGGCAAGATCTTTGCATGCTGCTCGGTGGTCAGGGTGTATCTCGGACGGCCCGCGGCAGTCTGGATGCCTGTTGGGAACGGCTCGTCGCCCGGATAGAACCGGACTTGGGCACGTGGGCGCATAAGCATGCGGCCCAAGTAGGCTCGTTCCAGCAGGTTATCGTAGTTGGTCGTGAAGATGACGAGCTTGTGGCCCTTGCCGCCGTAGCCGCGTAGGGCTCCGCACGCCAGCAAGAGCAGTTGGTGGCTGAGGCCGGAATGGCTGAGGCAGCAGGATTCTATTACGTGACTCACGAACGCGTCTTTCACTTCCTCCAACGATTGGTAGTCGCTCATGAAATCGTACATGTCAGGACAGTGCCCCTGGCACTTCAGTGCGTCCGCCAACCGGGTGGCACTCTCGCTCCTCTTTTCGTGGTCGCGAGGGTTCGCACTGCTCGACTTCTTCATGAATTCCTCAACGATAGTTTGCGTAGAGAGACCGGAGGAACTCGCGTTCAGGCCGTTTCCCGTGATGACGGCAACCTTCTGCTTGGGCTTGGTCAGCGGGGCAAGCACGTCGAGAATGCGACGGTCGTAAAGCAAGACCTCTTTGCCAGCCTCGGGCAGTTTCGCCACAGCGTGTAGCCGAGCATCGGGCTTGGGTCTTCCTCGATCGGGGGATTTCGGTGTCATCTTACTCCATTCCTTCCGTTTCAAGGCCGGGCGGCGTTCGGGGTTCACCATCAAGCGAAGCGTACCAATTCGGGCCGGGATGTCAAGGCGGCGGGTCGTCGTCGTCGGGCGGCGGGGGGTCGTCCGAGTCGGGTTCGTAGCGGGTCTCAGCCTCGACCTGAGCCTCGACCTCGCTGATGTCCTGCTTCATCTTCCGCACGTAGTCGTCCGGCAGCATGACCGCGTGCCAGCGGTTGTGGTTTGCCATGTGTCATCATGTGTCGTCCGGTCTGCCTGTCAAATGAGCCTGACGCGGATGGGGTTGTAGAAGGGATTGGTTCGCTCCGAATCACTGGGCTGAGGAGCGGAGTAGAGTTTTGACTGAGGTCTTGGCAAAGGCTTTGACAGACCAATCGGCAAACCAGTCGGTGAAGGAATCGGCTAGGGTCTTGAGTAGAGCATTCGGAAGAGCATTGGGATAAGTTTTGAGTTGCGAGTCGAGTAAGGAAGCGGCAGAAGCATCGACTAATGAATCCGAGAAGGAATCGACAAAGGTCCTGGAAAGAGCATTGGCTAGAGCTTTCGGTAATGAACTCGCGAACCAGTCGGCTAAGGAACTGAGAAAGTCATCGATAAGGGCTTTGAGTAGTGAATCGGCTGGAGTCTTGGGAAAGCATTCGAGAAGCCAATCGACGGGGGGAATGACCCCCGGGGATACCCCTTTGGGGCTTCTGTGAGAATAGCCTGCCCTTTTTCCCCGGAAAGAGCGGATTATACATACGGGGGCAGCAGAGGTGGAGCAGAGGACGAAGCTTGAAGCTAGGGGCGAGAAGCTGGATGGCAGAAGTCAAGAGCCAAGAGGCAGAAGCCGGAAGCCAAGCCGAATGTCGCAGGTAATGTCGCAGGTGATCGACGGCCGCCTGGCCGGGCGGGTATCGGAACCGGGCAAAGGTACTGCCAAAGAACGGAGGAAAGAGCTTGGCAGAGGCATTGCCAGAGAATCTGCCAAAGGTCTTGGGAGAGGCTTTGCCAGAGGCCTTCTCGAAGAGCTTGCCAATGAGCTTGGGAGAGACCTTGCCAGAGTCTCTGCTAAGGAGCGGGGGAAAGTCATTACCAGAGATTTCGGCAGAGGCCTCACGAGAGACCTTGCCAGAGAGCGGGGCAAAGACCCTGCCAGAGGCCTGACCAATGAGTTTGGCAGAGGCATTGCCAGAGAGCTTGCCGAAGGCCTTGGCAGAGGCTCTGCCAATGAGCCTGCCAAAGGCTTGGGGAGAGCCTCCCCCCAACGGGGGTGTCGATTTCAGGCAACTGGTGATAGTAGTCAGAGGTTCAACGACTTACATAGACATGTGATGGAATACGCTTGATAAGAACCCTTATCATGCGTACGCTGGTGCCTGGATATGAAGAGACCGTAGGGTCGGTTCAACTGCAACGCGGAACTGCGCAGGCGGCTGCGCGAGTGCCGGGTCAGGGCCGGTTTGACCCAGCAGATGCTGACCACGGCCATGGGCAGTCGGTGCTGAGGTCTATCTGCGCCGACGTGTTCAACGTCGCGGCACCGGTTGCGCCGTAACGGCGCCTCGCCCGGGGCGAGGGCGCAAGTCATAAGTCCAAAGTGGAAATGACAAGGGCCTGCGCCGGCAAACCCTGGGACGAGATCGGCTGACGACCGTGAGCGGAAGCAAACTGCGGGCGGAGTTCCGCTGCCGGACTCCGCCCGCGTTGGTTGCAGTGGGTAGGGTTACGAACCAGCTTGCGGTCTGAGGCTTTGGGCTAGGTCAGCACCGGCACGACCGAACCGGCGTCGGGGATGACGTAGACCTTGGCGTCTTCGCCGAGGCTGCGGAAGGCGGTCGGCGGGCAGCGGCAGCGGGCGGGCTAGCTTGGACCCAGAACCTGTTCGAGTCTGGACATCAGCGCGGGGAGGTCGCTCGTGACTACGTCCCAGATGATGTCGTAGTCAACGTAGAAGTAGTCGTGGACGACTTTATGGCGGATGCCAACGATGTTGCGCCAGGGGATGTCCGGGTGGGCCTTCTGAAGCTGCGGCGAGACGCGACGCGCGGCCTCTCCGATGTTCTGCACCAAGTGAGCCAGCGCCAGGCGGAGCGCCACCTCAGCGTCGTAGTCCGCGCGCGTCTTGCCAGCTACGAGGTCTTTGGCCTGCCGCGCCATATCGAGCATATGCCCGACGTAGACCGTGTCATCCTTCGGCATACTGAATCTCAGCGGCGGACAAAACTCTGTCTCGGATTCGGTGGTTCAGGTACTTCTCGCTGACGATGTCCACTCGTCTGCCGAGCAACTGCGCGAGTTCATCTTCGATGTCCACGATGCGCAGGCCGATGACCTGGCCCGGCTCAAACGTCACCAGCACGTCTACGTCCGAGTCGGGCCGGAAGTCGTCCCTGAGTACGGACCCGAAGAGTGACAGCTTGCGGATGTGGAACTTGCGGCAGAACTCGGCAATCCGCTGCCGGTCAACCGGGATTCGAGAACTCACGCTTGGAGTCTATCCGTTGTCTCAGCCTGCGTCAAGCTGACTCGCCGCGCTCAGCGTCCTCGGCGGTTCTACTTGGCGGCTGGAGTCAGCACCGGCACGACTGAGCCGGCGTCGGGGATGAGGTAGACCCTGGCGTCTTTGCCGAGCTTCCCGAAGGCGGCGTCGAGCGCGGCTTGCGCGGTCTTGAATGGGGTCATGAATACGCTCTTCACAACCTTGTCGTCTATACCCACGACCGTGTACAGGTCGGCGGTCTGCATTATCTGCGCGAGGCGGGCGGATTTGTGCCAGCCGAGGACAGAGGAGTCACGAGAATCGAGAGGCGAGAGGCGAGAGGCGTCCGACTGGCGGTTAGCGGTGAGCGGTCGGCGGTCGGCGAGCAGGTCCGACGCGGATTTGCAGCCTTGGAAGACTTGGATGAAGCTGTCGTTGCCTACGCCGTCGTAGCAGGCGGAGACAGTGATGTGTACCGACGGGTTCTTGAGCAGGGGCCGGGCGAATTCGACTGCGCGCTGGGACTGGTAGAAGTTGATATTTGACGGGGGGCCGAGCACGCTGAGTACGATGTCGGCCTTTTCTTTGACCGGCACGGCAAAGACCGTGTGCGCGTCTTTGGTCGCGGTGGCGAATGAGTCGAACAGGTCGCCGGAGCGGATTGAGAGCAGCTTGTGGTTCCGGTCCTGTACCAGTTGAATCGAGAAGACCGGGCGCGTAAGCATCTTCGCCGCTTCGGTCATGTCTTCGTGTACCGGGTTGCCTTCAAGGCCGAAGGTCTGGGAGCCGGGCCGCGTGACCATGTTGTGGTTATGCGTAATGGTGTCGTAGCCCGCGATGCCGGGCAGGAAGCCCTTGCGCCCGCCGGTGTAGCCCGCAAAGTAGTGCGGCTCGATGGAGTTGATGGTGATGACTTTGTCGGCCCAGAGCAGTTCCTTGTTGAGCCAGACGTCGGTGCCGAAGCTGGTCTTGCCGAGGAAGAAGAGGCGGGACTTGTCCCTGGAGTCGTGGCAAACGAGTTGCGAGTTGAGGAAATCGGAACCGAAGATTGTCGCGTATTCGGCGTCGGTCGGCGCGCGGTGCGTGCCGGCACAGACCATGGCCTTGAAGTCGCGCCCGGACAGGACAGGCATGAGCGCCGCGAGAATCGGCGCGTTGGGCGTGGGACGCGTGTAGTCGTTGACGAGCACGAGCACGCGCTGCGATTCGCCGAGGAACGCGGCGCAGGCTTCTGCCGCCTGTTTCAGGGCAGCGTCGGTGTCGTGGAACGGGCAGCAGTCGTTCGGCCGGAGGATGCCGATGAGGCTGTGGTCGGGGATTTCAACCGGCTGCTTTTCGGCGTACTCGAGTTCGATTCGCATGGTGAAGTATAGGCCGACAGACGCCGCTTTACAAGGGGAGTGCTGGTTCATAGAATAAGCCATGATGAAGACGAAGCCGGTTGTGGCAATCGTGATGGGCAGTGATTCGGACCTCGCGGTGATGACCGAGACCGCGAAGGTGCTGGATGAGTTCGGCGTGGCGCACGAGGTGCAGATAATCTCGGCGCACCGGACACCGGACCGGTGCCGGACGTTCGCGCGCGGCGCGGCCGGTCGAGGGGTCAAGGTGATTGTGGCGGGCGCAGGCCGGGCCGCACACTTGGCCGGCGTGATTGCCGCGCATACGACGCTGCCGGTCATCGGCGTGCCGCTGGATGCGGGCATGAACGGGCTCGATGCGTTGCTTTCGACCGCGCAGATGCCGGGCGGCGTGCCAGTCGCGTGCATGGCCTTGGGCAAGGCCGGGGCGAAGAACGCCGGGCTGCTGGCGGTTGAGATCTTGGCGTTGGGTGACACGACGCTCGGGCGGAAGCTGGTCCAGCACCGGAAGAGGATGGCGAAAGAGGTAGCGGCGAAGTCAAAGCAGGTGAGCGGTCGAGCGAGGAAGTAGGTCGCGCGCAGCCGGGCGCGGCGCAACCGACTGAGAGGCATCACGATGACATTGATGGAAACGAAGCTGCCGGGCGTGAAGCAGGTCGGCAGGGGCAAGGTCAGGGACATATTCGAAGTCGGCGAGAACCTGTTGATTGTCGCGACCGACCGGTTGTCGGCATTCGATGTCGTACTGCCGGACCCGATACCCGACAAGGGCAGGGTGCTGACCCAATTGTCCAGGTTCTGGTTCGAGCGGTTCCACGACGTGGTACCGAACCACGTCGTCGCGACCGAGGTGGCGGATTTCCCGGACGTGCTGAAGCCGTTCGCGGACCAGCTTGAGGGACGCTCGATGCTGGTGCGCAAGGCGAAGCCTTTGCCCGTGGAGTGCGTGGTGCGCGGATACCTTGCCGGCAGCGGGTGGAACGACTACCAGAAGACCGGCGCGGTGTGCGGAATCCGGCTGCCCGCCGGGATGAAGCAGGCGGAGAAGCTGCCCCAGCCGATATTCACGCCCTCGACCAAGGCCACGGCCGGCCACGATGAGAACATCACCATGGAGCAGGCGGCGGCGCTGGTTGGAGGGGATGTGGCTACGGAAATAGGGGTAGCGTCCCCAGATTTATATGCGCGGGCGGCGGAGTATGCGCGGGAGCGCGGCGTCATAATTGCGGACACAAAGTTCGAGTTCGGGCTCTACGATGGGAAGTTGATGTGGATTGATGAGGCGCTGACACCGGATTCGTCGCGGTTCTGGGCGGTTGACGAGTACCGGGTCGGAATCTCGCCGCCGAGCTTCGACAAGCAGTTCGTCCGCGACTACCTGCTCTCAATCAAGTGGGACAAGACGCCGCCGGCCCCGCACCTGCCGGCCGAGGTCATCAAAGGAACGACCGAGCGCTACCGGGAAGCGTATCGCCTGATTACCGGCAAGCCGCTGGACTAGCCGGGAACCGATGCCACAAGCCGCACGCCTCAAGCCCAAAGCTCCGAGCCATCTGCATCATCTTTGGATGTTCCCTCCGTTCATCTTGGCGACCTTGGCGTCCTTGGCGGTTCACCCTTTCCTTTCCTGCTCGGACCATCCGTGTCCATCCGTGTTCATCTGTGGTTCTCAATCCGCCTGCCTTGGCTATCTGCGTAATCTGCGGAATCTGTGGATGCCCCATCCGGTTCTCCCATGCTCGTAGCTGACTTCGACTACAATCTGCCGAAGGAGCTGATTGCCCAGCAGCCGCTGGCGCGTCGCGACGCGTCGCGCATGCTCGTGCTGGAGCGTGGGACCGGGAAGCTGCACGACGCGATATTCAGCGACATCGGCCAGTGGCTCCAGAAGGGTGACCTGCTCGTTCTCAACAACACGAAGGTGATACCGGCGCGCGTGTTCGGCAAGCTGCCGACCGGCGGCACGCTTGAACTGCTGCTGCTGCGACAGCTTGAGCCGGGAGTCTGGGAAGCACTATCGCGGCCTTCCCGTAAGGCGAGACCGGGTACCGTGGCGCAGTTCGGCTCGCACGTCGCCACCATCGTCGAGCGGAAGCCGGAGGGGATGCGCGTGGTTCGATTCGAGCCACCGGACATTTCTGAGCTGCAGCAGTCCCATGGCGAGGTTGCCCTGCCGCCCTATATCAAGGAGAAGTGCGGCGACTACGGGCGGTATCAGACCGTGTTCGCGCAGGTGGACGGGGCAATCGCCGCGCCGACCGCTGGCCTGCACTTCACGCCGGAGTTGCTCGGAGTCCTGCGCCAGGCAGGGATCGAGACCGCGATTGTGACCCTGCACGCGGGACTGGGCACGTTCCGGCCGGTCAAAGCCGACAAGGTCGAGGAGCACGTGATGCACCCGGAGGAGTTCGAGCTGTCCGAGCAGGCGGCCGAGCAGGTGAATCGGGCGCTGGCCGAAGGGCGGAGGATCGTCTGTGTGGGTACTACCACGGTGAGGGTTCTGGAGGGGCAGGCGGACGAAGCTAGAAGCCAGAATACAGAAGCCAGAGTGCAGAGTGTGCCGGACGGAGAAGGAAACCGCCAAGGACGCCAAGAGCGCCAGGGACCGGACGAAGTCAGAAGCCAGAATACAGAAGCTAGAGTGCAGAACTCGGAGGCCCGAGCGGCGAATGGCGAGTGGCGGGTTCGGGCGGGGAAGGGTCAGATGAACCTGTATATCTACCCGGGCTATGAGTGGAAGGTGGTCGGCGCGTTGCTCACCAATTTCCATCTGCCGAAGTCAACGTTGTTGATGCTCGTGTCGGCGTTTGCCGGCCGGGAGGCTGTCCTGGCGGCGTATCAACATGCCATTGAGCAGAGGTACAGGTTCTATAGCTTTGGCGACGCGATGCTGGTAGTGTAGGAGGATAGGATTCCAGGGGTCAAGGAGTCGAGGATTCTAGTGTCTGATAGAAGGCAGGCATGGAACCGCTGAGGCTCTGCGAGATTGTGGCCGCGACCGGCGGCAAGTTGGTGAACAGCGTTGAGACGCTGGTGCCAGGTGTCTCGATAGACACTCGCACGCTCAAGCCCGGCGAGTTGTACGTCGCTATCCGGGGCAAGCGGCTGGACGGGCACCGGTTCGTGCCGGAGGCGCTGAAGGCCGGGGCGGTCGCCGTGGTCGTGGACAATGCCGAAGCAGTGCCGGTCGGCGCGTGTGCCATCGTCGTAGGCAACACAACCGAGGCGCTGGCCCGGATTGCGTTCCGGCATCGCGAGCGGATGGGGGCGCGGGTCGTCGCAATCACGGGCAGCAACGGCAAGAGCACGACCAAGGAAATCCTCGCCGCCATCCTGGCCCTGAAGTTCAAGACTCTGAAGCCCGAAGGCAGCTTCAATAATGACATCGGAGTCCCGCTGACCGTGCTGCGCATGACCCGTGAGATTGAGGCCGCAGTGTTCGAGATTGAGATGAACGAGCTGGGTGGGACCGCGCGGCTGGCGCGCATCTGCCGGCCCGAGGTCGGCGTGATAACCAATATCGGCGACACTCATCTTGAGTTCATGAAGGACCGGCACGGCGTCGCAGAGGAGAAGGCCGAGTTGCTGCAGGCGCTGCCGGAGAAGGGTGCGGCCGTGCTCAATGCCGATGACCCGCTGGTCATGGCTATCGGGTCTGTGTATGCCCCTCCCAGACGAGTGACTTTCGGGCTTGAGGAGAAGGCTGAGGTGTTCGCTACCAACGTCCGCGATGACGGGCTTCGTGGCAGCCGGTTCAAGCTGCTCGGCAAGTACGAAGTCGAGCTGCCGATACCGGGCAGGCACAATGTCGCCAACTGCCTTGCCGCCTGTGCTGCCGCGTACGCGATGGGCATGTGGCCCGGCGACATGCCGGAAGCTATTGCCGGCCTGAAGCCGCTGCCGATGCGGCTGCGGGTACTGAGATTTGGCGAGACCACGCTGATTGAGGACTGCTACAACGCCAATCCGCAGTCGGTGAGGGCAGCGCTTGAGGTGCTGCGCCAGAGCGCCCTGGCTGAACACCGCGTCGCTTTTCTAGGAGACATGTTGGAGCTGGGCGAATCGGCGCAGACTCAACACGAGAGCCTGGGTCACGATGTAGGGGTACTTGTAAATAGACTAGCACTGGTAGGGCCGCTGGGCGAGTTCACTGCCAGTGGGGCACAAGCAGCCGGTCTGGCTCAGATTCGACGGTTCGAGACCAGCGCCGAGGCCCGGGAGGCGCTGTTTGACATCATCCGGCCCGGAGATACAATCCTAGTCAAAGGTTCCCGAGCCATGGCCATGGAGCTCGTCAGCCATGAGATTGTGAGATACTATGACAAAAGAGACTAAACCGGCTTCCGACGGCGGACCGGGTTCTTCTTCGTTCCCGCCGATTCAATTCACCGACACGACGCTGCGCGACGCGCACCAGTCGCTCTGGGCCACGCGCATGAAGATTGCCGACATGCTGCCCGTGCTCGAGCACTTGGACAAGGTCGGGTACTGGTCGCTCGAGATGTGGGGCGGAGCGACATTCGACGTCTGCATGAGGTTTCTGAACGAAGACCCGTGGGAGCGTATCACCGAGATCCGCAAGCGGGTGAAGAACACCAGGCTGCAGATGCTGCTGCGCGGGCAGAACGTGGTCGGGTACAAGAACTACCCGGATGACGTGCTCGAGGAATTCGTGGCCCGGTCGGCCGACCGCGGGCTGGATGTCTACCGCGTGTTCGACGCCCTGAACGACGCGCGCAACCTGGAACGGGCCGTAGAGCACGTGAAGAAGCACGGCAAGCACGCGCAGGGCACGCTCTGTTATGCCATCTCGCCGGTGCACACGATTGAGTATTACCTGGCCCGGGCCCACGAGCAGAAGGAGATGGGCATTGATTCTATCTGCATCAAGGACATGGCCGGAATCATCTCGCCGACCATGGCGTATGACCTGGTCAAGGCGCTGAAGGAGACAATCGGCCTGCCGGTGCAGCTCCACTGTCACGCGTCCAGCGGCATGGCGGTGGCGTCGTACCTGAAGGCGGCCGAGGCCGGCGTTGACGTGATTGATACCGCGACCGCGCCGCTGGCCTTTATGACCTCTCAGCCCGCGGCCGAGACCATGGTTGCGTGCTTTGCCGGCACGTCGCGAGACCCGGGGCTGAACATGGCCGAGATGGAGATTGTTGAGTCACATTTCGCCAAGCTCTCGGCCGGGCAGTGCATTACGCTGCCCAAGGTGGTGGACTCGATGGTCATCATTCACCAGATTCCGGGCGGGATGGCTTCGAACCTGCTGTCCCAACTCAAGGAGCAGAAGGCCGAGGACCGGCTGCAGGAGGTGCTGGAAGAGGTGCCGCGCGTGCGCGAGGACCTGGGGTTTCCGCCGCTCGTGACCCCGACCAGCCAGATTGTCGGCGTGCAGGCGGTACACAACGTGCTGGCAGGGGAACGGTACAAGCGTGTGACCCGCGAGACCAAGGACTACGTGAAGGGTCTTTACGGCCGGGCGCCGGCACCGATTCGTGAGGCGGTGGCTCTGAAGATACTAGGCGATGAGAAGCCGATAAAGGGCCGGCCTGCGGACCTGCTCGAACCGGCCATGCCCAGGGCGCGCAAGGAACTGAGCAAGGACATGGTTCAGCACGAGGAGGACTACGTATCCTACGCCATATTCCCCGAAGTGGCGCTCAAGTTCTTCCAGTGGCGCAAGAATCCGACCGCACCCACGGGGACTGTCCCCGAACGGGGACTGTCCCCAAAACCGCAGCCGGCACCGAACCCGGCTCCTCCGCCGGAAGATCCGCAGGTGCGACGCCTGCGCGGGCTGATAGAGATCGTCGCGACCCATTCCGTTACCGATTTCGAGTGGGAACACGAGGACGAGAAGGTGCGAATCAGGCGCGGTTCCGGAGAGCCGGCGTCAGCACCGGCCCGTCCCGCAGCGTCTGTCCCGCAACCTGTCGCCGAGCCGGTTCATGTTGCGGCCCAACCCGCGTCCGAGCCCGCCGTTCAGGTTGTACCCGCGCCGACGCCGCAAGCACCTCCGGCAGCAAAGCCGGCAGCCAACACCGAAGAGGTGACGTCGCCGATGGTCGGGACGTTCTATTTGAGGTCCAGGCCCGAATCTCCGTCGTTCATCGAGAAGGGCGACGTGGTCGAGACCGGCCAGACGCTCTGCATCGTGGAAGCGATGAAGCTGATGAACGAAATCCAGGCCGAGAAGAAATGTAAGATAATCGACATCCTGGTTGACGACGGCGAGTCGGTCGAGTACGGCCAGCCGCTCGTCATCATCGAGCCGCTCTAGTTCCGGCGCCGCCGCTCAGTCCGGCGGCCTCAGCACAGACCGAAAAGCATCCAATTAGCAGGAGGATTAGTGACCGGTAAGTACGAAGAGATAATGAAACGCTCGCTGGGCAGCCCGGAGCAGTTCTGGGCCGAGCAGGCCGAGAAGCTGCACTGGTTTCGAAAGTGGGACAAGGTGCTCGATTCGAGCAAAGAACCGTTCTACCGCTATTTCACCGGCGGCGAGACCAACATGTGCTACAACGCGGTTGACCGGCACGTCATTTCCGGCGCGGGCGACCACATCGCCGTCATCTGGGAAAGCCCGGAGACCGGGCTGAGCCGGAAGATTACCTACCGTGAGTTGCTGGACGACATCAATGCGTTCGCAGCGGTGTTGCTGGAGCACGGAGTGCAGAAGGGCGACCGCGTGCTCATCTACCTGCCGATGGTGCTGGAGACGATGGTTGCCATGCTCGCCTGCGCGCGCATCGGCGCGCCCCATGCGGTCGTGTTCGCGGGCTTCAGTACCGAGTCGCTGGCCGACCGTATTGACGACGCGGGCGTGAAGCTCGTCGTGTGCGCCGACGCGGGCAAGAGGAAGCAGAAGGTCGTCGACCTGAAGGGGATTACGGACAAGGCGCTTGAACTCGCCGAGAACAAGGTGCCCGTGGTCATCGTCCTCGACCGCGGACTCGGCAAGTGGAACCGCGTTGCGGGCCGGGACAAGCTTTGGTCGGAGGAGATGGCGAAGCACCGCGGGGCAAAGGTCGAGTGCGTGCCCGTCGAGTCGAACCACCCGCTCTACCTGCTTTATACGTCCGGCACGACCGGCAAGCCCAAGGGCGTGGTCCGCGATACCGGCGGCCACATGACCGCGCTCGCCTGCTCGATGCCGCTGATTTACGGCACCAGGCCCGGTGACGTCTATTTCTCGACGTCCGACTTTGGTTGGACCGTTGGGCACAGCTACGTATGCTACGGACCGCTACTGGCAGGTCTCACGACCGTCGTGTTCGAGGGCACGCCGGACTTTCCGGACCCGGGCGTCTGGTGGCACGTGTGCGAGAAACACAAGGTGAACGTCATGTTCTCTTCGCCGACCGCGATGCGGATGTTGCGCAAGTTCCCTTCGGACTGGTTCGAGAAGCACGACCTGTCGGCCCTGCGGTACATATTCCTGGCCGGTGAGCCGCTCGACGAACCGACCTGGCAGTGGGCAAAGGACGCCTTGAAGAAGCCGGTGATCGACCACTACTGGCAGACCGAGTCGGGCTGGCCGATGTTGTCCAACATGCCCGGCGTCGAGATGCTGCCGTTCAAGCCGGGTTCGCCCACGAAGTCGGTGTACGGCTGGGACCTGATTGTCGTCAACGAGAACGGCGACGAAGTCCCGGCCGGGACGCGCGGGCTGCTCGTTGCGCGGCCGCCGCTGCCCGCCGGTACGTTCCTCACGCTCTGGGGCGACGACGAGCGGTACGTCCAGACCTACTGGAAGCACTTTCATAACAAGTTGCTCTTCTATACCGGTGATTACGCGATTCGGGACGAGGAGGGCTACTTCTGGGTGCTGGGTCGGGCCGACGAGGTCATCAATATTGCCGGGCACCGGCTGGGCACGCGCGAGGTCGAGGAAGTCATTTCCGGCCACCCGGCTGTGGCCGAGGCCAGCGCAGTCGGCGTCGCCGATGAGCTGAAGGGGCAGGCGATTGTCGGCTTCGTGGTCCTGAAGCAGGGCCAGGAGCCGAGCGACGCAACCCGGAAGTCCATAATCGCCCTCGTGCGCGAGAAGATCGGCGCGATCGCCGCGCCCCGGGACCTCCAGTTCGTCAAGATGCTGCCCAAGACACGTTCGGGCAAAGTCATGCGCCGAGTCCTGAAAGGCCTGTGCGAAGGTGCTAAGATGGGCGATCTGACTACGCTCGAAGACGGGGCGTCGGTCGAGGAAGTGAAGAAGGCCGTCGAGACCATGGCCGCCGGGGGCGGACAGTAGGAATCAAGGAACGATTCTGCCCGGAGTGGGCCTGATGGGGTTGACTTTCGGGCGGTTTGTGGCAAGCTTACAGGCGTGAAGCACATCGAACACGCGATACTCGAAAAGGAAATCAAGTTCCTCGACCTGAAGTACTCGGACCTGACCGGCCGGCTTCGACACGTGACCCTGCCGGTTGAGCAACTTGAACATGCGGTGAAGGACGGCATCGGGTTCGATGGTTCGTCGGTGGCCGGATTTCGGACGGTGGATGCCGGCGACATGGTGCTGAAGCCGGACCTCGAATCGGCCTTCATCGATCCCTTTGCCCATGAGCCGACCGTTTCTTGCTTCGCCGAAATCTACGAGAGCGACGGCAAGCGCAGGTACGAGCGGGATCCGCGGGCAATCCTGCAGCGGGCGATAGCTGCGCTGAAGAAGGAAACGCACGCGGACGAGGTGATGGTCAGGCCCGAGTTCGAGTTCTACCTGTTCAACAAGGCCGAATTCTGGACCGACGATTCGTCGGCGGCGTATCGTATCGAGACCGACGAGTTGAGACACGATGACCCGTCGGGATTCTCACTCTTCAAGGGCCCGGCGTACCACGTCGCCCCGCCCTTTGACCGCAGCTCCGATTTCCGGTCAGAGCTATCATTGTTGATGACCCGGTGCGGCGTACCGGTGAAGTACCACCATCACGAGGGCGGCCGCTATTCGCAGGTCGAGGTCGAACCGATATTCATGTCCGCGAAGCGCGCGGCCGACGGCATCATGCTGAGCAAGTACCTGGTGCGCAACCTCGCGTTCAAGCACGATAAGAGCGCCACCTTCATGCCCAAGCCGATATTCGGTGAAGCCGGTTCCGGGATGCACGTGCATATGTTTCTGCAGAAGACCGGAGACGGAGGACGGGGGACGGGGGGCGGCGGAGAGAGAGGAACGAAGAACGAGGACGGCGGCGTCTCGCTGTTCGGGGACGAGAAGGGGCCGGCTAAGCTGTCGAAGCTGGCCATGCAATACATTGGCGGCATTCTGAACCACGCGCCGAGCCTGTGCGCCCTGACCAACCCGAGCACCAATTCGTACCGTCGGCTGGTGCCGGGGTACGAGGCACCGGTGCTGGTCTTCTTCTCGCTCGCCAACCGGACCGCGGCAATCCGGATTCCGGGCTACATTACGACCGCGGCCGAGATGGCAATTGAGTACCGGATTCCTGATGCCACTGCCAATCCGTACCTGTCGCTGGCCGCGATTCTGATGGCCGGACTGGATGGGATTCGCTCCAAGACCGACCCGGGCCTGCCGCTCGCCGGGCGGTTCGATATGCTCGACCTGACTCTGGGCAAGAAGGCCGTGCCGTTCTCACTGGTGCGGGCGCTCGACGAACTGAAGAAGGACAACGCCTACCTGGCTCAGGACGGGGTCTTCACACAAGAGACAATCGATAAGTGGGTCGAAATAAAAATGGACGAGGTCGAGGCAGTCGCCCGCCGGCCCCATCCCTGGGAGTTCAGCCTTTACTATGGCTGCTGATTCCGGGCCGGTCGTCAACTTCGAAGACCTGCTGGCGCGGGCCAGAGCCCGCGGTTCCCGGCGCTGCGTGGTTGCGTGCGCCGAGGACTGCGCGACGATTGAGGCGTTGCACGCGGCAAAGCAGGCGGGAATTGCCGACGGCGTGATGTACGGCGACGAGCAGCGGATCAACACCATCAGCGCGAGCCAGAAGATAGCACCGGGTGCGTTCACGATTCGCGGAACGGCGTCCCAGCCGGAGTCAATCCGCTCGGCAATCGAGGACGTAGCGAAGAACGGGGACTTCCTGATGAAGGGGCAGGTTGACACCGCCACTTTTCTGCGGGGCGTGCTGGAGGAAGACCTGGGCCTGCGGGGAGAGCACATTCTTTCACACGTGGCGTTGCTTGAACTGCCGACCTACGACAAGGTGCTCTTCATTACCGATGGCGGCATAAATGCCGAACTGGACCTCCGGCGGAAGATAGACATTGTACGCAATGCCGTCGAGTTGGCGCGGCTGCTGGGCATCGGCCGGCCCCGAGTTGCGCTGCTATCGGCAGTCGAGAAGATAACCCTGAATATCGCGGAAACGCTCGACTGGGCGATTGTTACGAGGATGGGAGACCAGGGCGAGTTCGGTGAAGCGGTGATTGAGGGGCCGCTGGCCCTCGACATCGCCTTCTCGCCCGAGGCGGCGAAAATCAAGCGGGTCGCGAGCGAGGTATCAGGGCACGTTGACATCCTGGTCGTGCCGTCGCTGGCAACCGGCAACATCCTTGCCAAGGGACTGCAGTACCTGGGCGGGGCCAAGGGCGCGGGCATCATCGTCGGTGCGAAGAAGCCGATTGTCATGCTGTCGCGGGCCGACTCGCCGGAGACGAAGCTATATTCGTTGGCGCTGGGGAACCTGGCGTCCTGAGGCAGTTACGAGTTGCGAGTGTCGAGTTGAGGAGGTGACATGGAGAAGCGGATAGCGATACTGACCGACAAGGCGCCCAAGCCGATTGGGCCATACAGCCAGGCAGTGCAATACGGCAGTTTGGTCTTCACGTCCGGGCAGATACCGATTGACCCGAAGACCGGCGACCTTGTTGCCGGCGACATCGTGAAGGAGACCGAGCAGGTGCTCACGAATCTCGCCGCGGTCCTGGCCGCGGCCGGAACGAGCCTTGAACGGGTGGTGAAGACCACAGTGTTCCTGACTGACATGGGTCTATTCGGCCGTGTCAACGAAGTCTACGCCCGGCACTTCAAGGAGCCGTTCCCGGCCCGTTCGACAGTGCAAGTTGCAGCCCTGCCCAAGGGCGTATCAATCGAGATAGAGGTTGTCGCTGAAGTCTAGCCTCCTGCTGGCGCTGGCGTTCGCCGCCGCTGTCGGCATGTCCCCGGCGGACATCACTCGGGCGCGCGACTTCGGCTACCGGCAGCAGTACGATTCCGCGTTGGCGATTACGTCCGCGGCAATCGCCAGCGACCCGTCCGACCCGGCCGGGCTCTACTGGCGGGCAAGCCTCATCCAACTGCTCAACTACGATTCCGTCGACAAGTCGCTGGCCGATTCGTTCCACGCGCTGAGCGACCGCACGGTCGCGCTGTGCCGAGGCAACCTGCAACGTAACCCCGACGATGCACTGGCTCACTTCTATCTCGGGATGATCCAGCTCAACCGGGCGACCTTCCTCGGCTGGCAGCAGCGGGGGCTGTCGGCGTTCAAGGTGCTGTTCGGCGTCGCGCCGCAGTTGAACGCGGCGCTGGCCGCCGACCCCACTCTGACTGATGCGCAACTCGGTATCGGCGTGGTCGAATTCTTCAAGGCCGGCGCGAACCGGTACGTGCTGGGTTTGAGCCTGTTCGGCTCGAAGAAGAAGGCATTCCGGCTGGTGACGCCGGTGGCCGACCAGGACGGTGCGCTCCAGCCCGCAGCCCAGCTTCTGCTTGCGTACATGCTGAAAGAAGACGGCGACTGCGCCGGCGCAGTCCGTTACTGCGGGAAACTGCTCGACCGCTACCCGGACAACCGCACAGCGCTCCGCCTGATGCGCGACGCGCAATACCGGGGCGGCATGCTGTCGGCCGCGCTGGCGACCGGCCGCCGCGTGGAGCAGGAGGTTCTGAGAGCAACTCCCGGCAACCGGTACGCGCTGTCCGAGAACTGGGTCGTCTGCGGCAAGGCGTTTGCCCAGCTCGGGCAGACAGACAGCGCGCGGGCCAAGTTCGACCGCGTGATTGCGTGGGAGCCGTACGCGGACGAAGTGCCCTGGTTGCCGAACTACGTGCGCGAGGCGAAGCAGTGGCTGAAGAAGTTCTGAGGGGACTGTCCCCGAATGGGGACTGTCCCCAAAGCCGTCCGGTGGTTGTACTCGGGGTCGGCAACCGGCTCCGCGGAGACGACGCCATCGGCTGCGTCCTCTGCGACGAACTGGGCAAGGAGAGGATTCCAGGATTCAAGGATTCAAGGGGTCCAGTTCCGGACACTGGAATCCCTGACCCCTCGACCCCTCGCCCCCTTTCCTTTGAGCGCCGGGGACTGTCCCCGTCCGGCGATTCCGAGTCCTGTCCCGGTGACATACACGTCATCGACTGCGGCGATACACCGGAGAACTACGTCGAGCCGGTTGCGAAGCTCGCGCCGCGCCGGATACTCGTGATTGACTGCTGCGACTTCGGAGCTGAGGCGGGCGAGTTCCGGCTGTTCAGCCGACAGGAGATTGAAGAGCTCTCCTATGGACTGCTCTCAACGCATACGCTGCCGCTGTCTCTGACCGTCGAGCTCCTCTCGGCCGAAACCGGCGCGGCAATCGAACTCCTCGGCATACAGCCCGAGCGAATTGAGTTCGGGGAAGAGATGTCCGAGCCGATCCAGCGCGCGCTACCGGCCGTGGTCGAGTTCGTGCGCAATTGGGCGCGGGTTTCACAGCCCGGCGCATAGCCCGCTCCGGCGTTCCTGCGCCGGTGCGAACCTGAGCGCCGTCGCCCGCGCGCGAAAGCTCACTTCAGAGTTGGCCGGGAAGCTCCTCCGAAAGGTCCCCGGAGAGTGTCTTCGAGAGTTTATTCAAGAGCGTGTTCGAAAGCTCGGCCCAAAGCGCCGGCAAGAGCTTCGGCCATCGCTTCGCGACAAGGGCGCGCCAAAGGTCGCGTCGAAGCTCGTGAAGAAGTTCCGTCCATTGCTCAAGTCAAACTTCGGTTCAGAGTCCGGTCTCAACCTCAACCTAAACCTTAGCCTATTCCTCAGTCGAAGTCCTCTTCGACTGCCGCCCTGAGAGCAGGGGAGGGTATTTCGCGGAAATCGTGAATAGTGAATTGAGAATACAGAAGTTAGGCTGCGTTTCGGCGAGTCACGGAATGTGCAGTATAATACACACGTAGAGATGCGAGAGTGAGCAGCGAGCATGACCGTCCGTGCCATGCGCTCGCGATTCAGCGCTCCGCGCTCATCGCTTTCCCCGAATGCTCCTGCATCCGTTGCTCTTCGTAGTGCAACGCCTTCCACCGGTATTAGAGAAACCACGACCCCAAAACGTAACATTCCCCGGACGGAAAACCGGGACTGTACCGGATCGCGGCCTGCTCCTGGCAGGCCGGGGACTGTCCCAGGTTTTCCGGCCACGCCATCGTGTCCCAACTCCTTTTCCTCCCGAGATTTCCGTCCGCTTCCGCCATTTTGCGCTCTGCATTTTGCGCTCTGCATTTTGACTTCGTCTCGGTGAATTTCCGTCCCCTAGACCATCCGGGGAGGCCTTTCCCTCTATACAGCCCTTGTCCCAGCACCCGCAACAGCACCCGGCCTTCGTCTCGCAACAGCCGTCGCCCCAGCCCTTGTCCCGGCACCCGTAACAGCGCCCGGCACTCGTCTCGTAACAGCACTCGTTTCAGCCCTCGTCCCAGCACCCGCAACAGCGCCCGGTCATCGTCTCGCAACAGCTATCGCTCCAGCCCTTGTCCCAGCACCCGCAACAGCGCCCGGTCATCGTCTCGTAACAGCTATCGCTCCAGCCCTTGTCCCAGCACCTGCAACAGCCCTTGATCCAGCCCCTGCAACAGGTCAACCAACAGCAGCCGCTCCTGCTCCTGCAACAGCTCTTAGTTCTGCACCTGCCCCCTTTTTCGCACAATCCATTCGACCCTTTGCCCTTCACTGCCAACTGCAGACCGCTCACTGCAAACCGGCGCTGAGCCGCCCTGAACGAAGTGAGAGGGTCTCTTCTCTCCGTTCCTCGCGCCCAACGGCCGCGTCCGCCATTTTGCATTTTGACGTTTGCATTTTGACCTTTGACTTGGCGGCTGCGCCGCCCTCGCCCTCGCTCCGGCACCTGCACCAACAAAACCTGGAGCGCAACTTCCCGTCGTGCCTACCTTCGCCCGCCCGCAGATTTGCCTTTTGGCTTCTGACCTCTGACTTGACTCCGCCGCCTCTCTGCCTGCTTTCATCCGTCCTCTGCCTTCCGCTCCTCTCTGCGGTTTTGACCTTTGCCTTTTGCCTTTTGACCTTTGACTTGACTCCTCACCTGCTCCGGCTATCCTCAAACCCTGA